>NZ_JAVDUA010000004.1:0-233263 GCF_031456105.1 Pseudomonas sp. BE134 | reverse complement strand
CTGTGTCGGGTGGCATTCGCCCTCATGAAAAACCAGAGCGAATACCAGCCGAATTTACGGCTGCAGGGTTCCCCTGCAACATAGAATCTCCCACAGTGGATTAGCGTCGGACACAAAAAAGGCCTCGCAATTGCGAGGCCTTTTATTTGGGCTTCAAACGGGTCAACCTTGCGGCCTTACTCCCTGAGCCAGCCCGAACATGAGTAATAACAGGTCATTGTCGGGTTGCGCTGCCACAGAGGCTTTGATGGCTCGTGGTACTGGACAGTGAGCATCGCTGCTTACTGAACTGAGGACTTGCGTGCGAGGCTGCTCCCAGGCAGCCACCGCCAATGAAGCAACTGCCAAGGCTCCTATCAGAAATAAACCTCGTGCAATTTCGAGTTTCATCGCTATAAACCTTTGATAGCGCTGCCAAACGCCGCCTCATAAAAGTAGACGAGTTTTTCCCAATCCGCAGCGCTGAACGACGAGTGGCGACGCAGTTGTTTCATGTCATGCGTAGCCGCCCGGGAAGCTGTCATACGCTGCCGGCACTTCTCCAGATCGATCAAGGCAATTTCGGCCTTGGCCGACTCGCCTTCACCGGTGACCCGCAAAAATACGTGCTTGATGTAGATGCAACCGTGCTGCCAACGACCCTTGTGCATGCGAGCGAGGTTCTCTGCCAGATCTTTCAAAACGAGATCATGCACCGCCTCACCGTGACGCTCACGGCCACCACCGGCGTACCAGTTTTCGATTTCGTCGAAGCCATCCAGCGACTTGGTCACCAGCAATGCTCGCCATTTGTGCACAGGGTCGCGCTGTGCGCCGCAGAAAACGATGTCAGGAACACGCACGTCGAGCTTGCGCAAGCCGATTAGGGCATCTTGCTCACGCAATACGGTCGGGCGGCCAAACGGGTGCAACCAACTGCGATAGATGTGGCCGGTCTGACGCTTGGCATAGAGCAGCTGCCCGTCGCTGCCGGTGACACGCTGCACGCCACTCTCACCACCGCGGCGAACATTGGGTTCTTCTACCCATTCACCACGCTGATTCCAGAAATAGTCGAAGCGGTCCTGGGGAGCGACTTCCTGTTCTGCTGCACATTGCACTGCCATCCTGTTACCTCTTGCGCAAGACGTAAACGCGCCACATAGCGTAGAGCGGTATGAAATCCAGCTTTTCTTGAATACGGAAACCCGCCTGCTCAAACTCCTTTTCCACCGTTGCGGCCGGTAACACAAACCGGTTTTGGTAACCTTCCTGCCCACGCCGCGCTTCTGAACGCTTGCGTTTCCAGGCCTTGAAGTTACCGTCCACCCACAGTGAAAGGATTACGCTGTCACGGGAGACACGCTCGAACTCGCGGAAAATGGCCAGTCGATGCTCGGCTTCACCGATGTGGTGCAGCAAACGCATGCAGAAAATGCTGTCGACGGCATTATCAGGCAAGGCGATGTCGAAGGCAGAAGTGTGCAAGGGTTGGACCCGTTTGACCACGTCAGCGGGTTGCGACTGCATGGCAATCTTCACCATCGACTCAGAGTTGTCGGCACCGATGATCGCCCGGTTGGCTTTTTCCGCCAGCATTGGCCAGAAACGCCCGGCACCGCATGGCAAATCGAGTACAAGACCGGGATCGCCGGCCAGCGTCAGCGCTTTACGCGCCAGCTGTACATCACGCCAGTGAGACAACTTGCGACCGAGCCCATCCTGATGTTTGCGCAGGTAGTGTTGAGCGTGTTGATCGTCGTATTTTTCGGAAAAATCAAGTTTGATCGGGCCGTCCATCATCAAAGTCTCCTGAAATGCTGATGACATCAACCTTAGGTAGTTTAGTGTCAGAGTCAGGTCACGTATTTGTGAAAATTTCGTTGAGTAAATCCCTTAACTATTTCAGCATTTTACAGACCATTAACAATAACTCATGGAATCCCGCCGTGACTATCAAATCAACGGGTACTCGAGGCCTGTAATTCGACCTGAAAACGACAGCCATTGGGCTCCATTGTCGTCAGGCTGACAGTCCAGCCCTGGTTCTCACAGATCCGCTGCACCAGCGACAACCCCAGACCAAGGCCCTCACCGCGTTTTTCGGAACCCCGCACGAAAGGTTCGAACATCGCTTCGCGTTTTTCCTCAGGAATACCCACACCACTGTCCTCGACAAAAAAACCCGTGGCTGTGAGAGTCAGGCGAATGAACCCGCGTTCGGTGTAATGCAGAGCGTTGCGCAACAGGTTGCCCATTACCGCGTGCAACAGGGTTGCGTTGTAAGTGGCAACTGGAGGGTCCCCCGGCTCGAATACCAGCTTCAGCCCCTTGTTTTCGATGGGTTCTCGCCACAGATTGAGCAGCCCGTCGGCGACCTCGTTCAGGTTCTGTTGTGGCGACATGCTGGCGTCTTCACGCTGTGCGCGGGCCAGCATCAGGAAGGTTTGTACCAGCTCTCGCATTTCTTCGCAGGCCCGGGCAATCCGCTCGACCTGGGCCCGGCCGCGCTGGTCGATACCAGGATTTTCCAACAGCAGCTCACAGGAACTGGCCAGCACCATCAATGGCGTACGCAGTTCGTGGCTGACGTCACTGGTAAACAGCCGCTCGCGGTTCAATGCCTGACGCAAGCGCCCAAGGGTCGCGTCGAAGGCAACAGCCAACTCGCCCACTTCATCGGCGGCATAATCGGGCGCCAGAGGCGGCGCCAGCCCTAACAATTGATCGCGATGACGCACCTGGCGGGCCAGTCGGACCACCGGCGCCATGACTTTGCGCGCCAGAACCCAACCGAGAAATACCGCCAGCGCCAGGCTCAGCACGAAGCCCGTTAACACCACGGCAAACAGCACCCGTTCACGCTCTTCGAAATCGCTTTGATCCTGAAGCAATACGTAATGCCGGCCGTCGACAATTTCGACCATGGCGTGATACGACAGCTGATCGCGAAAAACCTCGTGAAAACCCGAGGTCAGGTTGCGCAAATCCTTGGGCAGTTCGAAATCACCTGCCCCACCACTGTAGTAGAACAGCTGGTCCGGCTCGGGACGGTGGTTCCAGTCCGACAAACTGTCCATCAACAGCAGACGTTGCAAGTCGCCGCCCAATCCGGCTGAAATCAGTTTTTCTTCCACCACGTGTACGGTCGCCACAATGCCCATGGCGAAGGCACCAGCCACCAGTGCGCTCATCAGCGCAAAGGCGATGATGATTCGTTGAGCAAGGCTCTGCTTAAACTCCATCACGGCCCTCGGCCAAGCGATAACCTACCCCGTGAACGGTTTGCAGCAATGGCTTGGCGAACGGCTTGTCGATGACCTGACGCAGTTGATGAACGTGGCTGCGCAGGCTGTCACTGTCCGGGCAGTCGTCGCCCCACAGTGCCTCTTCGAGAATTTCGCGGCGCAGCACATGAGGGCTTTTCTGCATCAGCACGGCCAGCAATTTCAGCCCCACCGGGTTGAGTTTCAGCAGTCGGCCTTCGCGGGTCACTTCCAGGGTATCGAGGTCATAGGCCAGATCGCCGACCTGCAACGTGCGACGACCGCCACCTTGAGTGCGGCGCATCACCGCCTCGATCCGCGCAGCCAATTCAGACAGGGCAAAAGGTTTGATCAGGTAATCATCAGCACCGGACTTGAAACCCTGCAGCCGGTCATCCAGTTGATCGCGGGCGGTGAGCATGATGACCGGCGTATCGCGGCGGGCGTCTTCGCGCAGGCGTTTGCACAGGGTGTAACCGTCGATGCCAGGCAGCATGATGTCGAGCACGATCAAGTCGTAATGCTCGGTGGCCGCAAGGTGCAGGCCGGACAGACCGTCTTGTGCACAATCCACGGTATAGCCTTTGAGGCCCAGATAATCAGCCAGGTTGGCCAGGATATCGCGGTTGTCTTCAACCAATAGAATTCGCATGGGCACTCCTCGGTACACAGTAACGGCCGTCTTGGCCCGCGCAGCTTAAGGCCAAGTGTGGCTCAGGGATAGGGCTGTATGCAGCGGTCAAACCGCGAAAAAAGCCTATGAAAGCTTTAACATCTTTTTCACCATTGATTCACACACTGGCGACAGCAGCGGGAGCAGACTCCGCGCGGATGCGCCTTCATGAATGACTTCACCGACCAAGGAAATGCCATGGCTTCGACCGCTGCCCGCCCCGCCTCCAGACCGCTCAACTTCTGGGTGTGCCTGGGTGTCCCCGCCGTCGCGGCGATCATTCTGGTGCTGCTCGAACTGACATCCCTGGACATGGACCTCGCCAAGCTGTTCTACGATCCAGTGGCAGGAGATTTCATCGGACGCCACAGTTACTTCCTGGAAGACATCCTGCATGACCGCGCCAAGCAGTTAGTCATCGCGTTCTCGGTATTTGCCGTCCTCGGCTTCGCCGGCTCGTTTTTCGTGACCCGACTCAAGCCGTTCAAACGGGAGCTGGGCTGCCTGGTGCTTTCGCTGGGCCTGGCAACCTCCTTTGTCACCCCCATGAAAGCCGTGACAGCCGTGCAATGCCCATGGAGCCTTGAGCAATTCGGTGGCCACGAGACCTACAGCGAATTGTTGAGCCCTCGCCCCCACACGGATAAACCTGGCCGTTGCTGGCCTGGCGGTCACGCCGCCACCGGTTTCACGCTGTTCGCCCTGTTCTTCGTGTTGCGTGACCGCCGCCCGCGCATGGCTCGCGCGGCGTTAGTCTTCGCCTTCGCCCTGGGCTCGGTGTTCTCGATTGGCCGGATGATGCAGGGGGCGCACTTCTTTTCGCACAACGTCTGGACCGCGATTTTTTGCTGGCTGATTTGTCTGGGGTCTTATTACTACGTTCTTTACCGACCTGCGACCAAAGCTGAATCAGTGGTCAAGGCAAAACAGGTTAGCGCCTGAAACACATATTTACTGTGGGAGCGAGCCTGCTCGCGATAGCGGTCTGCCATTCAACCATGACGTCGGCTCACAAGACGCCATCGTCGGAACGCCGCCCGGAGCCGGCTCACTCCTACACGATCCAGAGTCGCTTCATCGTTTGAGTCATGCCCTGAAGCAGTTGGCGCCTGAACTGACGCCATCACGGGCAAGCCCGGCTCCCAAAGGTTTAACCCGGTCAACTGCGGGAGCGTGGCTTGCCCGCGATGGCAGCGACTCGGTCTCCTGACTTACCCGAATGAGGGCAATAAAAAACCCCGCCTGCATTCGCAGGCGGGGTTTTTTAGTACAGGGGTAAGGCTCGCTTACATCATGCCGCCCATGCCGCCCATACCGCCCATGTCTGGCATGCCGCCAGCTGGAGCGTCTTCCTTGATCTCGGCGATCATGGCTTCGGTGGTGATCATCAGGCTGGCAATCGACGAAGCCGCTTGCAGAGCCGAACGAGTCACTTTAGCCGGGTCCAGGATACCCATTTCGATCATGTCGCCGTACTCGCCGGTGGCAGCGTTGTAACCGAAGTTACCCGAACCCTGCTTGACCTTGTCGACGACAACGCTTGGCTCGTCGCCGGAGTTGGCAACGATCTGACGCAGTGGCGCTTCAACCGCGCGACGTAGCAACTGGATGCCAACGTTCTGGTCATCGTTGTCGCCTTTCAGCTCGGAGATTGCCTGCAGAGCGCGAACCAGTGCCACGCCGCCGCCAGGTACCACGCCTTCTTCAACGGCTGCACGGGTAGCGTGCAGGGCGTCTTCAACGCGGGCTTTCTTCTCTTTCATTTCAACTTCGGAACCGGCGCCAACCTTGATCACTGCAACGCCGCCGGACAGTTTTGCCAGACGCTCTTGCAGTTTTTCACGGTCGTAGTCGGACGAAGTGTCGGCCACTTGCTGACGGATTTGCAGAACGCGAGCCTGGATATCAGCTTCAACGCCGGCGCCGTCGATCACGGTGGTGTTTTCTTTCGACAGGATGACGCGCTTGGCATTACCCAGGTGTTCCAGGGTAGTGCTTTCCAGGCTCAGACCGATCTCTTCGGAGATAACGGTACCGCCAGTCAGAACAGCGATGTCCTGCAGCATGGCCTTGCGACGGTCGCCGAAGCCCGGAGCCTTGACGGCTGCGACTTTAACGATGCCACGCATGTTGTTCACAACCAGAGTCGCCAGGGCTTCGCCTTCAACGTCTTCGGCCACGATCAGCAGTGGACGGCCGGCTTTGGCAACGGCTTCCAGTACTGGCAGCATTTCGCGGATGTTCGAGATCTTTTTGTCGACCAGCAGGATCAGCGGACCGTCCAGCTCGGCAGTCATGGTCTCTGGCTTGTTGACGAAGTACGGGGACAGGTAGCCACGGTCGAACTGCATGCCTTCAACAACCGACAGTTCGTTTTCCAGGCCCGAGCCTTCTTCAACGGTGATCACGCCTTCTTTACCGACTTTTTCCATGGCTTCGGCAATGATGTCGCCGATGGAGCTGTCGGAGTTGGCCGAGATGGTGCCGACCTGAGCGATAGCCTTGGTGTCAGCGCAAGGCTTGGACAGGGCTTTGAGCTCTTTGACAATAGCGATGGTCGCTTTGTCGATGCCGCGCTTCAGGTCCATCGGGTTCATGCCGGCAGCGACGGCTTTCAGGCCTTCGTTGACGATCGATTGAGCCAGAACGGTAGCGGTGGTGGTGCCGTCGCCTGCGTCATCGTTGGCACGGGAGGCAACGTCTTTGACCAGCTGCGCGCCCATGTTTTCGAAGCGATCTTTCAGCTCGATTTCTTTGGCAACGGACACGCCGTCCTTGGTGATGGTCGGAGCGCCGAAGCTCTTCTCGATGATCACGTTACGGCCTTTAGGGCCCAGGGTCGCTTTTACCGCGTCAGCCAGGACGTTTACACCGGCGAGCATTTTCTTGCGGGCGGAATCGCCGAATTTAACTTCTTTAGCAGCCATGATCGATATTCCTTAAATACTTTGTAGTAGCGGGAAAATGAGCGGGGAATCAGCCTTCGATAACAGCGAGAATCTCGTTCTCAGCCATTACCAGCAGGTCTTCGCCATCAACTTTCACGGTGTTGCTGCCGGAGTAAGGACCGAACACAACCTTGTCGCCCACTTTAACGGCCAGTGCACGCACTTCACCGTTGTCCAGCACGCGGCCAGTGCCGACTGCCAGAATTTCACCGCTGTTGGCTTTTTCAGCAGCCGAACCTGGCAGGACGATACCGCCAGCGGTTTTCTTTTCTTCTTCGCTGCGACGGATGACGACGCGGTCATGCAGAGGACGAAGCTTCATTGTCGATCTCTCCTAATTGTGGTTTTCATCGGCCGGTGTGGTCCCGGCGGGTTTAACAAATCCGGCGGTGCCGGTTGCGGCTCGACAAGCGAGACGCGGAAGTCTGTCTGGCATGATTGCCAGAAACCTTGCGGTGACCGTTACATAAGGGCGCACAAGCTTATTACAAGGGCGGGGATCGAATTTTTTTACATCGATGCCCCAAAAACAAACACGGCACCCGAAGGTGCCGTGCAGGTGAAACGATTTACTTGGAGTCGCGGTGCTCGAACTCGCCTTCGATCACATTGGGTTCACGGCCCAGCGGCTCGCGCGGAACGGGCCCGCCACGCGATTGCAGGTCCTCGGCGAATGCACGCTGACGGATCGCGGCCTCTTCGGCACGCTGGCGCATTTTATTGGCCAGCAGTCGGCGAGAGATCGGCAGCAGCATGATCAGGCCCAGCACATCACTGACGAAGCCCGGCAGGATCAACAGCCCCCCCGCCAGGGCTAGCATCAGGCCTTCCAGCATGGTCTGGGCCGGCAGCTCGCCGCGGTTCAGACTTTCACGGGCACGCAGCGCAGTGGCCAGACCGGCGATACGCAGCACGAACACGCCGAACATCGAGCCGAGAATAATCAGTAGCAGGGCCGGGAAAAAACCGATGCTCCCACTGACTTTGACGAATACGAACAGTTCCAACACCGGGAACAGTAAAAAGAGCAACAAAAAAGGGCGCATCAAATGGTTCCTCAACGCAAGAGTGCCTTGCCAGTCTTCCCTAAATGACGTCGCCGTTTCGAGAATTCAAGCGTCGGCGACTTCATTTATGGGCCAATGCTCGGCGTGAGCCAGAGAAACCAAGGCTTCCCGGACTTGTGTCGGCGTATTACAAGCAGCTTGAAAGGGCAGCCAGTATAGCGCCTGGCCGATACGCAAATGCATGCCTTCGGTGTCGATGCCGGCCAGTTGCGCCGGTTCGGTTTTCGGCAGTCCCGCCAGTTCGACGTAGTGCGCGATGGCTTTGGCGTGATCGGCATTCATGTGCTCGACCATGCTCGCTTCAGCCTTGCCGGCAAACGGGTTGGCCAATGTCAGATGATCGACCCAGTGAATCGCGCCGAAGCCGCCGATATAGCGGTGACGTACGGGTTTGAGTACCCAGAAATCGAAATCGTGAGCCTTGTGGTAGCTCTGCGAATCAGGGAAATAGCGGTAGTAACGCTGTGCCGCCGCGTCGATGGCGGCCTCGTCCACGAGCTGTTCTGCTTCGGCAAGGTAAGTCAGGCGACCAACGGCTTGTACATCGTCGGCCTCGCGTTCGCCCACGAACAGAGAGCATTTCGAATCTTTTTGCAGGTTGTGGGTGTGCTGAGCGATGCGGCTGATAAGGATCAGCGGCCGGCCCTGTTCATCCAGACAGTAAGGGACCACAGAGCCAAACGGGTAACCCGGCATCGACTTGGAATGGGTCGAGAGCACCCCTCGGTATTCCTTGAGAAGCAATTTTCGGGCATTCTTCGCCGCTTCTACGCTCAATTTATGACTCCTTAAATAGAATCCGTCGAAAAAACGGACAGGCGGCTGGGGATAAGTATTCAGCGCGCCATTCGGGCAGTTCTCATGTGCAGCCAGGCTCCATCCGGCGCAGATCGAGAGGCCCTCTCCAAGGAAAACCACTCTGACCTGCTATTGGGGCATGCGAATGCAACTCACTGACAAAGTAATCATTATCACTGGCGGTTGCCAGGGTTTAGGCCGATCCATGGCCGAGTATTTCGCCGCCAAAGGCGCGAAACTGGCACTGGTGGACCTGAACCAGGAAAAGCTCGACGACGCCGTCGCGGCTTGCAAGGCCAAGGGCGCCGAGGCGCGCAGCTACCTGTGCAACGTCGCCAATGAAGAGCAAGTGACCCACATGGTCGCCCAGGTCGCCGAAGATTTCGGCGCGATCCATGGCCTGATCAACAACGCCGGTATCCTGCGCGACGGTCTGCTGTTGAAGGTCAAGGACGGCGAAATGACCAAGATGACCCTGGCCCAATGGCAGGCGGTCATCGACGTCAACCTGACCGGCGTGTTCCTGTGCACCCGTGAAGTGGCCGCCAAAATGGTCGAGCTGGAAAATCACGGCGCGATCATCAATATCTCCTCGATCTCCCGCGCTGGCAACGTCGGTCAGACCAACTACTCGGCCGCCAAGGCCGGTGTCGCTGCGGCCACCGTAACCTGGGCCAAGGAACTGGCGCGTTACGGCATCCGTGTGGCGGGCATTGCACCGGGCTTTATCGAAACCGAGATGACACTGGGGATGAAGCCTGAAGCACTGGACAAGATGACGGCCGGTATTCCGCTCAAGCGCATGGGTAAACCGGAAGAGATCGCCCATTCGGCGGCGTACATTTTCGAGAACGACTACTACACCGGCCGGATCCTGGAGATGGATGGCGGGTTGAGGATCTAAGAAACACCCAAAACCCTGTAGCAGCTGCCGAGGCACGAGGCTGCGTTGCGTGTCCGCAGGACCGCCCTCGGGGGCTGCTGCGCAGCCCAACGCAGCCTCGTGCCTCGGCAGCTGCTACAACATCTATTCAGCGCATCAATCGTCGCTGATGGTGATGTTCGGCATCGCCGGCGACACCGCCTCCTGCAACACGATCCGCGCGCCAACATGGCGGGCCAGTTCCTGGTACACCATCGCAATCTGGCTGTCCGGCTCGGCGATCACCGTTGGCTTGCCGCCATCGGCCTGCTCGCGGATGATCATCGACAGTGGCAACGAAGCCAACAGTTCGACGCCATACTGGTTGGCCAGCTTCACCCCACCGCCTTCACCGAACAAATGCTCGGCATGCCCGCAGTTGGAGCAGATGTGCACGGCCATGTTTTCCACCACGCCCAGCACCGGGATGTTGACCTTGCGGAACATCTCCACGCCCTTGCGCGCGTCCAGCAATGCCAGATCTTGCGGGGTCGTCACGATCACCGCGCCGGCCACCGGGACTTTCTGTGCCAGTGTCAGCTGAATGTCACCGGTGCCTGGCGGCATGTCGATGACCAGGTAATCCAGATCGCCCCAGGCGGTTTGGGTCACGAGTTGCAACAGTGCACCGGACACCATCGGCCCGCGCCAAACCATCGGGGTATTGTCGTCGGTCAGGAAGGCCATCGACATCACTTCAACGCCATGGGACTCGATCGGCACGAACCACTTCTGATCCTTGACCTTTGGTCGGGTGCCTTCCGGGATGCCAAACATGATGCCCTGGCTCGGACCGTAGATGTCCGCGTCGAGAATCCCGACCTTGGCACCTTCACGGGCCAGCGCCAGCGCCAGGTTCGCGGCGGTGGTGGACTTGCCTACGCCGCCCTTGCCGGATGCCACGGCCACCACGTTTTTCACGTTCGCCAGCCCCTGGATTTGCGCCTGAGCCTTGTGCGCGGCAATCACGCTGGTGATGTCGACGCGGGCGGTCGTCACGCCGTCCAGGCCTTCAATGGCCATTTGCAGCATTTGTGACCAGCCGCTTTTGAACAGACCGGCGGCGTACCCCAGCTCCAGCTGGACGCTGACGCGATCGCCCTGGATCTGGATATCGCGCACGCATCCGGCGCTGACCGGGTCCTGGTTCAGGTAAGGGTCGGTGTATTGGCGAAGGACGGCTTCCACCGCTGCGCGATTGACGGCGCTCATGGGCAACTCCGATAGCAAGACAGGAAAATCAGGCGGGTATCCTAACCGTTCTATGGCGTGTTCGGCATGCTTTCAGAATGTGACAAACACCCCATGGTTGAATGCGACCTGTAGCAGCTGGCGAAGCCTGCGTTCGGCTGCGAAGCAGTCGCCAATCCGGTCATCTCGCATTCACTTGAAACACCGCAGTGTCCGGATTCACGACGGCTTCGCCGCCGAACGCAGCCTTCGGCAGCTGCTACAAGGGTCCGCGGTGCCGGCCTTGGGGGTGAAAAATATGCGCCAGCGCTTTATAGTGGCCGACCTCCGTTTCATCAAGTAGCCGAGCCCCATGTCCGAGCCACGCAAGATCCTCGTCACCAGCGCCCTGCCCTATGCCAATGGTTCGATCCATCTTGGCCACATGCTGGAATACATCCAGACCGATATGTGGGTGCGCTTCCAGAAGCACCGCGGCAATCAATGCATTTATGTCTGCGCCGACGACGCCCACGGTTCGGCGATCATGCTGCGCGCGGAAAAGGAAGGCATCACCCCGGAACAACTGATCGCCAACGTCCAGGCTGAACACAGCGCCGACTTTGCCGAGTTCCTGGTGGACTTCGATAACTTCCACTCCACTCACGCCGAAGAAAACCGTGAGCTGTCGAGCCAGATCTACCTGAAGCTGCGCGACGCCGGGCACATTGCCCAGCGCTCGATCACGCAGTACTTCGACCCGGAAAAGAAAATGTTCCTGGCCGACCGCTTCATCAAGGGCACCTGCCCGAAATGTGGCACCGAAGACCAGTACGGCGACAACTGCGAAAAATGCGGTGCGACCTATGCCCCAACCGATCTGAAGGATCCGAAGTCGGCGATCTCTGGCGCCACGCCGGTGCTCAAGGATTCCCAGCACTTCTTCTTCAAACTGCCGGACTTCCAGGAGATGCTGCAAACCTGGACCCGCAGCGGCACCCTGCAAGACGCCGTGGCCAACAAGATCGCCGAATGGCTGGATGCCGGCTTGCAACAGTGGGACATCTCCCGCGATGCGCCGTACTTCGGTTTCGAGATTCCAGACGAGCCAGGCAAATATTTCTATGTGTGGCTGGATGCGCCAATCGGCTACATGGCCAGCTTCAAGAACCTGTGCGACCGCACCCCGGAGCTGGACTTCGACGCGTTCTGGGGCAAGGATTCCACGGCCGAGCTGTACCATTTCATCGGCAAGGACATCGTCAACTTCCACGCCCTGTTCTGGCCAGCCATGCTCGAAGGCGCCGGTTTCCGTAAACCGACCGGCATCAACGTACACGGCTACCTGACCGTCAACGGTCAGAAAATGTCCAAGTCGCGCGGCACCTTCATCAAGGCCCGGACGTATCTGGATCACCTGTCGCCGGAATACCTGCGCTACTACTACGCGGCCAAACTGAGCCGTGGCGTCGACGACCTCGATCTGAACCTCGAAGACTTCGTGCAGAAGGTCAACTCGGACCTGGTCGGCAAAGTCGTCAACATTGCCAGTCGCTGCGCCGGTTTCATCCATAAAGGCAACGCCGGTGTGCTGGTGGCGGGGAATGCCGCGCCAGAGCTGACCGATGCGTTCCTCGCTGCTGCGCCAAGCATCGCCGAGGCTTACGAAGCTCGCGACTTCGCCCGCGCCATGCGTGAAATCATGGGCCTGGCCGACCGTGCCAACGCCTGGATCGCCGACAAGGCACCGTGGTCGCTGAACAAACAGGAAGGCAAGCAGGATGAAGTCCAGGCTATCTGCGCCCTGGGCGTCAACCTGTTCCGCCAGCTGGTGATCTTCCTCAAGCCCGTGCTGCCGCTACTGGCCGCCGACGCCGAGGCGTTCCTGAACGTCGCGCCGCTGACCTGGAATGACCACGCGACCTTGCTCAGCAACCATCAGCTGAACGAGTTCAAGCCGTTGATGACTCGTATCGACCCGGTAAAAGTACAAGCCATGAGCGACGCATCCAAAGAAGACCTGACCGCCAGCGCAACCGACACCGGCGAAGCCGCACCGGCCGGCAACGGCGAACTGGCCAAGGATCCCCTGTCGCCAGAAATCGAGTTCGACGCCTTTGCTGCGGTCGACCTGCGCGTCGCGCTGATTCTCAAGGCCGAGCACGTGGAAGGCGCTGACAAGCTGCTGCGCCTGACCCTGGACATCGGTGACGAGCAACGCAACGTGTTCTCCGGGATCAAGAGCGCTTATCCGGATCCGTCCAAGCTCGATGGTCGCCTGACCATGATGATCGCCAACCTCAAGCCGCGGAAAATGAAATTTGGCATCTCCGAAGGCATGGTGATGGCGGCTGGCCCTGGTGGTGAAGAAATCTACTTGCTGAGCCCTGATAGCGGCGCCAAGCCGGGTCAGCGTATCAAGTAAGTTTGTGCGGTAAATCGATCCCACAGTCGTGCCAGACGCGACTGTGGGATTTTCATATCTGGCCCACCCTCCGTCCTTGCCGGATAATGCCTAAGCTTTTTAGACCGCTGCGTTAAAAAGCCCCTGTTCTTGCCGGCACGATCATGACCGAGATGCTTCTTACGCTTATCAGCGCTGCCCTGATCAACAACGTCGTGTTGTACTGGCCGCTGGCCGCCGATTCGCTGCTGGGTAACGAACATCGTCAAGTCCATGCCTTGGGTATCGCGACGACGTGCCTGATGTGGATGGTCGGCACGTTGGGTTACGCGGCTGACCATTGGCTGCTGGCCCCTCTGGAATTGACGTCGCTGCGTCTGTTCGTGTTCTTGCCATTAAGCGTCTTGTTGATTGCGCCGTTGTTGAAAGGGCTGTCGCAGGCACTGCCAACGCTTAAGTTCGACGGTCTCTGGCCACTGCTTTTGGGCAACGCGGGTGTGCTCGGGTTGACGCTGCTCAACGCTCAGGACGACAAAGGATTCTTTCACGCCACCTTCCTGAGCCTCGGCGCCGGGCTAGGGTTTTGGCTGGTGCTGAGCCTGTTCAGCGATTTGCGCCAACGCACACTCGATAACGATATCCCCCTGCCCTTTCGTGGCCTGCCGATCGAGTTGATCGGTGCCGGATTGATCGCGGTGGCATTTCTCGGATTTAGCGGACTGATCAAAACATGAGTCTGATTCAACGCATCGACGCCCTCTTGCCGCAGACTCAATGCGGCAAATGTGGCCATCCCGGATGCAAGCCCTACGCCGAAGGCATCGCCAGCGGCGAGCCGATCAACAAGTGCCCGCCCGGCGGCAGCGAAACCATCGCGGCCCTGGCCGATCTGCTGAAAGTGCCGGTGCTCGAACTGGACATCAGTCGCGGCTCGGCCCCGGCGCAAATCGCTTACATTCGCGAAGCCGAATGCATCGGTTGCACCAAATGCATCCAGGCCTGCCCGGTGGATGCCATCGTCGGTGCTGCCAAGTTGATGCACACGGTGATCATCGACGAATGCACCGGTTGTGATCTTTGTGTCGCGCCCTGCCCGGTGGACTGCATCGAGATGCGACCGCTACCGCTGACCACGGTGCTGCCAATTGTCGGAGGCCTGGCCTTCAGCCTTGAGGAGCAGCGGGCTCGCGCCGCCAAACGCAACCATGCCCGGCGCCGATTTGAACAGCGCAATGCCCGCTTGCAGCGTGAGGAACAACAGAAACTCGCTGAGCGCCAGGCTCGCGCCCAACGCAGCGTAGTGCCCGCTGAAATGGCTACGCTCGACCCGGTACAGGCAGCGCTTGAACGCGTGCGTGCACAAAAAGCGGCGAGCGCCGATGCGGCGTTGAAAAAGGCCAAGATCGATCTGGCGATGAGTCGGGCGCAACTGAACAAGTCGCTAAAGGCCTTCGGGCATCCACCGACCTTCGAGCAGCAGTCGCAACTGATCGTACTTCAGCAACAATTTGAAGCCGCCGAACAGACCTTGGCGCAATTGGAAAGCAGTTCATCGCCAGCCCCGACACCGGTTGCACCGGCGAAGGACGCCGAATTGAAACGGGCGAAGATCCAGTTGGCGATGCGCCGCGCCGAACTCAAGAAAGCCCAGACCAACGACGCACCGGCCGAACAGATCGAAGCCCTGCAACGCGCACTCAACGAGTCGGAACAAGCCTTGCACGTCGCTGAGGCGGCGAGTGAACAGCCACTGCCGGACCTGACACGAGTGGAAAAGCGCCCCATCGACAGCCAGCTTCGACAGCTAAAAACCGAATTGGCCTACGCCCGTGCCGACGTCAGCAAACTTGAACGAGGTGCAGACACCCCAGGCGAATTGATCGACAAGGCCCGCGCGCGCTTGCTGGAAGCCCAGCGCCAGGTGGATGCCTATGTCGCCCCTTGAGCCGGTGGACGAACGCCTCCAGCAGGCCATGAAACTGGTGTTGCTGGCCACCGTGCCGGGAATGCTGACGCTCTTCTGGCTGTATGGCTGGGGCGTATTGATCAACCTGCTGCTGGCGACCGTTACCGCGCTGGCGGTTGAAGGCGCTGTGTTGCGACTGCGCCAGTGCCCGCTCCAACCGACGTTGAGTGACGGCAGTGCACTGGTCAGTGCGACGTTACTGGCACTGGCGTTGCCACCCTACTGCCCATGGTGGCTGACGGTCTGTGCAGCGGCGTTCGCGCTGCTCGGCAAACAACTGTACGGCGGCGTTGGCAAGAATCCGTTCAACCCGGCGATGCTCGGTTTCGCCCTGGTGCTGGTGGCCTTTCCCCAACCAATGACGCACTGGCCGTCCTCCCACGGCATGGACTTGCTCGGTGGCCTGCAACAGGTTTTTGGATTCAACCTCGGCGCTACACCAGATGCCTGGGCACAGGCCACCGCGCTGGACAGCCTGCGAATCAACAAAAGCCTGACCATGGATGAACTCTTTGCTGGCAACCCGGCGTTCGGCCATTTTGGTGGACGCCGCGTGGAGTGGGTCAACCTGGCCTTTCTGGCCGGTGGCGCATTTCTCCTGCAACAGCGAGTGTTCAGCTGGCATGCGCCGGTCGGCTTGCTTGCCAGTCTGTTTGTCATGAGCCTGCTGTGCTGGAACGGCTCGGGCTCCGACTCCCATGGCTCCCCCCTGTTTCATCTGCTGACCGGCGCCACCATGCTGGGGGCTTTTTTCATTGTCACGGAACCGGTGTCCGGTGCGAAAAGTGCTGGCGCCCGGTTGCTCTTTGGTATTGGTGTGGGCGTGTTGACTTACTTGATACGGACATGGGGCGGCTATCCGGATGGTTTGGCATTTGCCGTGCTGCTGATGAACCTTTGTGTGCCAGCACTGGAGCGCTTTGTCGCGTCCAGGCAAGAAGTGACCCCATGAGCCGAGCCTCAAGCGTGGTGATTCTGGTGCTGTTGGCCGGGCTGGGAATCGGCGCGACCTACCTCGTGCAACGCATCAGCGCCCCCCGCATTGCGGCTGAACAACGGCTGATCGACAGCCGCAACCTGCTGGACCTGCTACCACCGGCAACTTACGACAATCAACCGCTGGAACAGCCACTCGCCCTCGCCAACATCACCTTGCCCAACAGCACGCTGCCGGGCGGCTACCTGGCGACCAAGGCCGGCCAACCGAGCGCGGTATTGCTGCGCAGCCAGACCATGGGCTACGAAGGCTCAATCGAACTGCTGATTGCCATCGATCCCAACGGCAAGTTGTTGGGCGTCAAAACCCTCAAGCAATCGGAAACTCCGGGACTGGGTGGCAAAATCGCCGAATGGCCCAATACCTGGCTCCAGGGATTTGCCGGCAAGTCTCGAAGCGACCCCGGCGACTCAGGCTGGGCTCTGAAAAAGGATCAGGGGCAATTCGATCAGGTGGCGGGTGCAACCAGCACTTCAAGGGCGGTGATCAGTGCCATTCACGACGCGTTACGCTACTTCGATGAACACCGGCAACAATTGATCGGGAGTAGCACCCATGACTAGGTCCCAGGCCCTGCAAAATTCGCTGATGCTTGCGCCCCTGATTGGCGCGACGACCTCCTGGGTGGCGGCGCTGGGAATGTGGCTGATGTTCATCGTGGTGATCAGTGCTTATGGCGCTGGCATGTGGGCCTTGCGATCCCGGCTGGTTCCGTCCGCCCGCTTGCTCGCCTGCCTCCTGCTGGCCGCCACACTCACCAGCTGCGCGCAAATGGCCGCACAAGTCTGGTCCCTTCAATGGCACCAACCGGTAGCGCTTTACGCAGGGTTGATCGCCCTGCAATGCGTTGTGCTGGAGTACAACGGTTTCTTTCAGAGCCCACGCCTGGACCGCTTGCGCCTGTGCGCCCTGTTTGGCGCGTTGATGGTCGGCCTGGGCCTGCTGCGCGAACTGGCTGGCAACGGTGGCTTGCACTTCGCCACGCTGGCCCCCGGCGGGTTCATTCTGCTGGGATTATTGATCGCGGCACGACAGGCCTGGGCCCGTTCGACGCCCTCACAATGATTGACTGTTTTTCAGGAAACGCATCGCCCATGAATGCCGCAAAACGCTTGGAAATTTTCCGCCGGTTTCACGAAGACAACCCGGAACCGAAGACTGAACTGGCCTATTCATCGCCATTCGAATTGCTGATTGCCGTGATTCTTTCCGCCCAGTCGACCGATGTCGGCGTCAACAAGGCCACCGCCAAACTCTATCCCGTGGCCAATACACCGGCGGCGATCCATGCGCTGGGTGTCGAGGGGCTGTCGGAATACATCAAGACAATCGGCCTGTTTAACAGCAAAGCGAAAAACGTGATCGAAACCTGTCGCCTGTTGGTGGAGCGCCATGGCGGCGAAGTCCCGCAAACCCGCGAAGAACTGGAAGCGCTACCCGGCGTCGGCCGCAAGACAGCGAACGTGGTGCTCAATACCGCCTTTCGCCAACTGACCATGGCGGTGGACACCCATATTTTCCGGGTCAGCAACCGTACCGGTATTGCTCCCGGCAAAAATGTGGTCGAGGTGGAGCAAAAACTGATGAAGTTTGTACCCAAGCAATACTTGCTCGACTCCCATCACTGGCTGATCCTTCATGGGCGCTATGTGTGCCTGGCTCGCAAGCCCCGCTGCGGCAGTTGCCGGATCGAGGATTTGTGCGAATACAAGCAAAAGACCTCCGACGATTGAGGCTCTATTAGATTTAACGATCCATCGATTGAAAAAATCTTTTTTACCCGCCGGTCGATTGTCGATATAAGGAGCGCCAAAGGCAGTCTTAGCCTGGAGTTGACCTTATGAGCACTGGCAAAGAGCAATTGGACGTAGAAGACGACTTCACACCCGTTGAGGCCGATGACGCTGAACCGGTGGTTGAAGTGGCAAAGACCAACCTGAGCAAACGCCGCACCATCGACAATCTGCTGGAGGAGCGCCGACTGCAAAAGCAATTGGCCGATTACGATTTTGACCTTTAACACCTGAAAGCCTCCCGAAACGGAGGCTTTTTACTAAGTGCCGATTCCTGATGAACGCCGCCACATTAGCCAGCAGTGGCACTTATACCAGACCATTGCGTTGAGCCAGTTCGATCAGATCGACCAGTGAGCGAGCATTGAGCTTCAACAACAGGCGCGTTTTGTAAGTGCTGACGGTTTTATTGCTGAGGAACATTCCATCGGCAATTTCCTTATTGGTCTTTCCTCTGGCCAGCTGCTGTAACACCATCATTTCACGTCCGGACAGACGATCCACCATATCGGCTTCACTGGCATTGCCAAGACTCGACCGTACGGTATGCAAGGCTTGATTAGGAAAGTAACTGTAGCCTGATAGAACGGCTTTTATCGCACTGAGCAGCTCAGTGAGATCCTGCTGTTTGCAAACATACCCTGCTGCCCCTGACTGCATGCAACGCATGGAAAAATGTCCGGGGGCTTGTGATGTCAGTATTAACACTTTAAGTGGCATCGCCGTCGATGTCAGTCGCGCTATGACCTCCAGCCCATCCAGCTTCGGTATTCCAATATCCAGAATGACGATATCGGGCATAAGTTCGCGAGCCAGTTGTAATGCGTCCACGCCGTTATCTGTTTCAGCAATGACTTCGTAGCCATGGCGCTCCATTAGCATACGTACCGCAAGACGAATGACGGGGTGATCATCCACGATCAGCACTTTATTCATGGGCAAGTCCAATTTTCGCTGTTCGAATTTTTAGAGCCCGCACAATAGCCTAGTCGTTTCATCCATGGCATGCCGCCCCCCTCAACGACCCACACCGAGAGACATACCCTACAAACAAGAAGGATAATTCTTACAAGAATTGCACAAATACTGTGTGTCTTAAATTTTACCTGCCCATCAACGCGTCGCTCTTTGAGTTTTTTGTATCTGCATCCTAAAAACACGGGGGCAGAACGGTGAACGGGCAACCCGACAATCACCAGCGATTGAGCTACGCTTAAAAATCAACATCGAGCAACACTCCTGCATTAAAAACCAACAGAACTTTTCTTAAACATGAACAACAGTCATACCTGCTCTTTCATTAATCCGGCTACTATCACACTCACTGGCAATCAAACTAAAAGGAAACCTGAAAAACCATCAACCCAACATAAGAAAACTAAAAAATACGCGGACAACCTCAACTAACCAATCGAGAAAAGATATTCTTTCATGAGCAGAAAACATGATAAAACTCAAATCAAGAATCACCAACCCCATGACAATCATTGCGGCATTTGCAGCACTATCTGAAACCTCAGCGGCTATTTCGCTTCCCTTTCTCGATAATGACGAGCGCAAGATTTACATCTGGTTCCTTATCAGCTTCCCCTTTTATTTGCTTTTTTTATTCTTCGCCACACTCAACTTCAACTACCGATCGCTGTACGCGCCCTCTGATTTTGAGAAGGGAAAACATTTCATAAAGGTGATGGCCAACGCTGATCAATCGGATAGTTGCGCACCGGCCGAATCTAACGGGTACGGAGTGGAACATCAGATACGATTGCCGCCATTGCTAAAGGATCTGCACATCGTCGATGTACGAAGGATGAGCAAAAAAATCGAGTTCAACACCTTGATCGAGAAATTCCGGTCAACTCATGCACCTTCTGCCCGGTTGATCGTATTTCTGACGTGTACCGATTCAGAGGCACTACTGAAAGAAAGCGCGCTCAAGCATTCAAGGCTCGCAAGGAAACGCAGCAACACAGCGTTCTGGGTCGCCTATAACGTGAGCTCACAAGGTGTGACGACTATGGCTTGAATTCCCGATAGCCGAAGAGGACTACTCTCCAGGTTTCACAAGAGAGCAAAAAATCAGAAGGACTCGTACGAGTTACAAGAAGTACGCTGAAAACAACGCGCGACAGGAAAAACTTCCCTTTTCAGATGTGTGGCCTTGTCACCGACAAGGCCACACCTCTATGACTGCTTCAACGGGCTCAGAACAACTTCCGGCCTTTGTTCGCAGCAATGCGCATACGCAAAGCGTTGAGCTTGATGAAGCCCGCCGCGTCGGCCTGATTGTAAGCGCCGCCGTCTTCTTCGAAGGTTGCGATGTTGGCATCAAACAACGATTCGTCGGACTTGCGACCCGTAACGATCACATTGCCCTTGTACAGCTTCAGGCGAACAACGCCGTTCACGTGGGCCTGGGACGCGTCGATCATTTGTTGCAGCATCAGACGCTCAGGGCTCCACCAGTAACCGGTGTAGATCAGGCTGGCGTATTTCGGCATCAGCTCGTCTTTGAGATGAGCTACTTCGCGGTCCAGCGTGATCGATTCGATCGCACGGTGAGCGCGCAGCATGATGGTGCCGCCTGGTGTTTCGTAGCAGCCACGGGACTTCATGCCCACGTAACGGTTCTCGACGATGTCGAGACGACCGATACCGTGTTCACCACCGATACGGTTCAGGGTCGCCAGCACGGTGGCCGGGGTCATTTCGACGCCGTCCAGTGCAACGATGTCGCCGTTACGGTAGGTCAATTCCAGGTATTGCGGCTTGTCTGGAGCGTTCTCCGGGGAGACGGTCCATTTCCACATGTCTTCTTCGTGCTCGGTCCAGGTGTCTTCCAGCACGCCGCCTTCATAGGAGATGTGCAGCAGGTTGGCATCCATCGAGTACGGGGATTTTTTCTTGCCGTGACGCTCGATCGGGATGTTGTGCTTTTCAGCGTAATCCATCAGCTTTTCACGGGACAGCAGGTCCCATTCGCGCCACGGTGCGATCACTTTCACACCTGGTTTCAAGGCATACGCGCCCAGTTCGAAACGAACCTGGTCGTTGCCCTTGCCGGTGGCGCCGTGGGAAATGGCGTCAGCGCCGGTTTCGTTGGCGATTTCGATGAGGCGTTTGGCGATCAACGGACGAGCGATGGAAGTACCCAGCAGGTACTCGCCTTCGTAAACGGTGTTGGCGCGGAACATTGGGTAAACGAAATCACGCACGAATTCTTCGCGCAAGTCGTCGATGTAGATCTCTTTGACGCCCATGGCCTGCGCCTTGGCGCGCGCAGGTTCGACCTCTTCGCCCTGACCCAGGTCAGCGGTGAACGTCACCACTTCACAGTTATATGTATCCTGCAGCCACTTGAGGATCACCGAAGTGTCCAGGCCGCCGGAATACGCCAGAACGACCTTGTTTACGTCCGCCATGCCATCACTCCACGGGGTTCTACGGAAAGCCGGGAAGTCTACCGGTCCAACGCGATAATTTACAGAGGCGCGACAGCTTATGACGACGAAGCGACAGAATCTGTCGAGAGCGCGACGATGACCGGCGAGTCAGGAAGTTGCCGGGGCACTGCCCGTAGCGATTTGAGGCGCAACTTGCTCGGTCGGCGCCACACGCTCCAGTCGCACCGCCACCCGACGATTTTTCGCGCGATTGCCAGCATTGGTATTCGGCGCCACGGGGTAGCGCTCACCATGAAAGCGCAGGGTGATCTGCGACTCCTGAATGCCGTTAGCCTTGAAGTAGTCCATCACCGCCAAGGCACGGCGACGTGACAGCTCGCGGTTGGTCAGGCGATTGCCGCTGTTGTCGGAGTGCCCGTCGAGCTCGATATGATTCACCGACGGGTCAGCCTTCATGAACTCCAGCATCACGTGTAACTGAGCCTTGGCCTGCGGGTCAAGATCAATGCTTTCACCCGGGAAGCCGATTTCGGACTTTTTAACCTGTTCGAAATTCTTCGGCAGCAGTTTCGCCACGCAGCTCTGATAGTCGCTGAAGGCCTTGTTGAACTTGACCGGCAACAGACGTACTTCCGACACCCGGCCATCGCCGGACGTATGCCGGATCACCGGGCTGCGGCCATCGATCAATCCGCTGATCAAGCGCCCGGCCTGAGCTTGCGAACTGTTGAACAGCACATTGCCGCTGCCGATCCTGATGGAACCCAGGTTGATATCACCCCTTCCCGGCTGCCACGGTGCGGCGGCGGCCAGCAAAGTCGCCGAACCACCACCGATCATCGCGTTATAGGCATTGAGCCGAAACGTCGCCTGCTCCCCGGCACGGCGCACAAACTCACCAGAGCCGAAATCGGTAACCGGCTGAGTCAGGCGGCATTCGAACTTGTCACCTGCGACCGTCCACTCGATGCTCTCCAGAGGTGTCTGGAAAGTGAGCGCCATCGCAGGAAGGCTGGCAAACACACTGAGCAAGGCTAAATAACGCTGGCGCACGGGAGGCTCCACTGGCTTCTACGACAAAAAGACCGACACACGCATGTTTACGGCATACCTCATACATATCGGTACGTTCCCGCAAAACTTGATAGCGAGTGCCTGCCAGTGTCTTTTCCGGTAGCATTCCCCCTAGTTTGACCCGCCTGGAATTCCCTCATGTCCGACCGCCTGACCCTGCTGCGTCCCGACGACTGGCACATTCATCTTCGCGATGGTGCCGTGTTGACCAATACCGTTGCGGATGTTGCGCGCACCTTTGGTCGCGCCATCATCATGCCCAACCTGGTACCTCCGGTGCGTAACGCCGCTGAAGCCGACGGCTATCGCCAGCGGATTCTCGCTGCACGCCCGGCTGGCAGTCGCTTCGAACCGTTGATGGTGCTGTACCTGACCGACCGTACCCAGCCTGAAGAAATTCGCGAGGCCAAGGCCAGCGGCTTCGTGTACGCCGCCAAGCTGTACCCGGCCGGCGCGACCACCAACTCGGATTCTGGCGTCACCAGCATCGACAAAATCTTCCCCGCGCTTGAGGCCATGGCTGACGTCGGGATGCCATTGCTGGTTCACGGTGAAGTCACCCGTGGTGATGTCGATGTGTTCGACCGCGAAAAAATCTTCATCGATGAGCACATGCGTCGTGTGGTCGAGCGTTTCCCGACGCTCAAAGTGGTGTTCGAGCACATCACCACCGCCGATGCCGTGCAGTTCGTCAACGAGGCTTCGGCCAACGTCGGCGCGACCATCACTGCGCATCACCTGCTGTACAACCGCAACCACATGCTGGTGGGCGGGATTCGGCCGCACTTCTATTGCCTGCCGATTCTCAAGCGCAATACGCACCAGGAAGCCTTGCTCGACGCTGCCACCAGCGGCAGCGAAAAATTCTTCCTGGGCACCGACTCGGCCCCCCACGCCCAGCACGCCAAGGAAGCCGCGTGCGGCTGCGCTGGTTGCTACACCGCTTATGCGGCCATCGAGATGTATGCCGAAGCGTTCGAGCAACGCAACGCGCTGGACAAGCTCGAAGCGTTCGCCAGCCTCAACGGCCCGCGCTTCTATGGCCTGCCAGCGAACACCGACCGCATTACCCTGGTCCGCGATGAGTGGACCGCCCCAACCAGCCTGCCGTTTGGCGAGCTGACCGTTATCCCGCTGCGCGCCGGTGAAAAACTGCGCTGGCGCCTGCTGGAGGAACACGCGTGAGTGAAGACCATTTCGACGACGAACAGGACGGTCAAGGCGGAGGCGGTCCTCGTCATCCAATGGCTGCCAGATTCCGTGGCTACCTGCCGGTTGTCGTCGACGTAGAAACCGGTGGTTTCAACTCGGCCACCGATGCCCTGCTGGAAATTGCGGCGACCACCATCGCAATGGACGAGAAAGGGTTTGTGTACCCCGATCACACCTACTTCTTCCGTGTAGAGCCTTTTGAAGGCGCGAACATCGAAGCGGCTGCGCTGGAATTCACCGGGATCAAACTCGATCACCCGCTGCGCATGGCGGTGAGCGAAGAAGCGGCCCTGACCGATATTTTCCGTGGCATCCGCAAAGCCCTGAAAGCCAACAGTTGCAAACGGGCGATTCTGGTCGGCCACAACAGCAGCTTCGACCTGGGCTTCCTCAATGCAGCGGTCGCACGCCTGGACATGAAACGTAACCCGTTTCATCCGTTCTCCAGCTTCGACACCGCGACCCTTGCCGGCCTGGCTTACGGTCAAACCGTGCTGGCCAAGGCCTGTCAGGCCGCCGATATCGACTTCGACGGTCGCGAGGCTCACTCGGCTCGTTATGACACCGAGAAGACGGCCGAGCTGTTCTGCGGCATCGTCAATCGCTGGAAACAAATGGGCGGCTGGGAAGACTTCAACGACTGATCCTGTTGATTTATCCCGCCCATAAAAAAACCGGCCTCATCAGAGGCCGGTTTTTTATTGCCTGACGCCTGGGCTTACAGCGCCGCAGCGTTCTCGGTCAGGTAAGCCGCAACGCCTTCAGTCGAAGCGGTCATGCCTTTGTCGCCTTTTTTCCAGTTGGCAGGGCAAACTTCACCGTGCTCTTCGTGGAATTGCAGAGCGTCGACCAGACGGACCAGCTCTTCAATGTTACGGCCCAGCGGCAGGTCGTTGATGATCTGCGAACGGACAACGCCTTTGTCGTCGATCAGGAACGCGCCACGGAAAGCCACGCCGCCTTCGGACTCAACGTCGTAGGCCTTGGCGATTTCGTGCTTGATGTCGGCAGCCATGGTGTAACGAACTTCGCCGATACCACCATTGTTTACCGGGGTGTTACGCCAGGCGTTGTGGGTGAAGTGCGAGTCGATCGAAACGGCGATCACTTCAACGTTGCGCGACTTGAAGTCAGACATGCGGTTGTCCAGAGCGATCAGCTCGGACGGGCAAACGAAGGTGAAGTCCAGTGGGTAGAAGAACACCAGGCCGTATTTGCCTTTGATGGCCGACGACAGGGTGAAGCTGTCTACGATTTCGCCATTGCCCAGCACAGCTGGAACGGTGAAGTCCGGGGCTTGTTTGCCTACGAGTACGCTCATTGGATATCTCCTGGTCTATTAACGTGAAGAACTGGATACGCATCAGCCTGCCACCCTCAGGCGACAGCCCTGTGACACGATCCGCTTCGAAGGACCGACCATCATACACGGCGTTTTTGAGCTGTCCTCAACGGTTTTTTGCAGGAGGGTTAAATTTACCGTCATGACCATTACTGGCAGATTGCCCGGATGAAAACCGTTCGTCGGTCACGTCCGCTTATAACGCGAAGCTTTCAGAAAGCACTTTGACAATCATTCTCGTTAACATTAAGATCCATCGCAATTGAGTCACCACCAGCGACGGTTTTCTCTTATGTATGTCTGCCTCTGCACTGGCGTCACCGACGGTCAAATCCGCGATGCAATCATCTATGAAGGTTGCTGCAGCTATAAGGAAGTCCGTCAGGCCACCGGCGTAGCCAGCCAATGCGGCAAATGCGCCTGTCTTGCAAAGGAAGTGGTTCGCGAAACCCTGACCAAATTGCAATCGGCCCAGGCAGCCATTCCGTTCCCTGTAGAATTTACTGCCGCTTAATTACCCTGTTTCAAAGAACCGGACTTGATGTCCGGTTTTTTTATGCCTGAAAATCAACTGCTTACGCTCTAGACGCGGAACACAAACATTCTTATTCCGATTAATTTTCATATAAGTTTCAATAACTTAGGTTTGACACTATTACATACGCGGCTCAAACTCAGCGTTATAGACAGCTACTTAGGGCAGGACCCCATCATGAAAGGCGACGTTACAGTCATCCAGCATCTCAACAAGATCCTTGCCAATGAGCTGGTCGCGATCAATCAATACTTTCTGCATGCCCGCATGTATGAAGATTGGGGCCTGAACAAGCTCGGCAAGCACGAGTACCACGAATCTATCGACGAGATGAAGCACGCCGACAAGCTGATCAAGCGCATCCTGTTCCTTGAAGGCCTGCCGAACGTCCAGGACCTGGGCAAGCTGCAGATCGGCGAACACACCCAGGAAATGCTTGAGTGCGACCTGCGTATCGAGCGCACCGGCCATGCCGATCTGAAAGTCGCTATCGCTCATTGCGAAACGGTCGGCGACTTCGGTAGCCGTGACCTGCTCGAAGACATTCTTGAGTCCGAAGAAGAACATATCGACTGGCTGGAAACCCAACTGGGCCTGATCGATAAAGTCGGTCTTGAGAACTATCTGCAATCGCAGATGGGCGAAGAGTAGGAGCTGTGTAGGAGCTGTCGAGTGCAACGAGGCTGCGATCCGGCGATAGCCGCGTCGACATCGCACCAACTTACACAAGCGCAACAAAAAGCCCCGCCCCTCTATATCAAGGGGCGGGGCTTTTTATTTGCTGGAGATCAAAAGATCGCAGCCTCGTTTCACTCGACAGCTCCTACAGGGGAGCCGATCGACTTACGCTTCAGTCTTGTTTGCAGCAGCCGCTTCAACAGCCGCTTTGATCGTGGTCTGCAACGAACCGTCAGCAGCCATCTCGGTCATGATGTCGCTACCGCCGACCAGCTCACCACCGACCCACAGTTGCGGGAAGGTTGGCCAGTTAGCGTATTTTGGCAGGTTGGCGCGGATTTCCGGGTTCTGGAGGATGTCCACGTACGCAAACTTTTCACCACATGCCATCACGGCCTGCGCGGCTTTCGCAGAGAAGCCACACTGCGGGGCATTCGGCGAACCTTTCATGTAAAGCAGAATGGTGTTGTTAGCAATCTGCTCTTTAATCGTTTCGATGATATCCATGGAGCACCTCGGCTGAACTTTCCGACTCAGAGGTCGGCTCGGTGGCGCATTGTAACGGAAACCCGAGCGCCATGCTCGGTCTGCCCGACAGACACGATCACGCCGCCACTACCGTCACCGGCACGCCGTTCAACGCCGCATTCCCCGACAACTCGTCAAGCTGACACTCGTCCGTCAGGTCGTTGGCGCTGGAACCCGGCTGGCCACTGGCAATCGTCATCTGCACACCCGGCCGCGCATGACCCCAACCGTGCGGCAGACTGACCACGCCTTTCATCATGTCCAGGCTGGCGAGCACTTCCACTTCGATCATGCCAACCCGCGAACTCACCCGCACTCGCTGGCCATCGTTGAGTCCGCGACTGGCGAGGTCGTCCGGGTGCATCAGCAATTGATGGCGCGGCTTGCCCTTCACCAGACGGTGATAGTTGTGCATCCACGAGTTGTTGCTGCGCACATGACGGCGGCCAATCATCAGCAACTGATCTGCGGCCGGTGCCTCTAGAGCAGCGAAGCGCGCAAGGTCGGCAATAATCTCCGGCGGTGCAGCCTGCACGTGCTGATTGGCGGTTTTGAGGCGCGGCGCGAGGTTGGATTTCAGTGCGCCCAGGTCGACACCATGAGGATGATCGAACAAGGTTGCCAACGACAGTCTGTGTTCCGAAGCGTCGCCGTAGAGCCCCATCCGCAAGCCAAGATCGATCATTTGCGCCGGCGCGATGGTCGGCTTCAATTCCTTGCCGGTCCTGGCGGCAAACGCCTTGGCCAGGCCGACGAAGATCTCCCAGTCATGCAGGGCACCTTCAGGCTTGGCCAGAATTGCACGGTTGAAGCGTGTCACGTTACGCACGGCGAACATGTTGAACGTGGTGTCGTAGTGATCGTTTTCCAGTGCCGAAGTCGACGGCAGAATCAGGTCGGCATAGCGCGTGGTTTCGTTGATGTACAGGTCGACGCTGACCATGAACTCCAGGCCATCCAGCGCCTGCTCCAGTTGCCGGCCATTGGGTGTGGATAACACCGGATTGCCGGCTACGGTGATCAGTGCGCGCACCTGCCCTTCCCCTTCCGTGAGCATCTCTTCGGCCAAGGCCGACACCGGCAACTCACCGCCGTATTCCGGACGACCGGACACGCGGCTTTGCCAGCGATTGAAATGCCCACCCGAGGTGGACGCCACCAAGTCCACTGCCGGTTCGGTGCACAGCGCGCCACCGACCTGATCAAGGTTGCCTGTGACCAGATTGATCAGTTGCACCAGCCAATGGCACAGCGTACCGAACGCTTGGGTCGAGACGCCCATGCGGCCATAACACACCGCTGTCGGCGCAGCCGCGAAATCCCGGGCCAGTTGGCGGATCTGTTCGGCCGGCACCGCGCACAACGGGCTCATGGCTTCGGCGGTGAACGTGGCGATGGCCTGACGCACATCATCCAGACCGTCAACCGGCAGATGGCTGTCACGGGTCAGGTTTTCAGCCAACAAGGTATTGAGCAGCCCGAACAACAACGCCGCATCGCCACCGGGGCGTACGAACAGATGTTGATCGGCCATCGCCGCGGTTTCGCTGCGGCGCGGATCGACCACCACCACTTTGCCGCCCCGGGCCTGAATCGCTTTCAAGCGTTTTTCCACATCCGGCACGGTCATGATGCTGCCGTTGGACGCCAGCGGGTTACCACCCAGGATCAGCATGAAATCGGTGTGATCGATGTCCGGGATCGGCAACAAAAAACCATGGCCGTACATCAGATGACTGGTCAGGTGATGCGGCAGCTGGTCAACCGAAGTCGCGGAAAAGCGGTTGCGGGTTTTCAGCAGGCCGAGGAAGTAATTGCTGTGGGTCATCAACCCGTAGTTATGCACGCTGGGATTGCCTTGGTACACCGCCACCGCGTTCTGCCCGTTCCGCTCCTGAATCGCCGCCAGGCGTTCGGCGACAAGGTTGAAGGCGTCTTCCCACGCGATTGGCTGCCATTCGCTGCCCACTCGCAACATGGGCTGACGCAGACGATCCGGATCGTTCTGAATATCTTGCAGCGCCACCGCCTTGGGGCAGATGTGCCCGCGGCTGAACGTATCCAGCGAATCGCCCTTGATCGAGGTGATTTGCACAGCACCGTCGACCTCGGAGGTTTCGATGGTCAGGCCGCAAATGGCTTCACACAAGTGGCAGGCACGGTGATGGAGAGTCTTGGTCATGGCCAGTCTCTGTCTTGTTCTGGGCGGGCATTAGCGGCCGCGGGAACAAAACTATGGCGCCAGACCCGCTGCTGCGCCAGCGACGTTCGTCTTGTGAATCGGCGACCATCAGGCCAGCCGATGGCTGCGAAACTGGGTCGAATCAATCTGCACTCGTATCTTCCTTGAAATTCTTCACGCCGATAAAAGCACCGACGATGGCCCCCACCACTGCGCTAGGGAGCCCGGGATAAATTCTGCTGGCGATAATCGCGAAGCCCATGACCGTGGAAAGCACCGCCATATCAAAAGCCGGAGAAACTCGACGAAGACGCGTCAGGCCTGCATATCCGTTTTTTTCGATCGACATACAGGGATCCCTCCTTGGGGTGTTTGGACTTGATTCAGTCGACACCACGCAATGAGGCAGAGGATACCTGAGCATGGCCAGATACCGGTTTGTAAACCGTAACAGCAAACAACGCCAACCTCGAATAACCAGGACTTTTCGGCCCGCAGCCCCCGAACAGACGCGCGCGCTATGTTCGTGCCTGAACCCAGCCTTTATTGCAAACCAGCTCGGTCACAGTGTACAAATGCTGCTCTCGACCTTCGCGGAATGGATCATTTCCACCTTTGATTGAGCCGAGTTTAACCCGCTGTAATTTCACTGTTTTGGCCCATGTTTGGCCCACACGTCTGACAGAAGACGAGAAAAGCCTTACGAAACAAGCCTCCTATTGGTAAGACGCGACATTTAATTATAAGATCGCGCCTTTCCCTATTTCGTCGCCCCGTGCGGCTTACGCCGCAGGTCTCGCCCGTTGTTCCGTTAAACAAGGCTTTGAGCATCTGCGGTTTGTAGCAAAAAGGTAGTCAATGATGAGCGCAAGGCACTTTCTCTCCCTGATGGATTGCACGCCCGAAGAGCTGGTCAGCGTGATCCGTCGAGGCGTTGAGCTCAAGGACCTGCGTAACCGCGGCGTACTGTTCGAGCCTCTGAAAAACCGCGTACTGGGGATGATTTTCGATAAGTCCTCGACCCGCACCCGGATCTCCTTCGAAGCCGGCATGATCCAGCTCGGCGGCCAGGCGATCTTCCTGTCGTCGCGCGACACGCAACTGGGCCGTGGCGAGCCGATCGGCGACAGCGCGATCGTCATGTCGAGCATGCTCGATGCGGTGATGATCCGAACCTTTGCCCACAGCACCCTGACCGAATTCGCCGCCAACTCCCGTGTGCCAGTGATCAACGGCCTGTCCGACGACCTGCACCCGTGCCAGTTGCTGGCCGACATGCAAACCTTCCTCGAACATCGCGGTTCGATCCAGGGCAAGACCGTGGCCTGGATCGGCGACGGCAACAACATGTGCAACAGCTATATAGAAGCGGCGATCCAGTTCGACTTCCAGCTGCGCGTTGCCTGTCCTGAAGGTTATGAACCCAACCCCGAGTTCGTGGCCAGAGCCGAAGATCGGGTGACCATCGTCCGCGATCCAAAGGACGCTGTGCGCGGCGCCCACCTGGTGAGCACCGATGTCTGGACCTCCATGGGCCAGGAAGAAGAAACCGCCAAGCGCTTGAAGCTGTTCGCGCCCTACCAGGTCAATCGCGCGCTGCTGGACCTGGCTGCAGATGATGTGCTGTTCATGCACTGCCTGCCCGCCCATCGCGGTGAAGAAATCAGCGTCGATCTACTCGACGACAAACGCTCAGTCGCTTGGGATCAAGCCGAAAACCGGCTTCATGCACAAAAGGCCCTGCTCGAATTTCTCGTCCCGCCTTCGTATCACCACGCATGAGCCAGCCATTACTGCTGAACCTGCGCAACCTCGCCTGCGGCTATCAAGACCAGCGGGTCGTACAAAACCTCAACCTGCATTTGAATGCCGGTGATATCGGTTGCCTGCTCGGCTCCTCGGGTTGCGGCAAGACCACAACGCTACGGGCGATTGCCGGTTTCGAACCGGTGCACGAAGGTGAAATCACCTTGGCGGGCGAGACGCTTTCCCGCGCCGGTTTCACCCTTGCCCCGGAGAAACGCCGGATCGGCATGGTGTTCCAGGACTACGCGCTGTTTCCGCATTTGAGCGTGGCCGACAACATCGCCTTCGGCATCCGCAAGCACCCGCAAAAAGATCGCGTGATCGAAGAGCTGCTGGAACTGGTCAACCTGAAAAACCTCGGCAAGCGCTTCCCGCATGAACTGTCCGGCGGTCAGCAGCAACGTGTGGCCCTGGCCCGTGCCCTGGCACCGGAACCGCAACTGCTGCTGCTCGACGAACCGTTTTCCAACCTCGATGGCGAGTTGCGGCGCAAGCTCAGCCATGAAGTACGCGACATTCTCAAGGCCCGTGGCACCAGCGCGATTCTGGTGACCCACGACCAGGAAGAAGCCTTCGCGGTCAGCGACCATGTAGGGGTGTTCAAGGAAGGTCGCCTGGAACAGTGGGATACGCCCTACAACCTGTATCACGAACCGCTGACACCGTTTGTAGCCAGCTTCATCGGCCAGGGCTATTTCATCCGTGGCCAGTTGAGCAGCCCGGAGTCGGTGCAGACCGAGTTGGGCGAGTTGCGCGGCAATCGTGCCTACACCTGGCCGGTCGGTAGTGCAGTGGATGTGTTGCTGCGTCCGGACGATATCGTTTATGCACCGGACAGTGCATTGAAGGCGCGGATTGTCGGCAAGTCGTTCCAGGGCGCATCGACGTTGTACCGGTTGCAGATGCCGACCGGGGCGCAACTGGAGTCGATTTTCCCGAGCCATGTGGATCGGCAGGTCGGTGCTGACGTCGGCATTCGTGTAGCGGCTGAACACCTGGTGTTGTTTCAGGCATCAGGAAGCACTGCCGCGCAGATTCCTGCCGTCGAGTCCGGCGTGCGCCGCTACAGCACTGCCAACTGATACACGCGGACCAAATGTGGGAGTGAGACCGGCTTGCCGGTCTCACTCCTACAGTGGTTTTGCGCCAGCCGAACATCAGCGTTCCGCTTGCAACGAGCGGCGCACTCCCGTCAATCTTTCCCCGCCTCTAATTCAAGCGCGGCCAATGTCGGCGAACTTGGCCTGCGTGTGTTCAGCCAAAACCGCCGGCGCCAATTCCACTTCCAGACCACGCCGACCGGCACTGACAAAAATGCTGGCAAAAGGCTGAGCCGAATGGTCGATAAAAGTGCGCAAACGCTTTTTCTGCCCCAGCGGGCTAATGCCGCCCAACAAATAGCCGGTGGATCGTTGCGCGGCGGCCGGATCGGCCATTTCGACTTTTTTCACACCCGCCGCATGAGCCAGGTGCTTCAAGTCCAGAGTTCCGCCAACCGGTACCACCGCCACCAGTAATTCGCCTTTTTCGCTGGCCGCCAACAACGTCTTGAACACTTGAGCCGGGTCGAGCCCCAGTTTCTCGGCAGCCTCCAATCCATAGGACGCGGCCTTGGGATCATGTTCGTAACTGTGCACGCGATGTTCGGCTCGAACTTTTTTCAACAAATCCAATGCGGGGGTCATGACAGCTCCAGACTGGGCGGCGGTAGAAAAATCTTGCGCTCGATTCTAGGCCATTCCTCGCCCAAGTGGCGGGCGCGTTCTGTGACGCGTTTTTGGTTTACACGCAGTACAGCAATCTATTCTTCGACTTCGAACAAACTCATCATATGTTGATTGCGGTGATTGGCAGCTCTATGGGGCCGCTGACCGGTTTAGCGAGGAACCCGGCACGAGATTTCGGGCCGAAGCTGATGACTTTCTTCGCCGGCTGAAATGAAACTTCGTTCTCTGGCGGGGTTGATTGCCCGTCATCTGCCCAGCGCCACACCTGCTACAAAGGACGTAACACCGGCCATTGTCGGCAAACCAAGAACTTCTTGATACCGTAGGCGCGTGATCCTGTGGTGCGCGCCTGACTTCACTTCCTTATTTCGTCCAAGGCAATCGACATGACCGATACTCAGAAGAAGAACTACATCGTTGCCCTCGATCAGGGTACGACCAGCTCCCGCGCAATCGTTTTCGATCGCGACGCGAATGTGGTCAGCACCGCCCAGCGCGAATTCGCCCAGCATTACCCGCAAGCCGGCTGGGTTGAACATGACCCGATGGAAATCTTCGCTACCCAAAGCGCCGTGATGGTCGAGGCCCTGGCGCAAGCCGGCCTGCATCACGACCAGGTCGCGGCCATCGGCATCACCAACCAGCGCGAAACCACCGTCGTCTGGGACAAGACTACCGGCCGCCCGATCTACAACGCGATCGTCTGGCAGTGCCGCCGCAGCACCGAGATCTGTGAGCAGCTCAAGCGCGACGGTCACGAGCAATACATCAGCGACACCACGGGGCTGGTCACCGACCCGTATTTCTCCGGCACCAAGCTCAAGTGGATCCTCGACAACGTCGAAGGCAGTCGCGAGCGTGCGCGCAACGGCGAAATCCTGTTCGGCACCGTCGACAGCTGGCTGATCTGGAAATATACCGGCGGCAAAGTCCACATCACCGATTACACCAACGCCTCGCGCACCATGCTCTTCAACATCCACACCCTGGAGTGGGACGCGAAGATGCTGGAGATCCTGGATATTCCACGCGAGATGCTGCCGCAAGTGAAGTCGTCGTCGGAAATCTACGGCCACACCAAAAGCGGCATCGCCATCGGCGGTATCGCCGGTGACCAGCAGGCTGCCCTGTTCGGCCAGATGTGCGTCGAGCCCGGCCAGGCGAAAAACACCTACGGCACCGGCTGCTTCCTGCTGATGAACACCGGCAACAAAGCGGTGAAGTCCAGGCACGGCATGCTGACCACCATCGCGTGCGGCCCGCGCGGCGAAGTGGCCTACGCCCTGGAAGGCGCGGTGTTCAACGGCGGCTCCACGGTTCAATGGCTGCGTGACGAACTGAAGATCATCAACGACGCCCATGACACCGAATATTTCGCCAACAAAGTGAAGGACAGCAACGGCGTGTACCTGGTGCCGGCCTTCACTGGCCTGGGGGCTCCGTACTGGGACCCGTATGCACGTGGCGCGCTGTTCGGCCTGACTCGCGGCGTACGCGTGGATCACATCATTCGTGCCGCGCTGGAATCGATTGCCTACCAGACTCGCGATGTGCTCGACGCCATGCAACAGGATTCCGGCGAACGCCTGAAATCCCTGCGCGTGGATGGCGGCGCGGTGGCGAACAACTTCCTGATGCAGTTCCAGGCCGACATCCTCGGCACTCGGGTCGAGCGCCCGCAAATGCGTGAAACCACCGCACTCGGCGCCGCGTACCTGGCGGGCCTGGCGTGCGGCTTCTGGGGCAGCCTGGAAGAACTGCGTGGCAAAGCGGTGATCGAGCGCGAATTCGAACCGACTCTGGACGAAACCGCCAAGGAAAAACTCTACGCAGGCTGGAAAAAAGCGGTCAGCCGCACCCGCGACTGGGAACCCCATGAAGGCGCTGAATAAGCCGACAACAGGTTGCGAATAGGGTTGTAACTGGTCGGGAGCAGATTCCTGCGGCATCATGGGCAAATTTTGCACGGCAGCCCAAAGGAAGCCCCATGAATCTGCCTCCCCGTCAGCAGCAAATCCTCGAACTGGTTCGCGAACGCGGCTACGTCAGTATCGAAGAAATGGCCACGCTGTTCGTCGTTACCCCGCAGACCATCCGCCGCGATATCAATCAGCTCGCGGAAGCCAATCTATTGCGTCGTTACCACGGCGGCGCGGCTTACGACTCCAGTGTCGAAAACACCGCCTACGCCATGCGTGCCGACCAGATGCGCGATGAGAAACAGCGTATCGGTGAAGCCATTGCCGCACAGATCCCCGATCACGCCTCGCTGTTCATCAATATCGGCACCACCACCGAATCGATTGCCCGGGCGCTGCTCAATCACAATCACCTGAAAATCATCACCAACAACCTGCACGTAGCTTCGATGCTCAGCGCCAAGGACGACTTCGACGTGCTGCTGACTGGCGGCAACGTGCGACGTGATGGTGGTGTGGTCGGTCAGGCTAGCGTCGATTTTATCAACCAGTTCAAAGTCGACTTCGCACTGGTGGGCATCAGTGGCATCGATGAAGACGGCAGCCTGCTGGACTTCGATTATCAGGAAGTACGCGTATCGCAGGCAATCATTGCCAACGCACGGCAAGTGATTCTGGCGGCGGACTCCAGCAAATTCGGGCGCAACGCCATGATTCGCCTGGGGCCGATCAGCCTGATCGACTGTTTGGTCACCGATCAGCCACCTGTGCCAGCGTTGGCGCAGTTGTTGAGTCAGCACAAGATCAGACTCGAAGTCGTTTAAGCCCCCTCCGCACAGATCGTTCCCACGCTCTGCGTGGGAATGCCGCCAGGGACGCTCCGCGTCCCGTCTCAAAGCCTACGCAGAGCGTCTATTGATGCATTCCCACGCGGAGCGTGGGAACGATCTGTGCGCGAATGTTCGTAAATTTTCCTTTAACCACCCTTCGATGAGTTTTTTTAATCGAAGTTAACTGGCTGCGGGCGTATTTATGGGCTACCATTTTCGAAAATGAACATTAATGTTCGAATTCAAATACATAAAATAAGCACCGAGGCTAGCCGATGCCCACTTCCACCTTGCGTACGCCCCCTCTCGCTGAGGTTTACGATATCGCCGTCATCGGTGGCGGGATCAATGGCGTGGGGATCGCAGCAGATGCCGCCGGCCGCGGTCTTTCGGTGTTCCTTTGTGAAAAGGATGACCTGGCCAGCCACACGTCTTCGGCCAGCAGCAAGCTGATCCACGGTGGCCTGCGCTACCTCGAACATTACGAATTCCGCTTGGTGCGCGAAGCCTTGGCCGAGCGCGAAGTGCTGTTGGCCAAGGCGCCGCACATCGTCAAGCAAATGCGCTTCGTCCTGCCGCACCGCCCGCACCTGCGTCCGGCGTGGATGATCCGCGCCGGCCTGTTTCTGTATGACAACCTCGGCAAACGGGAAAAACTGGCAGGCTCAAAAAGCCTGAAGTTCGGCCCGGACAGTGCGCTGAAAAGCGAAATCACCAAAGGCTTCGAATACTCCGATTGCTGGGTCGATGACGCGCGCCTTGTAGTCTTGAATGCCATGGCCGCCCGCGAAAAAGGCGCCCATGTTCACACCCAGACCCACTGCGTCTGCGCTCGTCGCACCAAGGGTTTGTGGCACCTGCACCTGGAACGCGCCGATGGCAGCCTGTTTTCGATCCGCGCCAAGGCACTGGTCAACGCGGCCGGCCCATGGGTCGCCAAGTTCATTCGTGACGACCTGAGGATGGAATCGCCGTACGGCATTCGCCTGATCCAGGGCAGCCACCTGATCGTGCCGAAGCTGTACGAAGGTGAACACGCGCACATTCTGCAAAACGAAGATCAGCGTATTGTCTTCACCATTCCGTACCTGAACCACTTCACCTTGATCGGCACCACGGACCGCGAGTACACCGGCGATCCGGCTAAAGTGGCAATCACCGATGGCGAAACCGATTACCTGCTGAACGTAGTCAACGCCCACTTCAAAAAGCAGGTCAACCGCGACGACATCCTGCACAGTTATTCCGGCGTTCGCCCGCTGTGCAACGACGAGTCCGACAACCCGTCGGCCGTCACCCGCGACTACACCCTGGCGCTATCGGGCACCGGTGAAGAAGCGCCATTGCTCTCGGTGTTTGGCGGCAAGCTGACCACTTACCGAAAACTGGCCGAGTCGGCGCTGGCGCAACTGGCACCGTACTTCACCCACATCAAGCCAAGCTGGACTGCGAGCGCCACGCTGCCGGGCGGCGAAGACATGACCACCCCGCAAGCCTTGTGTGCCTTGATCCGCGACCAGTTCGACTGGGTGCCAACCGAAATCGCCCGCCGCTGGGCCACTACCTACGGCAATCGCACCTGGCGCATGCTCGAAGGCGTGCAGAACCTCAGCGATATGGGTGAACACATCGGTGGTGGGCTCTACACCCGTGAAGTCGATTACCTGTGCAGCAATGAATGGGCAACCACCGCGCACGACGTATTGTGGCGTCGCAGCAAGCTGGGGTTGTTCACCACCGCGGCCGAACAGCAGAATCTGGCGGATTACCTGAGCAGGGTTGAACAGAACCGCAGCAAGATCGAAGCGGCCTGATCGGGAATACTGTTAAAGCAAAAGCCCCTGAATCGAGAGATTCAGGGGCTTTTGCATTCTGAATACACCACAGATCCCTTTGGGAGCCGGGCTTGCCCGCGATGGGGCAGTCACATTCACCATTGATGCTGGCTGTAATACCGCCATCGCGCGCAAGCCCGGCTCCCACAGGGTTATGTGTACGGCATCTACATTCGGTTTTCCGAACGCGACCCGCCAGTCGATTCGGTTAACCGGATTATTCCTCGCGAAAAACACCGTCATAAATATTAAATACCTTTATAAAACAACAAGTTGAGATAGTCAGCCTGGCCTGGCACGAGTCATGCTCTACACTCTTTGACGAACAGCCTTCGCGCCATCCCTCCAGGGACCGCCGGGCTTTCGAAGCACAAAAGGGCCGATAAACTGGCTCCATAAAAAAAACAATGTCGAGGACAATTTGATGCGCATCGTTCCCCATATCCTGGGCGCAGCCATTGCTGCCGCTCTGATCAGCACTCCGGTTTTCGCTGCCGAACTCACCGGCACCCTGAAAAAGATCAAAGAGTCCGGTGTCATCACCCTCGGGCATCGTGACGCTTCCATTCCGTTTTCGTACATCGCGGACGCTTCCGGCAAGCCGGTTGGCTACTCCCACGATCTGCAACTGAAAATCGTCGAAGCCATCAAGAAAGACCTCGACATGCCGAACCTCCAGGTCAAATACAACCTGGTGACCTCGCAAACCCGTATCCCGCTGGTGCAGAACGGCACCGTGGACGTCGAGTGCGGCTCCACCACCAACAACGTAGAGCGTCAGCAGCAAGTTGACTTCTCCGTTGGCATCTTCGAAATCGGCACCCGTCTGCTGTCCAAGAAAGATTCGCCTTACAAAGACTTCACCGACCTCAAGGGCAAGAACGTCGTGACCACCGCCGGCACCACGTCCGAGCGTCTGCTCAAGTCGATGAACGCCGACAAGCAAATGGGTATGAACGTCATCTCCGCCAAAGACCACGGCGAGTCCTTCCAGATGCTGGAATCGGGCCGCGCTGTCGCTTTCATGATGGACGACGCCTTGCTGGCGGGCGAAGCAGCCAAGGCCAAGAAAGCCGATGACTGGGCCGTGACCGGCACGCCGCAATCCTACGAAATCTACGGCTGCATGGTTCGCAAGGGCGACGAGCCGTTCAAGAAAGCGGTGGATGACGCCATCATCGCCACTTACAAGTCGGGCGAGATCAACAAGATCTACGAAAAATGGTTCATGGCGCCAATCCCGCCTAAAGGCCTGAACCTGAACTTCCCGATGAGCGACGAACTCAAGGCCCTGATCGCCAATCCGACCGATAAAGCGGCTGACGACAAGAAATCCTGATTTCTGACTAACCTTGTCTCCTGAGAGGGCCGCTGCCCTTTCAGGGGTTTGTCACTCCCTGCTGGCATTTTTGGAAACACTCGAACCGGTGGTTGGCGAGCCGGACGTGTGTGCCTGACTATTATGGTCGGGTCGGGAACGGAGCTTCCCCCAAGCGGGCACTTGTACTTTGATCGATCTGAGGGGAGACCCTAATGAATTACAACTGGGACTGGGGCGTGTTCTTCAAGTCCACCGGCGTTGGCAGCGAGACCTATCTCGACTGGTACATCTCCGGTTTGGGCTGGACCATTGCCATCGCCATCGTGGCTTGGATCATTGCCCTGACTCTGGGCTCGATCCTGGGCGTCATGCGCACTGTACCGAATCGCATCGTATCGGGCATCGCGACCTGCTACGTCGAACTTTTCCGTAACGTACCGCTGCTGGTTCAGCTGTTCATCTGGTACTTCCTGGTGCCCGACCTGCTGCCTCAAAACCTGCAGGACTGGTACAAACAGGACCTGAGCCCGGTCACCTCGGCCTTCCTGAGTGTCGTCGTCTGCCTGGGTCTGTTCACCACCGCTCGCGTTTGCGAACAAGTGCGCACCGGCATCCAGGCCTTGCCAAAAGGCCAGGAATCCGCCGCTCGCGCCATGGGCTTCAAGCTGCCACAGATCTATTGGAACGTGCTGCTGCCCCAAGCCTACCGGATCATCATTCCGCCGCTTACCTCGGAATTTCTCAACGTGTTCAAGAACACGTCCGTGGCCTCGCTGATCGGCCTGATGGAATTGCTCGCGCAAACCAAGCAGACGGCCGAGTTCTCCGCCAACCTGTTCGAAGCGTTCACCCTGGCAACCCTGATCTACTTCACCCTGAACATGAGCCTGATGCTGCTGATGCGCCTGGTCGAGAAGAAAGTGGCCGTACCGGGCCTGATCTCCGTAGGGGGTAAATGATGGAATTCGACTTCTCGGGAATCATCCCTTCCCTGCCGGGCTTGTGGAACGGCATGGTCATGACCCTCAAGCTGATGGTCATGGGCGTGGTCGGCGGTATTATCCTCGGCACGATCCTGGCCCTGTGCCGCCTGTCCCACAGCAAACTGCTGTCGAACCTTGCCGGCGCCTACGTCAACTACTTCCGTTCGATCCCGCTGCTGCTGGTGATCACCTGGTTCTATCTGGCGGTGCCGTTCGTGCTGCGCTGGATCACCGGCGAAGACACCCCGATTGGCGCCTTCGCTTCGTGCATCGTGGCCTTCATGATGTTTGAAGCGGCGTACTTCTGCGAAATCGTCCGCGCCGGTGTGCAGTCGATTCCCAAGGGTCAGATGGGCGCAGCCCAGGCCTTGGGCATGACCTATGGCCAGATGATGCGTCTGATCATCCTGCCGCAGGCGTTCCGCAAGATGACCCCGCTGTTGCTGCAACAGAGCATTATCCTGTTCCAGGATACCTCGCTGGTTTACGCGGTCGGCCTGGTGGACTTCCTCAACGCTTCGCGTGCCAGCGGCGACATCATTGGCCGCTCCAATGAGTTCCTGATCTTCGCAGGTCTCGTGTACTTCACAATCAGCTTTGCCGCCTCGCTGCTGGTCAAGCGTCTGCAAAAAAGGTTTGCCGTATGATCTCTATCAAGAACATCAACAAGTGGTATGGCGACTTCCAGGTACTGACTGATTGCAGTACCGATGTCAAAAAAGGCGAAGTGATCGTGGTGTGCGGGCCATCCGGTTCCGGTAAATCCACCCTGATCAAGTGCGTCAACGCCCTGGAACCGTTCCAGAAAGGCGACATCGTGGTCGATGGCACCTCGATTGCCGACCCGAAGACCAACCTGCCGAAATTGCGTTCGCGCGTGGGCATGGTGTTCCAGCATTTCGAACTGTTCCCGCACCTGACCATCACCGAAAACCTGACGATCGCACAGATCAAGGTATTGGGCCGCAGCAAGGAAGAAGCCACCAAGAAAGGCCTGCAACTGCTTGAGCGCGTCGGGCTGTCTGCCCACGCTCACAAGCATCCGGGCCAGCTTTCGGGTGGCCAGCAACAGCGTGTGGCGATTGCCCGCGCGCTGGCGATGGACCCGATCGTCATGCTGTTCGACGAACCGACCTCGGCGCTGGACCCGGAAATGGTCAACGAAGTGCTCGACGTGATGGTTCAACTGGCCCACGAAGGCATGACCATGATGTGCGTGACCCACGAAATGGGCTTCGCCCGTAAAGTGGCGGACCGGGTGATCTTCATGGACGCGGGGAAAATCATCGAGGACTGCCCGAAGGAGGAGTTCTTCGGCGACATCAGCGCCCGTGCCGAGCGCACACAGCACTTCCTCAACAAGATTCTGCAGCACTAAGCCCTGCCACCGCTCCCCCTGTGGGAGCGAGCCTGCTCGCGATAGCGGTCTGTCAGTCAAATCTGCTGTCACTGACACACCGCTATCGCGAGCAGGCTCGCTCCCACAAGGGACAGTGGTAAATGTCTAGCAAGTGTTGTGGTTGACCCAAGGCATCTGTGATGAAATGCGACCCCACTCTCTATCGCGCAGCAACGCCATCACTAGCCGTGAAACCCCGTCTGATTCGCCAGTTGTTCCTGCCGCCGCTGATCATCGCCCTGATGATCGGACTGGGTTACGTCGGCTTCTGCGTCAGTGAACACTACGGCATCCGCAGCCTCAGCGAGAACGGCCAGCGTCAGCTGGAACTCCACGCCCGCGCTGTCGAGAGCGAGATCAGCAAATACACCTACCTGCCCAGCCTGCTGGAACTCGAATCCAGCGTTTCGGCACTGCTGGCCGACCCGTCGCCGGAACACCGGCAAACGGTCAATGATTACCTTGAAGGCCTGAACCGGCGCAGCCGCAGTCGGGCTATCTACGTGATGGACACCACCGGTCGTGTCCTGGCCACCAGTAACTGGCGCGATGTCGACAGCTACCTCGGTGAAGACCTGTCCTTCCGCGCCTATTTCCAGAACGCCATTCGCGGCCAGCCCGGACGTTTCTACGGCATCGGCAGCACCAACGGCGAACCCGGTTACTACCTGGCCCACGGCCTGGAAGAACACGGCAAAATCATCGGCGTCGCAGTGGTCAAAATCCGCCTCGAAGCCCTGGAAGAACGTTGGCAGCGGGCGCGTCTCGAAGCCTTCGTCAGCGACGAAAACGGCATCATCATTCTGTCCAGTGATCCGGCGCTGCGCCTCAAGTCGGTCGTGCCGTTGAGCGACGAAACCAAAGAAAAACTCGCCCGTAGCCTCCAGTACTACTGGTTTCCGCTGAATGAACTGCAACCGCTGGCCCGTGAAACCCTGGCCGAGGGCGTGGAGAAGCTGACCTTCCCCGCCAACAGCGAAGTGGAGGCAGACGATGAGGACATCAGCTACCTGGCCCAGACCCGGCCCTTGAGCGATACCCCGTGGAATTTCACCCTGCTCACGCCGCTTCAGGATTTGCGCCGCGAAGCGATCAACCAAGGGATTCTGGTGGCGGTGGCGTTCGCGCTCGTGGCGTTCCTGCTGATCGCCTGGAACGAGCGGCGCAAGGTCGTCGCTACCCGCCTCGCTGCCCGGGAAGCCTTGCAGGAAGCCAACAATCAATTGGAACGTCGGATAACCGAACGCACCACCGACCTGCGCGCCAGCAACGAACGGCTCAAAGGCCAGATCCGCGAGCGCCGGCACGCGGAAGAGACGCTGCGCCGCGCTCAGGATGAGCTGGTACAGGCCGGAAAACTGGCCGCCATCGGCCAGATGTCCACCAGCATCGCCCACGAATTGAACCAACCGCTGGCCGCGCTGCGCACCTTGTCCGGTAACACCGTGCGCTTCCTTGAACGTGGCCAGCTGGACGTGGCCAGCACCAACCTCAATACCATCAACGAACTGATCGACCGAATGGGCCGGATCACCGCCAGCCTGCGCTCCTTCGCGCGTCGCGGTGATGACAAAGGCCAGGCCAGCCTCGGCAAAGCCGTAGACGCCGCCTTGCAATTGCTCGGCAGTCGGGTGGAAAGCGCGCACCTGCAATTGCATCGCGATTTCACAGATGTGCAAGTACAGATCGACCAGACCCGCCTTGAACAGATTCTGGTCAACCTGATTGGCAACGCCCTTGACGCCATGCAGGCCCAACCGCTGCCGGAGCTGTGGCTGGAAGGTGACGTGTTCGACGGCAAATACCGCCTGTGCGTGCGCGACAACGGCCATGGTATCGACGCCGAAGCGCGCAAGCATCTGTTCGAACCGTTCTTCACCACCAAACCCGGCGCACAAGGCCTGGGCCTCGGCCTGACCCTGTCCGCCAGTCTGGCCGCCGCCACCGGCGGGCACCTGGGTGTCGAACACCCGGCCAGCGGTGGTACCACCTTCGTCCTCAGTTTACCGTTGGTAAGCCCCACTCCCGCCGAGCCAATATGAACAACGACCTTAGTGTGCTGATCGTCGAAGACGATCCTCATGTGCTGCTCGGCTGCCAACAGGCGCTGACCCTGGAAGACATTCCCTGCGTCGGCGTGGGCAGCGCCGAAGAAGCCCTGGAGCGGGTCGGCGACAATTTCGCCGGCATCGTCATCAGCGACATTCGCCTGCCGGGCATCGATGGCCTGGAACTGCTGACCCGGCTCAAGGCCCGCGATCGCAGCCTGCCGGTGGTGCTGATTACCGGTCACGGCGACATCTCCATGGCGGTCGGCGCGATGCAAAAAGGCGCCTATGACTTCATGGAGAAACCCTTCTCCCCCGAACGCTTGGTGGACGTGGCACGCCGAGCGCTGGAACAACGCAGCCTCGCCCGCGAAGTCTCGTCATTGCGCCGGCAACTGGCCGAGCGTGACTCCCTCGAAGGCCGCATCATCGGCCGCTCGCCGGCCATGCAAAACCTGCGGGAACTGATCGCCAACGTCGCCGACACCTCGGCCAACGTGTTGATCGAAGGCGAGACCGGCACCGGTAAAGAACTGGTCGCGCGTTGCCTGCATGATTTCAGTCGGCGCCACACCAAACAATTTGTCGCGCTGAACTGCGGCGGTCTGCCGGAAAACCTGTTCGAAAGCGAAATTTTCGGCCACGAAGCCAACGCTTTCACCGGCGCCGGCAAACGTCGGATCGGCAAGATCGAACACGCCGACGGCGGCACGCTGTTCCTGGATGAAGTGGAAAGCATGCCGCTGCCGTTGCAGATCAAACTGCTGCGAGTGTTGCAGGAGCGCACCCTCGAACGCCTCGGCTCGAATCAGAGCGTGGCGGTGGATTGCCGGGTGATCGCGGCCACCAAGTCCGACCTGGCCGAAACCAGCAAGGCCGGCGAATTCCGCAGCGACCTGTATTACCGCTTGAACGTGGTGACCCTGGAACTGCCGCCGCTGCGCGAACGTCGCGAAGACATCCTGCAACTGTTCGAGCACTTCTTGCAGCAGTCGTCCCTGCGCTTTGATCGCACCGTGCCGGAGCTGGATAACCAGACTTTGTCGAACCTGATGAGCCACGACTGGCCGGGCAATGTGCGCGAATTGCGCAACGTCGCCGAACGCTTCGCCCTCGGCCTGCCGGCCTTCAAGAAGTCCGGTACCAGTGGCAGCAATCAGGGGCTGGCGTTCGCCGAAGCGGTGGAAGCCTTCGAACGCAATTTGCTCAGCGACGCCTTGCAGCGCAGCGGCGGCAACCTGACCCAGGCCAGCCTGGAACTGAGCATGGCCAAGACCACGCTGTTCGACAAAGTTAAAAAGTACGGGCTGAGCCACTGATGGATTTGATTCTGAAAGCGGCGTTGGGCGCGGCGGTGGTGCTGATTCTGGCGGCACTGGCCAAGACCAGAAATTACTACATCGCCGGGCTGGTGCCGTTATTTCCGACATTCGCGCTGATTGCGCATTTCATCGTCGGCAAAGGGCGTTCAGTGGAGGACTTGAAGACCACCATCGTGTTTGGCATGTGGTCGATCATTCCTTACTTCGTTTACCTGGCGACCTTGTATGTGATGGTCGACCGCATGCGACTGGAGGCGTCGCTCGCCGTGGCGGCGGTGGGGTGGTTGATCGCAGCGACCATCCTCGTCAGCGTTTGGGTTCGACTCCAGGCCTGACTACCCACAAGGGATCTGCCACCGGCTCAGTACCGTGATCCAACTGTTCTGCGCCGCTGCCACATCCAAGGTGTGTAACTGCATTTTGGGAAGCGTCTGACATCATTCCGTTTGCTCCCTTGATAGCGTGGCATTAAACCCGGCTTCAGGACGTTTAGTTGTGACTGGCCATGGAAGGTCTTTTACACACTGAGCATCAACGTCCCCAAGCCTGTACCACGCACAGGACAAGGAGTCATGGATGTTCGACGCTAACCCCCACGCTCGTTTCAGCCTTTCGATCAGCGATTTCGAGCACGACCTGCAGGTGCTCTCGTTCACCGGCAAGGAATTCATCAGCCAGCCTTACGCCTTTGATATCGAACTGGTCAGTGAAAGACGGGATTTCACCGCGAAAATCCTGCAACACAAACGCGCCTTTCTGGCATTCAACAACAGCGGCGCCGGCATTCATGGGCAGGTGTACGGTTTTGCCCGAGTCAGCCCGGGTAAACGCCTGACCCGTTATCGCATGACCTTGGTGCCACAATTGGCCTATCTGTCGCAGCGCACCAACCAGCGGATTTTCCAACAACTGTCAGTCCCGCAGATCATCAAGCGGCTACTCGCGGAACACGGGATCCTCGAAGATGCCTGCCTGTTCCAGTTTGGCACGACCTATGCGCCACGTGACTTCTGCGTGCAGTACGGTGAATCGGATCTGCACTTCATACAGCGCCTGTGCGAGGAAGAAGGGCTGCATTACCACTTCCGGCATCGCCGCGATCAGCATGTGCTGGTGTTTGGTGACGACCAGACCGTGTTTCCCCGGCTCGACGGTGCAACGTCTTACAGGCAGGACAGCGGCCTGGTCGCGCAAGAACCGGTGATCAATCACTTTGACGTATGGGAGCAGACCCGCCCCAATAAAAGCGCTCGCCGCGCCTACGACTTCGAGAAAGCCCGTATTCAGCTCGAGTCCAGCCATCGGCCGCCCCTCGATAATGCCCAACCGGATCTGGAAATTTACGATTACCCTGGCGGCTTTACCCAAGGTGAACAGGGCAAACGCCTGACTCGTCGTGCGCTGGAAGGCCATCGTGCCGATTGCAACGTAGCGCAGGGAAAAAGCGATCAGGCGTCGCTGGTCTCCGGGCATTTTTTGCAACTGTCCGAACACCCCTTCGAAGAATGGAACCAGCTGTGGTTGCTGACCGAGGTTCAACACGAAGGCCGAATGCCCCAGGTCCTCGAAGAGAGCGCGGCAAGCACCATCGTCGAAGGCGAAGAAGGCTTTCAAGGCTATCGCAACCAATTCGTCGCCCCCCCCTGGGAAGTGTTCTACCGCCCACCCCGGACCCACGACAAACCAAGAATGTTCGGCAGTCAAACTGCCTTGGTTACCGGCCCCGAAGGTGAGGAGATCCACTGCGATAAATATGGTCGGGTGAAGGTGCAGTTTTTCTGGGATCGCGAAGGCCGTAACGACGACAAAAGCAGTTTCTGGGTGCGGGTGGCCACCGGTTGGGCCGGCAACGCGTATGGCAGTGGCACTGTCCCGCGAGTGGGCATGGAGGTGCTGATCAGTTTTCTCGAAGGCGACCCGGATCAACCGGTGATCAGCGGATGTTTTGTCAACAGCGCGAACCCGGCGCCCTACGAGTTACCCAAGCACAAAACCCGCAGCGTGTTTCGCTCTCGCAGTTCGCCCGACAGCACCGGGTTCAACGAACTGCACCTGGAAGACCGTACCGGCCAGGAGTTGATTTACCTGCGCGCCCAGCGGGATATGGAGCAGAAGATTGAAAACGACAGCCGTCTGGAAGTGGGCAACGAACGTCGGGAAACCGTCAACGGCAACAGCTTCACCGTACTCAAAGCCGAAGAACATCGAACCATTACCGGGGACCGGCAAACACAGCTCATGGCCAGCGACTACCTGCAGGTCACCGGTAACAGCCACACCCGAGTCGATGAAACGCTGGTGACCAGAGCGGGCCGTAAATTTGTTATCGAGGCGGGTGATTTTCTGGTTATTAAAGCGGGCGCGGGTATCAGTATCAGCACCGGCAGCGAACACTTTGTGATGGGCCCCGGAGGAATTTTCAGCAGCAGCGAAATCCAGATTGGCGGTACTCCCGTGCCGGGCTCTGACGCATCGTTACCGATGCCGGGATCAATTGATGCCTTGTCCGCGCCACCCGAACTGCCCCCAATAATCGCGCCGTCCCAGAGGGAGCTAATGGTGGTCAGCAACGCGCTGGGGGCAGATTTTTGTCCCATCTGCGAAGCCTGCCGGGATGGCCTCTGCCTGACGCAAGGAGCAGCCGCATGATGGATGCACTCCCCCACCAGTGGATGACCGAACAGCGGCGCTTTGGCCATGAAATATGTCTGGTGCTGGACTCAGCGAATGAGCGCGAAACGCGCCGGTTATTGCTGAACTCCAGCCAGTTTGAACAGTATTTGGGCGTCTACAGCGGCACCCACATCACTGCCCTGGCTGACGCCGGCCCGTTCATTTTCACCCTGGACCAGCCCGGCGACCGCCGTATTGACGAACTGCTCGAGCACCCGCAGCGAAACTGGGGCTGGCTGGCCAGCCTGCCAAAAAGTGACCTGCGCAAACTGGTGAGTCACTGGCACGAGCGGCTGATCATCGGCACGCGTCCCCATCAGGCGCTGTATCGCTTTCACGACAATCGAGTATTGGCTCGCGCGCTTGAACATTTGCCCGTCGAGGCCTACCCGGCCTATCTCGGGCCGGCGATCAGTGTGTGCTACTGGAACGGTACAGCCTGGAAAACCGTCTTCAACCCTGCCCCCGGCACCTATCCAGTGCCCGATGAACCTCTTTGGTTACACACACCGATCCCACCTCCGCAGGCCAAGGAAATTCGCCGGCTCAATGCCCATCGTTACTTTTTGGCAGAGCATCTGAAAGCCTACGTCAGACTCGCCGAGCTGCATGACCCTGACACCTGGTTACGCGACCGCTTGGCCTTGGCGGATGCATGGGGCTGGCTGGAGCCAGAGCAATTGGAATTTCTGCTGACCCAGAGCCTGCAGGCGCCCGCCTTCACACTGGCGCCGCACTGGCAGGTGCGTCCTGATGAGAGCGCGACGGAACACTTTGAACGTGTGCGTCAGGCAGCGGCATTTTGGCAAGGTGAAACCTCGTTATGAAGCGTGCATTACGAAACGCAGGCCTGGGCGGTTGCCTCGCTTTAACTGCAGGCTGTGCCACCAGCCAGCCAAACACATTCACCTTCACCGCCGATTTACCGCCCAATTTTTCTTATGTTGCAGTGGTGTATTACGTGCCAGCCAAGGGTGAAACCTGCACCGTTGAAACAAAGGACAATTTGGCGCCTGTGTTCAACAACGCGTGGCGAACGGAATACAAACCCGACTCTGAAATCACTATTCGCAGAACCCGAAACGGCTGCCCATTGGTGGTAAGTCGCATCGAACTGGATATCAATGCGACCTATGGAAAAACCCGGGGTGATTTTGGCGGGGATTCCGCAGGGGTCGTCATTCGCGATGAATTGGACCCGCAGTACAAACGTGCATTCAACGAGGCGGGTGTAAGTACCTTCTTCGGTGAATGCCAATGGCTTTTTCGCACTGCAGGGACAAACCGACGCATCGTAAAAATTCTTGATTGCAAAAAAACCAATGCGCAGGGGGAACCGGGGCGGGGTCGACCGTTTTCGGCGTACACCCTCGATCAGCTGTCGGGGAAAACCGTGAGGATGCGCATCAAGTCGGCAGATGAGGAAAGGCCAGCCATTGGAGATACGTGGGTCAAAGTGCCGAACGGTTGGAAGCGATGCATGGGTGATAACTTTGACGACCAATACGCGTTTTGCTTTGGCAACTACAAGGACTTCAGCGGTTTTCAAATGCCTGACGGCCGGCAATGCACCATTTACCCAGGCTGCACGGAATAAGGACATCCCCATGACAACGTCGTATCCGCTGGTGAAGTTGCTGTTTAAAAGCCCTGTTTTGGGCTGTTGTCTCGCCTTAACCGCAGGCTGTGCCACCAGCCAGCCGAACACATTCACCTTCACCGCCGATTTACCGCCCGACTTCGCATACCGGGCCATTGCCGTGTATGTGCCCGCCAAAGGCGAAACCTGCACCGTGCCGGGTGGGAGAGATACAGAAGTCGGGGTCAACATGCAATGGCGTGAAAACTACCAGCCGAATGCAGAAATCGCCCTGCGCAGAACGGTCAGTGGGTGCCCGCTGGTCATTAGCCGCATCAAGCTGGATATCAATGCGACCTATGGCAAAACCCGGAGAGATTTTGGCGGGGATTCCGCAGGGGTCGTCATTCGCGATGAATTGGACCCGCAGTACAAACGTGCTTTCAACGAAGCGGGGGAAAGTACCTTTTCCGGTGAATGCCAGTGGCTGTTCCGCACTTCGGGCAAGCCGCGCATCCTCAGAAAAATCCTCGATTGCAAAAAAACCGATGCGCAGGGCGAACCGGGGCGGGGTCGTCCGTTTTCGGCGTACACCCTCGATCAATTGCCGGGGAAAACCGTGAGGATGCGCATTAAGTTGGCGGATGAGGAAAAGCCTGGTTGGGGAGACACGTGGGTCAAAGTGCCAAATGGCTGGAAGCGTTGCATGGGCAAAGGCTTTGAGGATCAGCGTGCTTACTGCAACGGCAATTACACCGACTTCAGCGGTTTTCAAATGCCTGACGGCCGGCAATGCACCATTTATCCAGGCTGCACTGAATAAGGACATCCCCATGACAACGTCGTATCCGCTGGTGAAGTTGCTGTGTAAAAGCCCTGTTTTGGGTTGTTGTCTCGCATTAACCGCAGGCTGCGCCACCAGCCAGCCAAACACGTTCACCTTCACCGCCGATTTACCAGCCGACTTCGCTTACCAGGCGATTGCCGTGTATGTGCCCGCAAAAGGCGAAACCTGCACAGTGCCGGGCGGGAGAAATACGGAAGTCGGGTACAACATGAAATGGCGTGAAAACTACCAGCCGAATGCTGAAATTGCCCTGCGTCGAACGGTCAGTGGGTGTCCGCTGGTCATCAGCCGCATCAAGCTGGATATCAATGCGACCTATGGAAAAACCCGGGGTGATTTTGGAGGGGATTCCGCTGGGGTCGTCATTCGCGATGAATTGGCCCCGCAGTACAAACGTGCCTTCAACGAGGCTGGTGAAAGTACCTTCTTCGGTGAATGCCAATGGCTGTTCCGCACTTCGGGCAAGCCACGCATCCTCAGAAAAATCCTTGATTGCAAAAAAACCGATGCACAGGGCGAACCGGGGCGCGGTCGTCCGTTTTCGGCGTACACCCTCGATCAGTTGCCGGGGAAAACCGTGAGGATGCGCATCAAGTTGGCGGATGAGGAACGGCCTGCCATTGGGAATACATGGGTAAAAGTGCCGAACGGTTGGAAGCGATGCATGGGCGATAACTTTCAAGACCAATACGCGTTTTGCTTTGGCAACTACAAGGACTTCAGTGGTTTTCAAATGCCTGACGGCCGGCAATGCACCATTTACCCAGGCTGTACGGAATAAGGACATCCCCCCATGACAACGTCGTGTCCGCTGGTGAAGTTGCTGTTTAAAAGCCCTGTTTTGGGCTGTTGTCTTGCATTAAGCGCAGGCTGCGCCACCAGCCAGCCGAACACATTCACCTTCACCGCCGATTTGCCAGCCGACTTCGCCTACCAGGCGATTGCCGTGTATGTGCCCGCAAAAGGCGAAACCTGCACAGTGCCGGACGGGAGAAATACGGAAGTCGGGTACAACATGAAATGGCGTGAAAACTACCAGCCGACTGCTGAAATTGCCCTGCGTCGAACGGTCAGTGGGTGTCCGCTGGTCATCAGCCGCATCAAGCTGGATATCAATGCGACCTATGGAAAAACCCGAGGTGATTTTGGCGGGGATTCCGCAGGGGTCGTCATTCGCGATGATTTGGGTCCGCAGTACAAACGTACCTTCAACGAGGCGGGTGTAAGTACCTTCTTCAGTGAATGCCAATGGCTATTTCGCACCGCGGGAACAAACCGACGCATCGTAAAAATTCTAGATTGCAAAAAAACCGATGCACAGGGCAAACCGGGGCGGGGTCGTCCGTTTTCGGCGTACACCCTCGATCAGTTGCCGGGGAAAACCGTGAGGATGCGCATCAAGTTGGCGGATGAGGAACGGCCTGCCATTGGGAATACATGGATAAAAGTGCCAAACGGCTGGAAGCGATGCATGGGCGATAACTTTGAAGACCAATACGCGTTTTGCTTTGGCAACTACAAGGACTTCAGCGGTTTTCAAATGCCCGATGGAAAGCAATGCACCATTTACCCAGGCTGCACTGAATAAGGAGAATTCGACATGACGTCATTGGAAAAAGAGCTGGAATCGCGGCTAAGCAGCCGCGTATTGGCATGCCCCGCACAGGGTCGATGGAGCAGCTTTCAGTTAGTCGACGAGTTCGGCTCTGGCGAACCCTAGGCCGGGTTGGCCTACGTCGTAACTGACTCGGAAGGGCAAGAATACAACGGTGTGTTGGATATAACGGGCACAGGCAAAGTGGATAACCACTTTGCCGGCCCTATCTCGCTACTCCTTGACCAAAAATACCAGGGGCGTGAAAAGAGCTATGAATTTTTACAGACAAGACCCCATTACCCCTTAGAAATAACCGAATTCCAGGTCCGCGCCGAGCAAACCCGCTATCTGAACCAAAACTCCACTCGCACCAAAGAAAACCCTGCACAAGCCTGCGCGGATGAGTTTTTTCAGGTGGAAGTGCGCCATCTGGTCAAGCATGTCTCGCACCTGCCTCCTGAGGTTTATCGCCATTACCCACACGGTACGGGGCGGGAGAAACTCATGGGTAAACATGGCGCGCTTGGCATTGCCCTGTTGCCGTTGCAACACACCGTGCTGGAAGTGCGCCCGCTGCGGGCCTTGCGCCCCATGCTCTCGACCGACCCTGAATTTTGTGCGCTCAACCTTTACCAACTCGCGCTAATGGCCACTTTGAGCTATTGCCCCTTTGGTCAGCAGCCCGATGAACAACCCGTCAGGACCAGAACCGTTAGCTTCCCCCTGCAACCCAGCGTCGGCAACTGGTTCGGGGATGCACTGGCAAAATTTGATGAACTTGGGCAAGTCGATGCGACGCAGACAAGAGCTTATTACCCACTGTACGAGGATGTACCGTACTCCAAGCGACTGGAGATCGTGCCGTTCGCCCCCGATCTCTATACGGCAAACGACCCGGAACTGGGTGAAGATCAGGAACACCCTGCCAAGATTCATTTCCTCGACGACAGGAAGCTGGGCGCAGATTCGACTGATACTCAGGCCTTCATTACCCACTACGACGAACTGATCCTGATCGCAGTACGTGGCACCTATGAAATCGTCGCGGATGGCCTGCGCGACGCCGATGCATTCCAAGTGCCATTTGAAGACACCGACAGCAAAGTGCACCGAGGTTTTTACCAGGCAGCGCAGAAAGCCTACGACTTCGCTGTGAAATACCTCGATAAATTTTATGCCGGACAAAAACTACTGATCTGCGGCCACAGCCTCGGTGGCGCAGTGGCTTTGTTACTCTCCGAAATGCTGCGTCGCAGGCCGGAAGGCTACAAAATCCAGCTCTACACCTACGGCGCCCCCCGCGCCGGTGATGCCAATTTCGCCAAAGGTGCCGCAGACTTGGTGCATTACCGAATGGTCAACCACAACGACCCGGTGCCAAGCGTGCCCGGCACCTGGATGAACACCAAGGCTGGCGTTTTCGGGGCGGGGGCAGCGCTGACCTTCGTCAATGTGCCTGCTGGCCTTTCCGTATTTGTAGCCGGCATCACTAACTGGACAGGCGAACCCTACGACCACCACGGCACCCTGCGTCACGCGATGCCGGTGCAGTTCAGCCGCAAGGAAATGTCCATGATCCTGTGGGAGCCCGGCTGCGACACCATTACTCAGCACGCCGCCTGTTCGGTGGCCATCCAGCAAAAAAACGGCCTCCCGAATCGACCTTCGCTGCTGACTCAACTGTTTAATGCCGGTAACCACTCGATGGTCGGCAGCTACATTCCCGTCTGTTGGGCCTCATTCAAGCGCTCACAGGAAGCACTAACGTCAAAACGCGCCCTGGTCACCGACATGGAGTGTGAATGGATAGAGCAGGCACTCCAACGTATTACCACCCAGTTGCGTTCCAGGCGAGATCATTTATCGAACCAAACCATGATGGGAAATTGCACTCCACTTGACCACCTATTTGCATTGCATCTGACCAGTCAATTGCATTCGACTTGACCACCCGTTTGCAATCGACTTGACCAGTCAATTGCATTCGACTTGACCAAGATGATTTAAATTGAGGTCTCACCAACTACGGGCCGGCTGGCAGAAAATTTTTGCCTCAACCTCCCTGACTATCGCCCCCTAAGTTCTGATGGGGGCCGCATGAGAGAGCTGGAGATAGCACCTGGATTACGCACCTGAGCTCCGTTGGGGCTAGCATTGAGGAAGACAATCGAAGTATCCGTCTTCAGGTCGATCATCTGTGGCAAGGATCATTCATCGATGGGCATCGAGCAGACAAGAACGTTGATCAGCACCCGCAGCGAAGAAAACGCCAATCGACTATTGACGGCAGGATGGACTCTGTTACTTGTGGCAGACCGCTGCGAGGGTGAGCACCAATGGCTGGTCTATCAGTTCGCGTGGCAGCGTGAGGGTGAGCCAGTGGAGATCACGTTTACTGGCGTCGAGCCTGGCCCAGAAGCTTTCTAAAATTGATCCGCCTGTTGTTGTTCATGGCGTACGAAGCGGAGCCACCAATCTTATTCACGAGTTGTTAATTCGTAAATGCCGAAGGTGGTCCAGTTAAGCAGCGTAGCGCAACAGTTGCCGTAGTGGCCTCCGTCGCATAACGTACGTTGACTCCAAGGAATGCTACCAAAGCAGCTGATACATTGTGCAGTGGGCGCGTGAACGCCTCACCGCATAGATAGTGCTAACAAACAATTAGTTACACGCCGATTGACCGAGCGTTTGCATTCGATTTGACCAGGTATATTGGATATAACCAGTGCCTGCCATTGACGCGCGCACCACCCGCACCAGCCACTTGCCTGGCGAAAAGCTCAGCGCTTGCGGCTTTTGATTTTGCGCATAGACTCCCCTTTGAGCTGGATAACATGAGATTTATGCACGATTCGATCAAGGATAGCGTCCGCAATCGTTGGGTCAGTAAACAAGTCATACCAACTCTCCTTTGGATACTGGCTGGTAATAAGCAACGAGCCGTTTTGAGACTGTTGATCAATGACATCCAGAAGGAAGGGACCAAGCTGCGCATCAATTCCACCGATACCAAGATCATCAATGATCAAGAGCTCGGTTCGGATCAATTGTCGACGAAGTTTGGGGAGTGTGTGATCCGCATAAGAAAGAGATATTTCTTCGAATAGACTTGTTGCTGTACGATACAGAGTATGTGAGCCAAGTCGGCAAGCCTGATTTCCAAAGGCACAAGCCAGCCAGGTTTTCCCAGTACCTGTTGCACCGGTGATGATTATGTTTTGTCGACGCCGTAGCCACTCGCATTCACCTAAGGTCATGACTACGTTGCGATCCAACCCGCGATTGGCTTTAAACTCGATATTTTCAAGGGTCGCTTCTGACTCACGCAGCTTGGCCGCCTTTAGCAAACGCTCAATCTTTCTGGTCTCGCGCTGACATGTCTCTGCCTCCATCATCAAACCAAGCCTCGTATCGAAAGGCTGTTTAAGCAGAGTAGGTTCTTCAAGCTGACGCTCATAAGCGATCGCCATTCCCGTTAACCCAAGATCCAGCAGTCCCTGAGCGGTGTTCAATGCTTGTTTCATACCGGTTCATCTCCCTGTACGGAGTAGTATTTGGCACCGCGAATATTTGAGTGCTCAATTAGCGGCGTTGAAACTTTGAACACAGGACGCCGGTCAGACCCGTTACGTAAAATTGACCGGAGTCGTTCCGTGCTCAAAATGTTAAGCGAGTTTGCATAGGCACAAGCCGACTCCAATCGAGACGCTTCAATTTGTCCTTTGCGCACGTCGCGTCTGAGCGCGACTACAGCCCGAAGCCCTGTGGCGAAGTCCCTTCTGTCATCGAGATTCTTTTTAGCGAAAAACAAAGTTTCTGAGCCGATACTCTGTGCCCAAGCCAATAACATCTCTGGTTGTGAATCCTGAAAGTGTTTGTGGTTACGAGGCAAATGCTCTCGTAATGTGCTGACTCCTCGACTGTGTTCCACACGATGTGTGCTGATGATTTGCCGTTGGAAACTGACGTCAAGCCACTCATCGTTTACGCGTAGATCTACAATTTGGTTAGCAAAATGAAAAGGGACCGAATAATGATGCTCGTTGAATTCAACGTGATAATTGCTACCGACCCGGATATGGTAAAACCATTGGCTATAGTTGTAGGCTCTCTCAGGAAGTGGCTGCAAAGCTGGTGACTCAATTTCAAGAAACCGCACCATTCTGCTTTTGGGATATGTTTTAGTAACTCTGTCGTTCAAAGCTCTTGCCCAATAAGTAATTTGCTCATTAAGTTCGTCTAATGAGAAAAATGTACGTTCGCGGAGCCTCGCGAGAACAAATCTTTGTACAATTTGAACACCTATCTCGCCCAGCGATTTGTCTTTAGGCTTGCGAGGCCTCGCAGGGGTGATGGTTATGCCATAATGTTCAGAGAGTTCTGAATATGCGCGATTCAATACAATTTGATCACGAGTTGTTTTGAGCACCGCAGCTTTCAAATTATCGGGGACAACAAATTTTGGTACACCTTCAAAAAACTCTAGGGCTCGCACGTGACAACGTAGCCAGTCCTGAGTTGTCTGACTTGCGACAGCTGTCGCGAATGTATATCCCGAGGCTCCCAGAACAGCGACGAAAACCTGAGAGAAACTGACCGTACCTGTTAATGGATCTGTTATAGGCATCGTGCGTCCGCAAAAGTCGACGAACATTTTGTCACCAGGCAGGTGCACCTGTCTCATGCTGACCTTTTGTGTGCTCAGCCAATTACGATAGAGTCGAGTGAACTGAGCATAGGAAACACCAAAGGGCTCTTCTTCCCTAAACTCCTGCCACAACAGCTCAAGCGTCATGTCAGGCAATCGAAGCTGTTCGTGGACATCCAGCCAAAGTGGACAAGCCTTTCTGTTAGCTGCCCCCTTTGTTTCGCTACACAGACGGGTAACAAGCATCTTATTGTCTAGTTCCCTGAGATTTTCCCAGGTTTCGCCGCTTTGTTTCAGCTGATCCCGAATTGTGCGAACCGTATTGTGAGATACCTTCGCTAGCCTGCCTATGGCCCGGTTGGACAGATTATTATCCTCCGCAAGGCGTAGTACCTCGCGTTGCTTTTCTATTGGTAGCCTCATCGTTGCTCCCCGCGATGGGCGCGTGAACGCCTCACAAATCGCGCCGTGTGGAATTTAAAGATGAACGGGGTTTGGCCGGCTTGACGCCGAACGCAGGGGAACACAGAATGGCAATGTCTTGGACTTGAAACCTGACATCACCTTAAAAAGCCTGGGGCGCCAACCCCGGGCTTTTTTGTGCTCCTGAACTGTCGCTTTACGGTTCAGTCGTCTTTCATGTCGTTACCTCTTTTTCCTATGGCTGATCTTATCGATCGCGTCATTGAGCTTCTATTTGCACTGCCTCGGGCAGCTGTGTCGATGTGAGACGCTGCCTGGCAATCCATGTCGCCACCTCTTTAGATAAGGCAAAGGCCCCGCGCCGGTTTGGTACGTCGAACAGAGGCACCTCGATTCGCCCTCTCTGCTTGGCCTTGCGAAATGCTTCGTGGGACGCGTAGCCCAATTCCCGCCACAACGCGGTACTACCGAGCATGAGTCCGTAGCGCTCTACAAGGTCGTGTTCCAGTTCGGAGGCGAGTGCCTCTATCTCGTTGTGTTCATTCATGACGCGGTTTGTCCCGTGTAGTCACGCTGCATATTAGTAAACGGCTCACTTGCGTTCCAGCCGTAAGTCACCTACATTTTTTACGGTACAGTTTTTCACGAGGCCACAGTAAATGACTGATATTTCTAGAGTAAATGGGGTCGATATCGAGGATACGCAAAAAAAACGGAACAAATTTTATGAAAAAAATTCTACCCCGCGGAGCCCAATTGAAACGATGCGAGTACGCTACTGGTACGAAGGGCTAAAGCAGCGCACTCTCCTATCTTCTGCATATGCATTGGAAAAATACTTTGAGAAGGAGTCGTTTAAACGAAATGGTAATGGGACAATCCGTCATTATCGAAGTAAATGGTCAGGTTATGACAAAGACCTAAACACCCCGAAGTCCGAAACTCTCAAGCGCGTTGAGCTTCTCGCACCTGGTTCAACTCGAGAGTTGGGACATCCACTATGGGAAATAATGCGGTCGGTAGGTAAAAAGAGTGTCGATGCAGATGCATACATGAGAACACTTAGTGTCGACATACAAGCGGTAATTTTTTCGTCAGAATTTTCAGGCTTGTCTGCTTACTCGAAACGAGTGCCTGTTACACAACGACTATTAGAAATGCTTGAGAAGCGAGCCAGTCTCGACTGTGTAGCTTGTCTCATTTGCTTGATACTTGAAGCGACACAGCAAAAGCGCAGTGCAACTGCTGTGAAAGCGGCGCGTGCTTTGCACAATGTACTTCTAATGATTGCAATTGAACTCCAAGCCCGAAAAATTGCGTCTCCATTCTTGGATTGGGTAATTGAGCACATCTTGCCTCTAGGGGTTTTACCTCATCTTAAATTATGGATGATAACTAGCGACTACGTGTTTGCGTCCGCCCATGTAAACGTGATGGTTTATCAGACTGCGTCTCGACAGGGGAAAAGCCTGGATTGGCCTCATCGTGTCAAGGTTATGCAGCGGTTGATTCAAGGGAGAATGGGGTTCGATGTCTACTATGCCATGAGACCTCATTTTGAAATTAGGTCTGACCTTAAAGACATCCCAATTAAGCTGGTCAAGGATTTCGAGCGTGCCTCTAAACTTCGGACCTGGGGCTGGAAATGTATTCTTGAAGGGCGATCAGAACGCGTCCCTCCGAAGGAACTTTTCCAGTAAAGGGGGCCGTACTGAAAGAATACCCACTTCGAAAAACGATGGGGCTTGGCCGGAAGGAGCGAATAAAACATGAAGAGACTTTGTAGTTATCAACGATGCCGGGACACGGCGTTAATTTTTTTGGCCGAACTGGCGTCAGCCCACATTTGAATCGATCAGAGATAATTCAGTTGTACCAATGTATCAAAAGATGGCTGATTTCGCGCTAGGCTTTTGAACCGTTCTGAAGCCCACGATTGGTATCCATTCAGCTTTCGAACTGTGATGCTAGATGTCGAACCAGTTCGGTTGTGCAGTCCGGTGCGCGAGTTGTTTTTCACAAAAGCAGTGGGTCCAGTTGTTTTCTTACAGGTATAAGTCTGAAGTTAGAGGTGGCAATAACGTTGCTGGTTCACACTCCAATATGCCGGCTATTTGGTATAGCTTTTCTATCGTTATATTTACCTCTCCTCGCTCAATACGTCCCATATAGCTACGGTCGACTTTGCAAATGAGTGCCAGATTATCTTGTGAAAGGCCTTTGGCCTTTCTTTCTGCCCGAATGTTTTTGCCCAACACCTTTGCCAGTTGCTGCATAGCCGCCTCAGCCCACTTGAGACGGCACTATCCTGTGTTTGCGGACGAATCGACCACGGACTATAATCCGTATTTTGGCCGTTCCGTGATTCTCCCTCAGGTACCTGTATGAAATCTGATTCTTTCACCTTCGACAGGCAGCTGTATGCCATGCTCCAGCAAGAGGGTTTCGAGCATTTTACGACCCGTGATGTGCGAGATGCCTATGCTAGACACCTCGAAGGAATGAATGTCCGCCTGAGTGACGTACGACGGTATGTCTATAAACAGATTCGACGTATGTTGCACGTAGGCTGGATTGTCCAAGATGAAGATCGCCGTAAGCGCGGACAGGTCTATCACATGCGATCAGTCCCAGATCATTTACGGCTGAATCTCGTCGACTCCGAGTTTGTAAGCAAACCCGCCTGCACAACCAAGGTTAGGAAAGGGCCCGCACGTGACCTTCCAGCCACACCCAAGGCATCGCCAGATACAAATGTGACTCAGCATTTAGAGACCCTGCTTAAGGAGGTCCGACTGGATTTCCTTTCGTCAATGGGGGAAGCGGAACGCTATAAACAGATATTAGAGGAGATGCCACACATTAGAGAGCAAGTAGAGGGTGAGTACCTGCAAGCACGAGATAGAAGCTCACGCCTGTTGGGCCACCTGCGTGCGGTCGAGAAGACATTGAAGACACTCACATCATGATGAATGGATCACTGAGGAATTGGCAAAGTAGGTGCATTGATACGGCTCTGAACCATTATATCTCTAGCCCTCATCTTTTCTGTCAGGCGACGCCGGGCGCTGGGAAGACCCGAATGGCGGCAGAATTGGCAAGCCGTCTTCTGGAGCGCGACAAGATTGATCTGATTCTCTGCTTTGCACCTTCATGCCAGGTAGTAGAGGGTTTCCGGACTACATTTTCTAAAGTGCTCGGTCGGCGTCTGGATGGTTTGTTAGGAGCAATTGGTGCTGCTTGCACCTATCAAGCGATGGAATATCGAGAGGAAGCCTTTTGGAAGCTTTTTGATGAGTATCGAGTTTTTGCTGTTTTCGATGAGATTCATCACTGCGCGGGGCACGACTCACTATCAAGCAATTCGTGGGGGCAACAGATCATTCAGCGTGTACAGGACCGTGCAGCGTTCACTCTGGCGCTATCGGGTACACCTTGGCGCTCCGATCAAAATGTTATTTCTCTGGCACGGTATTCAACCCCGGAAGGTGAGTTGATTTGTGATTACCGCTATGGGCTTAAAGAGGCCATCACCGATCGCGTTTGCCGGTCACCTCGCATCGTTTTAATGGATAACCAAGAGGTACGCCTTATGGAGGACGGGGATAATTACGGTTCGGTTAGGCTGTTTCCTAGCATTGCAAATCTTTTAGACGAATCTCCCGTTTCTTACGAGGACCTGCTTTACCACGATGACATTCTCTGTCAGCTATTGAGCAAGGCATGCGAAAAACTTAACGATGTCAGAAAAGAGAAGCCGGATGCGGCAGGCTTGGTAGTTGCCACAAATATTAAACATGCTCACCAAATAGCTTTAGAGTTAAAGGCAAAGGGCGAAATCTGCTGCGTCGTGACAAACAAAACGCCGGATGCCCAGCAGATAATAAATAGTTTTAGAAATAGTCATTGTCGATGGATAATTTCAGTTGGGATGATTAGTGAGGGTACAGATATTCCTCGGCTTCAGGTCTGCTGTTATCTGAGTCGCATTCGCACCGAACTGCACTTTCGACAAGTACTGGGAAGAGTTCTTCGGCGGATAGGGGAGTCTGATGATCAAGCATGGTTTTATGTTTTAGCCGAGCCATTACTGCAACGCTATGCGCAGCGACTTGCCGATGATCTACCCGAGGATTCAGCAGTCTGTATCCAGGTTAAAGTCCCAGCAAAAGAAGCCCGTGGTGAGGAGTTAAATGTTGAGGATCCTGATGAATATTTCGAGATAAATAGCTCTGGATACTTGGAGTCAAAATATCAGGTTGGTGATTTAACACCTGATGAGTTTCGATTGGAGTCGACCTTCGCCGTAAATTTTTCGCAGCACTTTCGACATCAGTTGCTGAGTGTTTTCTGATTGAATAATGCGCACTTAGTCTGCGCCGACGGACGCAGCTGCTTCAGCGACTTAACAGGAGCGATAAATCTTTATGACTAAGGTACATGAGCGTACCCGTAGCGTTGTCCAGACAGAGAGATTTCTACAGGATCTTGCCCATGACGCGAGCGTGCCCGAATCCTTACGACTTCGTGCCAAAGGCCTGCTGCGTCATTACCCCGCTGCGAGTGATATTTGGCTCGCTGGCAAATTAGAGGAGCGCCGGAAAGCCGAGCTGTATCTCGTTGAGGAGAAACATGGACCTCTACCGCCGGTACTAGGCGTCTGGTTGGTTACTGAGCTCCTGTTCTCTGACGACGGCCCAGATAGCGTTTCTCGGACTTAGCGATCCTCCATTTCGTAGCCATTTCAGTAGGTAAAGTGCTGTCAATTTCGTAGGTTGCAACGCTGAACATAGTTATGCCGGCCGTTCGAGCCTTCCGCCTTATGACTGCGATAGCTACATGCCAATGTGTAATTGTCACTCAGTCTCATAATTGGGAACCGCTTGGCAGGGTGTAATGCGTGCGCACTTATACCAAGCGATAGTCCGGTGAGTGCAACGTCAAGAGCTTGAGCCGGAGTAATTTGGGATGGCTATTTCTGCGCGGCAGTTTATCGATATCAGCGGTCGATGAACCTGCTTCGCGGAAATGATCAAGCCAATACCTGCCTAACTCGAAACTTCTCCGGCTTGTTGGAATCTGACGAATGTTCTGCCTATGACGACATTGTTGTCTCCGCTCAAACCACCTCAAGCTGTCCCATCATGCCCATTGCCTCATGTTCGAGGATGTGGCAGTGAAACATGCGTAAGCCGGGCCATCGCTGTACTGTTTTAATACGTACGACTTCATTCGCGCGCAGGTTGACCGTATCCTGCCATGCACGGAATGGAGCGGGCGTGACCACTCCCTCAAACTCGCGCTCAACTACTTGGAATTGGGTGCCGTGTAGGTGAAAGGGATGGTCCATGTCGCTGCGGTTGACGATTTCCCAAAGCTCCACTTCATTGACTCGGCTGGTCAGATCGATCCGTTGCATGTCGTATTCCTGATCGTTGACTAGGAACTGAACGCTATGGCGACCATTGGCCATACTCATGCTTTCACTGAATACTACCTGCTTAGAGGTTGACGTCGGGCCAAGGTCGTCCACTGAGCCAAGATGGGCAGGCAAGTCTGCCTGTACCTTGGAAGTGACGGCTGCAAAATCAACTGTTAGCAGGGGGATGATTCGATCAGGCGCCACATTACCCATCTTGCCCCGTGGATATACATTAGCAATTAGCTCTGCTTTGTCTCGACGGTTACTGGCGTCGACTATGAGTTCGGCCCGTTGGCCGGGCGCCAGTAAGTATTCGGTCAGTCCTGGCTGTGCAGCTTCCAATAAACCACCGTCCGTTCCTACTAGAGTCAGCGTACTACCGGGCAGCGTGAGTTGTAGATATCGGGCACTACAGGCATTCCAAACGCGCCAACGCTCGCGTCCTCCTGTATCGAATGGCAATACCGGTTGACGCTGGGCGTTGACCAAGGCGAACTGACCTTCGCGACCATTCATCCAGTCGTTTTCTTCATTTGGTGCAATGGCAGCATAGCGGTCCAGTTTGAGATCAGAGATCACTAACAGTCGTTCCGGCAGTGTGATCAGTGGGTCTTTGCGCGATCGGACCACCAGAGCCCCAGCCAGTCCACGGAAGGCTTGCTCGGCGGTATATTGGTGTGGATGAGGGTGGTACCAGTAGGTACCGGCACTACCCTCGGGCAGATTGAAACGATAGATACGGCTTCCGCCGGGTGGCACTGGGTCTTTCGGGTTACCGTCCTGCTCCGGCGACACTGGCAAGCCATGCCAGTGAATAGTGGATGGCTGTTTAAGCTGGTTCACGAAGGTGATTTCCACCGTGTCCCCCTCAAATAGCTCAATCAAAGGACCGGGCAGAGTGTCGTTATAGGCCCAGAACTCGGTCGAAGCATGACCGGGGATAAACGGCAGCGTTACAGGTGCAGCGATCAGCTTGCCTTGGAAGTTGCCTGGCTGATTGCTGGTGTTGGTCAGTTTGGTGAGTTCCCGAAGAGTACCACCTTTGGGCAGTGACTCTGATGCCAGCAATGGCAGCCCAAGAGGCGACGACGGGGAGCCCATGGTCTCGACCGACCAGGCGCGCAACCAAGGAGTTACCAGTCCTGCTACAGCCATCCCGCCGAGAAAGGTACGTCGTTGCATCTGGGTCACCTTCACTTAGTCATTGGCATGTTCATCATGTTTGACTGCTGATCCATCATTTTCATCATCATGTCCATCATCCCCATACCTCCACTGTTCTTATCCCCAGACATGTTCATACAGCCCATTGCGCTATGATGTTTGCTCATCATGGCCATGCTGTCCTTCATCGTTTTCATGCCTTCTTGCATGGCCGCATGGCGCTCGGCGGGAGTCTTTGCAGCCGCTGCTTTGTCATGTGCAGCCTGCATTTTCTGCATTTGATCGGTCATAGCTTGAGTCATGGCCGCCGACTCTGGTGCTGGTGCTGGTGCTGTATTCTCGGCTGAGTTGCTTGGTACGTCGGCTGGGTGGTGCGCATCTTCGGCAGAGGCCATGAACGCACTGCTTGCCAAAATCGTGGCTAGAACCAATTTGGAAATTGCTTGCATGATGAGCTCCGGAGATTGTGAAGGGTAAGCAGGAACAACTGAGTCGCAAAAAAGCGGCGCAGCAAGACAGAGCGACCGGTGCCGGCCACTTTGAAATTGGGGTTAATCGTTGGAACGAACGAAAGTCAGGCGGGCTGGCCTCCCCGGCGGTGCGGGGCGCTTCAGTTGAAGAGCGGCGAAGGAGAATTTCTCTTCTGGGATAAGTAGGAGTACTGCCGCAGTTAACAGCAAAAGGACTACCCAGTTGATGGGGTCTAATACTGGAATCTGCGATGAAGGTTTAATCGCCGTGGCAACGTCCTCACACGTCTGGAGGCAACCATTGGCGTGGAGAACATGATCAGGCTGCAAATACTGCTCGGCAGTGTGTGGCGTAGCTACATTGTGACCTGTCTGCACCAGACAACCCTGGATTGCCATTACCGCCACAGCCAACACCCACACCACGAGGGTGAGGTGCAATAGGCTTTGACGATGACGGCGGAACCAGTACATGGAGTACTTCCTCGACTTTTTACGTCGTAACAATTTTCAGTCTAGCTTGCAAAGAAATAGAAACATTGATCGAAGTCAAGCAAGCGAGGGGTGACGACCAAGTTCAAAACTCATCTTGGATCACCCCTAGCTTTGGGCTGGGCTCGGCATCGATACCTTACAACTGCGCCAAGCGCAGATCGTCTGGTGCGAAATCGGTATGGAATACCTGCTGCGAGCGAGCGGAGCTTAGATGCCCTCTTCAGAATTAGCCGATGCCTTTGGCGACGTCGCTGTCTCTTCCAGGCGCTCAATGCGCTGTTGCAGGTCTGTGATCTGTTGCTCCAGGTGAACGACATGGTTTTTCGGCGATTGTCCATCGCTGAAACCCCACCCTCGATCTTCCCTGTACAAGGTTGCCCAAATCCACAGAAACGGCCAGAGCACGTGTAAGGTGAACATGCTTACCCAAGCAGTCGCATGGATCGCATCCTGATGAGGGTGATTGCGGCTCACGGCGATGTTATAGGGGATGTCATGCAACATGAGGATTCCGTAAAACAAAACCAAACCGACAAATATTAAGAGGCCCAAAGCGAAGTAATCGAGCATGACTCCCTCCGTCGTCTTCAGTTACGGTGCTAGAAACTGCAATCAGGGTCAGTTTCATACGATCTTTTCTAAAGTGTTGGTGGGTTCAGCAGATAGGTGTCGACGGCGCATCAGACGATAGGCCGCAGGGATGACAAACAGAGACAATAAAGGCGCAGTGATCATGCCACCGACCATAGGTGCGGCAATGCGGCTCATCACTTCGCTACCGGTACCACTGCCCAATAAGATTGGTAACAGACCAGCAATGATGACCGCCACGGTCATAGCCTTGGGTCGAACACGCTGCACGGCGCCTTCGCTAATCGCGGCGATTAACCCACGCTCGGTACTGTCGTCTGCCTCTTCGCGTTCGGCCCAGGCGTTTTTCAGATAAAGCAGCATGATCACGCCAAATTCGGCAGACACACCTGCTAGAGCAATGAAACCGACGCCGGTAGCCACCGACAGGTTGAATCCCAATAGGTAGAGGAACCATGCGCCACCCGTAAGAGCGAATGGCAGGGTGGCCATGATCAGCAAGGCCTCGTCGAAACGGGAAAAGGTCAGGTAGAGCAGTACGAAAATGATCAGCAACGTGGCCGGTACCACCAACTTGAGCCGTGCGTTGGCTCGCTCTAGAAACTCGAACTGCCCGGAGTAGCTCAAACTCATGCCTGGCTGCAACTTGACCTGCTCACCGACGACCCGGCGCAAGTCGGCGACCACCGAGGCAATATCCCGGCCCCGCACATCGATGTACACCCAGCCGGAAGGCCGTGCATTCTCGCTCTTGAGCATCGGAGGCCCTTCACTGACTTTGACCTTTGCTACTGTTCCGAGGGTAATCTGACTCCCCAAAGGGGTGTAGATCGGCAGCTGCTCCAATGCACCGAGCGAGTCGCGCCATTCTCGGGGATAACGCACGTTGATCGGAAAGCGTGCGAGCCCTTCAATTGTCTCCCCGACGTTTTCACCACCAATAGCACCGGCCACGATCGACTGCACATCGGCGATGTTCAACCCGTAGCGGGCAGCTGCCTTACGATCGATATCCACATCGATGTAACGCCCACCCGTCAATCGTTCGGCCAGAGATGAACTGACCCCAGGCACGTCCTTCGCCACGCGCTCGACTGCCTGAGTAACTGCATCGATCTCCGTGAGGTTGGGACCGGTAACTTTTACCCCGATTGGACTCTTGATACCGGTGGCGAGCATGTCGATGCGGTTGCGGATGGGCGGTATCCAGATATTGGTCAGCCCCGGGACTCGCACCGCTCGATCCAGTTCTTCCACCAGCTTCTCTTGGGTCATCCCGGGGCGCCACTGCTCGCGTGGTTTGAATTGGATGGTGGTCTCGAACATCTCCAAGGGGGCTGGATCGGTCGCGGATTCAGCGCGGCCGGCTTTGCCAAAGACATGTTCGACCTCTGGCACGGTTTTGATCATGCGGTCAGTCTGTTGCAGCAGTTGCGCGGCCTTCTGCGCCGACAACCCCGGTAGGGCCGAAGGCATATAGAGTAAATCGCCCTCGTCCAGCGCAGGGAGGAATTCGCCGCCCAAGCGAGAGACCGGCCATAGCGCGCTGAGAAAGACCAAGAGCGCGACCAACAGGGTGATTTTCGGACGATGCAGTACCGCGTCCAGGGCCGGTTGATAGATCCTGATCAACCAGCGGTTCAGAGGGTTCTGCTCCTCTCTGGGGATTCGTCCACGAATCCAGTAGCCCATCAGCACTGGCACCAAGGTTACCGATAGTCCGGCCGCAGCGGCCATGGCGTAGGTCTTGGTGAAGGCCAAAGGACCAAACAGACGTCCCTCTTGATCCTCCAGTGTGAACACCGGTATGAACGAAAGTGTGATGATTAACAGACAAAAAAACAGTGCCGGCCCTACCTCGGCCGCCGATTCGGTCATTACATGCCAGTGTTGTTCACCCTTCAGTTCCTTCCCCGGGTGGGCCGCGTGCCAGGCCTCGATCTTTTTGTGAGCATTTTCGATCATCACCACGGCGGCATCGACCATGGCGCCAATGGCGATAGCGATCCCGCCAAGCGACATGATGTCGGCATTAATCCCTTGGAAGCGCATAACGATGAAGGCAATCAGCACCCCCACCGGCAGAGAGATGATAGCCACTAGGGATGAGCGAAAATGCCAAAGGAATATCCCGCAGACCACCGCGACGACGAGGAATTCCTCAAGCAGTTTGTAGCCAAGGTTCTCCACGGCACGATCAATCAGCTTGCTGCGATCATAGGTGGTGACGATTTCTACTCCGGCTGGCAGACTGCTCTTCAGGTCGTCAAGTTTGGCTTTGACCGCAGCAATGGTTTGGCGAGCGTTCTTGCCACTGCGCAGAATCACCACGCCGCCGACGGTCTCACCTTCGCCATCGAGTTCGGTGATGCCGCGACGCATTTCCGGCCCCATCTGGATAGTCGCGACGTCGCCGAGGGTCACTGGTACACCACCAGCGCCAAGCTTGAGTGGAATCGCACGGAAGTCATTCAGTGTCTTCAGGTAACCGGAAGCGCGCACTATAAATTCGGTTTCCGCCATTTCCAGCACCGCACCACCGGTTTCCTGATTGGCCTTACCGATAGCCTCGGCCACCTGCGCCTGGGTGATGCCCTGACTGGCAAGTTTGAGCGGATCGAGCTGCACCTGGTACTGCTTGACCATGCCGCCCACAGTGGCGACCTCCGCCACATTGGGCAGGGTCTTGAGTTCGAACTTGAGAAACCAATCCTGTAGTGCGCGTAGCTGCGCCAGATCGTGCCCACCACTGCGATCCACCAGTGCGTACTGGTAGATCCAGCCCACCCCCGTAGCATCCGGACCCAAAGCCGGTTTGGCGCTGGCCGGCAGACGGCTTTGTATCTGGCTCAGATACTCCAATACCCGTGAGCGAGCCCAATACAAGTCGGTACCGTCTTCAAACAACACGTAAACAAAGCTGTCGCCGAAAAAGGAATAGCCGCGAACTGTTTTGGCCCCTGGCACCGATAGCATGGTGGTGGCCAGTGGGTAGGTCACCTGGTTCTCGACAATCTGCGGCGCTTGCCCCGCATAAGGAGTGCGAATAATCACCTGAACATCGGAAAGATCTGGCAATGCATCGATGGGGGAGCTCTGAACCGCCCAGACACCCCAGGCCGTGACGAACAGCGTGGCGAGCAGTACCAGGAAGCGGTTGGCTACTGACCAGCGGATCAGGGCGGCAATCATGGCTGACCCCCTAGTTTTTCCAGGCGTTCAACGCGCAAACCATCATCGGTTTGACGCAGTGAAATCCTAACCTTGTCCCCCGCTTTAAGTCCTTGTCTGAGAACAGGGTCAGCCAATGGAAAGGTCATGGTCATGCCTGGCATGCCCAGCGTTTTGAATGGACCATGGGCGAGCGTCACGTCTTGGTTGTTGATCTCGACAATCTGGCCTTCGGCCTCATGCAAGGCGGCAGCTGCGGCAGTGGATGGCGGAACTTCCAGAGTCGGCGCGACAAGCCCCTTGAGGCTGGCCTCCGAGTCGAGCAGGAACTGCCCTGAGCTGACTACCTGCTGACCTTCTTCCAACCCCTTCAATACCACTGTCTTGCCTTCGTTTTCCTGCCCGAGTTGCACTTCTACAGGTCGGTAGCGGCCAGCGCCTTCAGCGAGCATCACCAAGACACGTCGGCCAGTGCGGATGATTGCCTCGCTCGGCACCCACAATACGCTTTGATCTGTCGAACGATTCAGGTGCACCCGGACTGTCATGCCCGGCCGCAGTTGCCCATCAGGATTGGGCAATTCAACCCGCACGCGCACGGTCCGGCTGTCTGGATTGGTTTCGGGCAGAATCGCGCTGACGGTGCCACTGAGTACTTTCCCCGGAAAGGCTGGCAAACGTGCTTCGACCGCTTGCCCGACGATGATCGATCCAGTCTCCGACTCTGGAACAGCCACCGCTAGCCAGATACTACTCAAGCCATTAACCCGAGCCAGAGTCACGCCGGCGGCCACAGTCATACCTGAACGGACACTCAGCTCTAACAGCACACCGCTGATGGGGCTGGTGAGTGTCAAGATCGGCTGAACCTTGCCGCTTCGCTCGACTTGAGCAATCAGCGTCGCTGGCATCCCGGTCAAACGCAGCCGTTGTCGTGCTGCCGCCAGCAAGTCGGCATCGCCGATGCGTTTGAGTGCGAGAAACTCTTCCTGAGCAGCGGCCCATTCGGGTACCAGGATATCGGCCAACGCCGCATTGGCTTTGAGTACATCGCCTGGAGCATGGGCATACACCCGCTCCACAAAGCCGGCAGTACGCGATTGAATGACCGCGACATCCCGCTCGTTGAATGCTAGCGCACCCACCACGTCCAGACTGGAAGCAAGGAGTCCACGGGTGACGGTGGCCAAGCGCAAGCCGAGATTCTGGGTCAGGCCAGGGTCGATGCTCATGGCCGCATTGTCCGCCGAGGAATCAGCGTATCGGGGCAACAGCTCCATATCCATGAAGGGCGACTTGCCCGGCTTATCGAATTTCTGTTGTGGCTGCATCGGATCGTACCAATACAGAACTTTGCGTTCGTCTTGCGTTTTAGGTGCTTGCTCAGCAGTTGTTTCAGGCGTTGCACTCATGCGCTGGTGAGAGATCCAGTAACCTCCGATAGCGCCCAAAGCAATCAAAAAACCTGCCAGTGAAGCCCCTTTCCAGATTCGAGTGCTCATTGTTTGGTATCCCCATAAGCAAAATACAGGCGAGCACTGGTGAGGGCGCGTTGTTCTTCGTAGTCGATCTGTTTGAGGCGGGTTTCGATAAGCGCACGTCGAGCCGTAATGACTGCTGCCAAGTCGCTTTTACCTGCGCTGTAGCTGGCCATAGTCAAATCCACTTTTTCCTTGGCCAGCGGTATTAAGCTGTCCTGACTGCGGTGCACGGCACGGTTCAGACGCTCGTACTCCGCCAGATCGTCCTCCAGTTGCTGGGTCTTTTCACGTACAAGAGCTTCGCGCTCCGCCTCCAGCTGATTCAGTTCGGCGTGTTTGGCGGCGATTTTCGGGTTTTGTCGAGAGTCGGGGAACAGTGGTAGGTCGAAAGTAAATTGCACGCTGACCATATCGCCGAACTGACTGTCGCGGTGCTGGTAGTCGAGCTCCCAACTCCAATCGGACTGCTTTTCCGACTCGGCTTCACGCACCTTGGCCTGCGCTTCGCGAGTCATTGAAGCGGAAGCCGCCACGGCAGAGTGCTGTTGCAGCTTCTGGGAATAACTTGAGGCATCGATGGGCCAATCGGGAAAGCTGCCGACGAGCTTGTCATTGGCCGCTGGGCCAACCCAGCGCTTGAGTGCCGCTCGGGCTTTCGCACGTAGACGAATTAGCTCGTCCTGTTGTTCCGCCAACTGAGCCGCCTCCTGTTTGGGCGTGATCGCATCGGCAGGTTGAGCTCGGCCACCGGCAATCTGCGCCCGAACGGTATCAGTCAATAGACGGTTCTCCCGGTAAAAATCCTGAAACAGCGCCTCTTTCCGTTCGACGGAGTAACTGCTGATCCAAGCTGATGCCGTGGCCTCACGAACGTTCAGTCGCTCGAAACGGCTTTCGGCCTCAGCTCGCGCTACGGACGCCTCAGCAACTTCAATGCGTGCTTTACGCTTGTCACGGTTGGGTACCTCCTGCATGACCCCGACCATCTGCATGGTCATGGGGTCCTGCTTCAGGTGCCCACCCTCAGGGCCGCTGATGGGATAGTTTTGTACGCCCAGCAGGAGCTTCGGATCGGGTAGTTCACCGGCTGGAATGGCTGCGCTACGGGCTGCTTGCTGTTTAGCAGCTTGAGCGGTCAGTGAAGGGGCGTTGTTTTCAGCCAAGCGTAAGGCTTCGTCGAGTGTTAGGGGCGCAGCAAGGCTGGGCAATGCCAGAATGCTTGCCACCAAGGCGACCAAGAGGGGCCAACCAGTGCAGTAACACTTGGAATTCATGCTCACGATTCCTGTGAGGATCTACTGCGCGCCACGTTAAACATGCGCACAGATATGCCATCCCGCGCCAAAGCAGGATGAGATTCAGTGTGGTACAGGAATCAAGCGCGAGGCGGTCGCCAAACTCTCGACGGGGCATGAATAGGCAGGGAATCGTTGAAAGTTGTCAGCATTTGTGGACTGGACAAATGAGTGACAGGTTTCCGAAACGACACTTGTAGCAAAACGGCGCTCCTGCAATCCTGGCCAGGATTGCAGCATTTACCATGATCGACGGAGCAGTTCATGTCGACGCCGCAGTCCTGGTTCATCTCACTCATCATAATCATGGTTTTCATGGGGCAAGGTTCTAGCGGTGACTGAATGCCCGCCATCCCACTCAAGGGAAGCGCCAAGTTGATCAGGAGAATGAGGCAACACCGCAGATAGCGTCTCATGCGAGGGAGTCTAGACGCTGAAAATTGGCTGTACAAATACGTATCTATCAGGAGAACCAGCCAAATAGCGTCTGTAGGTCAACATGCCCTATGCTCCCTCTTGTCATAAAGGCGGCAGAGCCGCCAAACACTGATTAGTTTGCCGGGTACTCAGCGATCACTTGGTCAGTACCGGCTTTGCTCAGACCGATCACCTGATAAGCATCCTGCTTTCCATCGACTTCCATACCAGGCGAGCCTGCCGGCATACCCGGCACAGCAATCCCTATAAGGTCATCACGTTTGCTCAAGGCAACTATTTGCTCAGCAGGTACGTGGCCTTCTACAAATTTTCCGTTGACCACTGCTGTGTGGCATGACGAGAGACGCGGAACAACGCCCAAGTCTTGCTTGATCGTGCTCATATTGGTTTCTACATGATCAACGACGGTGAAACCGTTAGCTTCAAGGTGCTGGATCCACTTCTTGCAACATCCACAGTTCGCATCACGATGGACGTCGATCGTCAGCGACTCTGCTGCATGACCAACTGAACTGATAAACAGAGCCGCGAATGCGGCGAGGCGAAGTGCCCGGCTGGGACGAAGAAAGTTATTTCGCATGGGGGGTGCTCCTTCCCATCAGCATGGGTACGAATTTTAGGCTGAGCGGCCGAAGTTGCTTGGGCATCATGTGAAGCCTTCACAACCTGAGGATGGCCTGGCTTGGTATCTTCACCCTGAGAAGGCGCAGCGTCCTCATCATGGGCATGGGCGCTGCTTTCTTAAAACCACATCCGAATACCGGCGACAAATCGCGCCTCGTTCGTATCTTCTCCTTCATCACTAGCGAGGTCGGCAGTCTCGCCATAAGAGCGACTCCAGGTCACCCCGATATAGGGCGCAAACTCGCGGACAATCTCATAGCGCAACCGTAAACCCACTTCCGTATTGGCCAAACCAGAGCCAATACCGCGCTGAGGATCGTCTTTCCCGTAGAAGTTCACTTCAGCGGTAGGCTGCAAGATCAGGCGATTGGTGAGCAGAATGTCATAATCACCTTCCAGCCGAGCGGCGGTCTGGCCGTTTTCGCCGATGAATGCGGTGGCTTCAGTTTCAAAGTTGTAGAGGGCCATGCCTTGGATGCCGAAGGCACCCCAAGTCTGCGGTGAGCCTGGTTTGAAGTCTTGGCGCACGCCGGTAACAACATCCCACCATGGACCGATTGAGTGCCCCCAAAGCGCCTGGAGCTCGGCGTCTTCCGTCACACCGTTGGTGCGCTCACCTTCCGAGCGCAGCCATAAACGATCGACGTCACCGCCGATCCAACCTTTGGCTTCCCAATTCAGAACGCTGCCGTTATCCGCATCCTGGTATTCGAACTTGTCCAAGAGGATGAAAGAGTTGAGTTTTTTGTCATGAACACCATGACCTGCAAGAGGCGGAAACGCCGCTTTACGATCAGCCTCGGTTAACACGGGGATTGGCGTTCGACTCGTACTGGTCGCCTCAGTATCCATATTCATTTTGCTGTGATCCATGCCTTCCATTTGACCCTGGTCCATCCGGCCATGATTCATATTGCTGTGGTCCATCGCCTCCATCGAACCATGATCCATGTTGGAGTGATCCATCTGGCCGTCTTTGGCGGGGATTGGCTTTTGAGGTGCGGCCGGTTTCGACTCCGCTCCCGAAGACATAGTCATCGACGGATCCATCTCTTCAGCGGCACTGGCCAAACCAACAAAAGCGGCACTGAAGGAGACCGTCAGTGCCATCAGCGTCGGACGTAGAAGCTTCCAGGTCATGATCTCAATCCGTTTTTTTGGTTTTTGGGTCATATCCCGTCTCCTTTACTCATCAACCCGTACTTCACGGAACATCCCCATCTCCATGTGAAACAGCAGGTGGCAGTGATAAGCCCAGCGTCCCAGCGCATCAGCTGTTACTCGATAGCTACGCTTAGTGCCTGGCGGCATGTCGATCGTATGCTTGCGCACCATGAAATTGCCGTTCTCATCCTCCAGGTCGCTCCACATACCGTGGAGGTGGATGGGGTGGGTCATCATGGTGTCATTCACCAAGGTGATGCGCAGACGCTCGCCATACTTGAGGCGCAATGGTTCAGCATCAGAGAATTTGATGCCGTTAAATGACCAGGAAAACTTTTCCATATGACCGGTCAAGTGCAGCTCAATGGTGCGATTGGGCACGCGACCATCCGGGTCCTGGAACGTGCTCTTAAGGTCAGAGTACGTTAGAACTCGACGGCCGTTGTTCCGCAAGCCAATGCCGGGATCGTTTAGCTTCGGCGCTGTGCTCATGGCTTGCATATCAACCAACGGGTTGTTGGTTTCGGATGCCGGGTGAGACTGCATAGCGCCTCCGCCCATGCCCGCCATCGTGCTATGGTCCATACCGGCCATGCCGGACATATCGCCCTGATCCATGCCAGTCATCTTGCTGTGGTCCATACCGTTCATACCGGGCATATCGCCCTGATCCATGGCCGTCATCTTGCTGTGATCCATACCGGTCATGCCGGACATATCGCCCTGATCCATGCCCATCATCTTGCTGTGGTCCATACCGGCCATGTCGCCCGGTTTCATTGTGCTGTGATCCATGCCTGCCATATTGTCGTGATCCATTCCTCCCATCCCCATATCATCCATGGTCAACAGAGGACGTGGATCGATCGCGGGAACAGTAGCTTTGAGCCCTTCGCGTACTGCCAGGGTTCCGCGGGCATATCCGGTTCGATCCATGGACTGGGCGAAAATGGTGTAGGCCTCCTGACTGACAGGCTCCACAATTACGTCATAGGTTTCTGCCACGGCAATGCGGAACTCATCGACGCTGACCGGATTGACGTGTTGGCCGTCGGCGGCCACCACGGTCATTTTCAAGCCTGGGATACGAACGTCGAAATAGCTCATTCCCGAACCGTTGATAAAGCGCAGTCGCAGCTTCTCGCCCGGTTTGAAAATACCGGTCCAGTTACCGTCAGGGGCCTGGCCATTCATGAGGTAGGTGTAAGTATCCCCACTGACGTCTGCAAGATCGGTGGGGTTCATTTTCATTTCGGCCCACATCTTGCGATCCGCCACTGTCGCGGACCAGCCTTTCTCGCTGACATCGTTGATGAAGTCGCCGACGGTAGGTTTGTGGTGGTTGTAGTAGTCCGACTGTTTCTTGAGTTTGGCTAACACGCGACCAGGATCTTCATCAGTCCAATCGGTCAGCATCACCACATAATCGCGGTTGTATTGAAATGGCTCTGGCGCCTTCGAATCGATCACGATTGGACCGTAGACGCCTGACTGTTCCTGAAAACCAGAGTGGCTGTGATACCAATAGGTACCATTCTGATGGACTTTGAATTTGTACTCGTACATGCCATCGGGAGCGATACCGTGGAAGCTCAAGCCGGGTACACCATCCATGTTGGCCGGCAGAATGATCCCGTGCCAATGGATGGAGGTGTCCTGGTCCAGTCGGTTTTTCACCCGCAGCGTGACCGTTTCTCCTTCACGCCAGCGCAGCAGCGGTCCCGGCAAAGAACCATTGATGGTCATCGCCGTGCGCGCCGAGCCTGTGATGTTCACTGGAGTTTCGCCAATGAACAAATCAAATTCATTGCCGGCCAATACGTTCGGGAAACCGGGACTAGTTACTGCCCAGACAGGGGTACGCCACAGGCCGAGACCGCCGAGAATGCCACCAGCGGCCAGGCCTTTGACGAAGGTCCGCCTAGAGGTTTTGGAATGCATGCCGTTTATGTCCACTCAGTCAAAAAGAAAGCCGTGCGAAGCACTTTGTGCGTTTCGCTTATCGGTTCGGGGGCAACTTCTCTGGAGTTCTTCTAGCATCTTTCCTGAGCCTTGCCCGCCGCCGAAATTGACAACACTCATACGGCAGACGAGCTTAGAAATTGCCACACTTTAACTATCAGGGTGATTACATTTCTGTCAGCTTGGGTATGTGCCAAATGGATCAGCAGCTGGTGTGGTCGGCAGCTTTAGCTTTGCTCTCGGCTACGGGGAGCTGAGTGCCTTGCTTCTGGGCAATTTGGTACGACTCCATCGAGTCCTTTCTGGCCGCCTCCATACGTTCAAATGCCCGATCACCACCGCCTGCGGCCATAGCCAGGGAAGAGACGGTCAAAGCTGCAATGGCAAACAGGGTTTTCATAGATTTCATTTGGATATCCTTGGATGAGTTTTCAGTTACCCCATTAAATCCACATCGAGAAAAATGGTTTTGGGGCTGAGCTCAAGGCTCGGTGCCACCTTAACCGTCGTTCCCTGTCAGGAACCTTAGGTGAACATTACAGGTGCGTAAGGTTGCGCTTTTCTTCCTGAACAATCGTCTGCGTACGTTGAAACAGGGAAAGCATCCGGCCAAGTCACCTTCCGAACTCCCGCATTGATGCGAATGCAAATGGGCGGCCGGTGGGAATGCAATTTGCTGGTCAATAGGGCCCCACGTTACAGTCGGTCCATGGGTAAGCGACTTTTACTTCAACCCAATCAGCACGGTAGATGGTCAGTGCAGAGGGGCAGGACGAAGAGCTCACGAGGCAACCTAAACGCAGCGCCCATATGTTGCCTTTGCGATAGAAAAACCCAATTGGTTTGATGGAGTCGTGATGACCACTACAACGACCACTCGACGCCGAACAAAAAAGGAAGAAAAAGCGCGTGATTTATTGATTGCCATGTTTTGGAGCTTCAGCGCAAATCGAGGTTTTCTCAATGAATCGGAACGATTACTCCAGATCAGTGAAGGGCTTCCCTCTCAACTTTTTCAAGCCCTTTGTGCGAACTTTGCTCTTCAGGAAAGTAGCTTGGAAATGTTGTTCAATATTTCGACCTCCACGCTCAAACGACATAGGCGTCAACAAAAGCCTCTTGATCCTGTTGCGTCCGGACGACTAGATCGAATTGCGGCTGTTTGTCACTTGGCTGAGGAGGTCTGCGACAGCAGACAAGCAGCCACCGACTGGATGTCAAAGCCGAATCAAGCCCTCGGTGGTAGTAAACCCATAATGCTCTGCAAAACTGAGCGCGGAGCCGTGCAAGTTAGCCGTGTGCTTCAAGTTATAAAATGGGGTGGAGTAGTCTAAGTTTGTAAGCGTCTGCCAAACACACCTTGCGTGTTTTCTACTGCCGCGATGCTTAGTGTATGGAAATTAGCAAAATTATGTCCTGAGCATAAACTCGCTAATTTCGATACACATGCTGGGTGCGACGGAAATTGCTCATCGGCAGAATAGCGCTCGTGAGCGCAGGGCTGAGTTGACCGCCGAGACCTGCGCTCACATCTGAAATGCGGCATGGAGAGCTTATGCATGAGGGCATTAACGCGGAGCAAGATCACCGTCTCAGGCACTAACCGTGGAAGGAAAACCCAACGCTTCAACAGCCGCACGGACTCGCTCTGGGCTTTCGATACTTTCAACGTTGACCTTGCCAGCAGCAGGATCCACTGAAACAGCAGCCTCGCTATCCAACGACTGAATAGCTTTGGTGATTTTGCTGACACAGCTACCGCAAGCAATGCCTGAAACATTCAAGACGAACATAGTTATTCCTCTCATGGTGAGCGGCCTTTTTAGCCGCAGGAACAGCATCAACGTTGCCACGATAGGAAGGTCAAGAGTTCTTTACATCCTAGTTTGAATGGATGCCTGGGCCTCAATCTATACGGACGTTTCTCAACCGCAATGCGTTGAAAACGACGGATGCGGAGCTGACGCTCATCGCGAGGGCCGCGACCATTGGTGATAACAGGTGTCCGGTCAGTGGATACAATAGGCCCGCAGCGAGTGGTATCCCCATCGCGTTGTAGAGGAAGGCGAAACCAAGGTTCTGCCGCATGTTTTTTACTGTTGCGACAGAAAGAGCACGCGCTCGAAGAATTCCCATTAAGTCGCCTTTAACCAAGGTCAATTGTGCACTGTTCATCGCGACGTCTGTCCCTGTCCCCATGGCGATGCCCACATCTGCTCGGGCCAAGGCAGGCGCATCATTGATACCGTCGCCAGCCATGGCAACCCGACGACCGTGTTGCTGAAGGTCCGCGACCAGACGCTCCTTGTCCTGAGGTTTCACTTCGCCGTGGACTTCTTCGATCCCCATTTCCTTGGCTACAGCTCGTGCCGTGGTGAGTCCGTCGCCAGTGGCCATGATGATTTTTACATTGTCAGCCTTGAGCTTAGTGACGGCCTCTTTGGAGGTTGGCTTAATCGGATCTGACACCGCGAGCAATCCAGCCAGCACTCCGTCGACAGCCACATAGATGATGCTGATACCTTCAAGTCGTAACAGCTCCGCACGATGTTGGAGAGGGCTGATACTCACGCCTGCCTCCTCCATCAAGGCGGTATTACCCATTTGGATTTTCTTGCCGCTAACCATGCCGCTGACTCCGATTCCAGATCCAGACTCGAACGATTCAGGCTTGCTCAATACAAGGTTTTCAGCTCGGGCGTGATCAACAATTGCGTGAGCCAGAGGATGCTCACTGCCTTGATCGAGGCTGGCAGCCAATTGAAGGACATCATTGGGGTCGAAAGGCGTTGTGGCCTCTACACTGTGGAATACCGGACGCCCCTCTGTCAGGGTGCCGGTCTTATCGACGATCAGCGTATCGATCTTGCAAAGGTTCTCGATGGCACTGGCATCCCTGAACAGTACCCCCATGCTGGCTGCCTTACCCGAGGAAACCATGATCGACATGGGGGTCGCGAGCCCTAATGCACAGGGGCAGGCGATGATCAGCACGGCCACTGCATTGATCAGACCGAAAACCCAACTGGGTTGAGGACCAAAAAAACCCCACCCCAGAAAAGTCAGTACCGCAATTGTGATGACACCCATTACAAAGTAGCCGGCGATGACATCGGCCATGCGTTGCATGGGGGCTTTGGAGCGTTGAGCACGAGCTACCATCAGCACGATTTGCGATAGCACCGTCTCGGCGCCAACTTTCTGCGCCTCCATCACCAGACTGCCATGTGTATTGAGCGTGGCGCCGATCAGGCTATCTCCAGCTCTCTTCATTACTGGTACTGGCTCGCCGGTCAGCATCGCCTCGTCGACTGCGCTTTCGCCTTCCAGTACTAAACCATCAACAGGCACCTTTTCACCTGGCCTTACCCGGAGGTGGTCACCCTTGTGGACATGGGTCACCGGGATATCTTCCTCTTGGCCATCGGCGTTGATTTTGCGTGCCGTTTTGGGTGAGAGCCCCAGAAGAGATTTAATGGCAGCGGAGGTTTGCGATCGGGCTTTGAGCTCAAGAATCTGCCCAAGTAATGTTAATGAGATGATTACTGCTGCGGCTTCGAAGTAGACCCCGATGCGTCCATCTTGCGTGAAGCTGGCGGGAAAACTCTGGGGGAAGAGCGTGGCTACAATACTGTAAAGATAAGCAGCCGCTGTACCCAGGCCAATCAAGGTCCACATATTTGGACTGCGAAGCCGAATAGAGGCTACACCCCTCACAAAAAAGGGCCAACCAGCCCAGAGAGTCACCGGGGTTGCAAGAAGCAGCTCCACCCAGTTCTGTTGGGTTCCGTGGAAGAGTTGTAATGAATGTCCCGCCATCGCGAGCAGAGTCACTATCACAGTTAATGGCAATGACCACCAAAAACGACGGGCAAAATCCTTGAGTTCGGGGTTTTCCTCCTCTTCCAACCCTGGCATGACCGGTTCCAATGCCATTCCACAAATCGGGCAAGTGCCAGGGCCTGGCTGTCGTATCTCAGGGTGCATGGGGCAAGTGAATTCAGTACCCAACTGTGGCTCAGCCGAGGGCTCGATGTGACTAGAGGGATGGCTATCAGACTGATCAGCAGCGTAATGTTGAGGTTCTGCTCGAAATTTCTCTTGGCATTTCAAGCTGCAAAACTGATATGCCTGTCCCTCATAAAGCTCACTGAACGGGCTCGGCCGAGTAATAGCCATACCGCACACTGGATCATGTAGACCTCCATCATCGGAGGACTTTACCGAATGGGCGTGATTTTGGTCGCGGTGATCCGTGGCGTCAGACATGGTTAGTTTCCGTTTTCGTCCTTGTTGGCTTCCGAACTTCCGTGTCGTCCATGACCGCCGTGCCCGTGCCCGTGCCCGAAAAAGTGCATCAACGGACAGATCAACAGAATCAAATAGGGGAGATAAGGTGAAACATGGCCGAAGTGTTCCCGGACCACGTAAAAACCCCCGATTGCAACCAGCATGATCAGCACTACACCTGTTTTGCTCCTCCAGAAAGGTGAAGCAGCGTTTTCAACCGAATGCCGATGGTTAGCCATGACTTTGCTCCTATTGTCCTGCCCAGAGTTGCAGTGGCATCTGCGTCTGAGAGTAGTCCACGCTCGCCTTGAGGCTATGATCTCGATCAATCAATCCAAGCTTTACTTCACTTCAAACTGGCCAACCATTCCTGATTGATAGTGGCCTGGTACATTGCTGGAAAACTCCAGGTCTGTGCTATGGGAGACGGTCCAGGTAGGGTCTTTGTTTGCGTCAGGCTTATTCAGAGGATGTTGGATCGTTGTGCTCCATCCTGACCATCTTCGTCCACCTGAGGCCAAGATTACTTTTCTGTCAGTTTCTGGTTGGCTCGACGAATTCGATGCAAACTCAGCCAATGACAATTTTGAGAGCCACCTCTATGAGACTTCTGATTGCCGAAGACGAACCGAAAATAGGTATCTATTTGCAGCAGGGTCTTACCGAGGCTGGGTTCAATGTCGATCGTTACACCAGCGGCACTGAGGCTCTTCAACATGCTTTAAGCGAAGCATATGACCTGCTGATTCTGGACGTCATGATGCCAGGGATGGATGGATGGGAAGTCCTTCGGAGGGTACGCCTGTCAGGAAAGGACGTTCCGGTACTCTTTCTGACGGCACGAGATCGTGTTGAAGATCGAGTCCACGGTCTTGAGCTCGGAGCTGATGATTACCTCATCAAACCCTTCGCATTCTCTGAATTGCTAGCTCGAGTCAGGACACTGCTCCGCCGTGGTCACGGCATGCCCTCGCAAACTCATATGAAAATTGCCGATCTTGACGTTGACCTGCTCAAACGCAGGGCCATTCGGGCAGGCAAACGCATAGATCTTACGGCCAAAGAGTTTGCACTCCTGGAACTACTGCTCCGTCGCCGAGGCGAAGTGCTACCAAAGTCGCTCATCGCCTCGCAAGTCTGGGACATGAACTTCGACAGCGACACCAATGTAATTGAGGTAGCGGTGCGCAGGCTCAGGGCGAAGATTGATGATGGCTTTGAGGTCAAGCTGATCCAGACCTCGCGAGGTATGGGTTATATGCTCGATGCACCAGATTCGGAATCGGAATGAACCGTCTATCCCTGACTACGCGCATGAGCCTGATGTTCATGCTTGCAGTAACGGCTGTGCTCACCATCGCCGGCCTCGGTTTCAACAACCTGAGCCGGCACCACTTCAAAATGCTGGATCAGCAGGCCCTGAACGAAAAGCTTCACTCAACTCAAAGAATTTTGGGAGAGCTGAAAAATATCGATCAATTCAACGAGTTAAAGCCCGAGTTACAAGCGTTGCTTGGGGCTCACCGTGACCTGACGGCCCTAATTCTGGATGTCGACGATAAACTACTTTTCGCTGATCCCCAGCCCATGAAGGTTCCGAAAGAGTTCCTCTCGGTGACAACCAACACTGTATGGGAATGGCAAGACCAAAAGCACATGTTCCGTGGTTTGACAGCACAAGCGATGGTCAATGGTCATGACAAGCCGTTGACCGTAATCTTGATCCTTGATGTTACTCATCATATGGCCTTCTTCGAGACCCTCCAGCGATGGTTTTGGATCGGGCTGGCGATCAGTGCGCTTGTCAGTGCCGCTTTAGGCTGGATGGTTGCACGCAGTGGTATGCGTCCAATCCATCAAGTGACCATGGTCGCGGCGTCGATGTCAGCCAAATCACTCAAGGATCGTATCCCCCTGGGGCCGGTCCCAAAAGAGCTGCAACAGATGGTATCGTCGTTCAATGCGATGCTGTCCCGACTAGATGATGCGTTTGTGCGGTTATCAAATTTCTCAGCAGACATTGCTCACGAACTGCGTACCCCAGTCAGCAATTTGATGACTCATACAGAGGTGGTGCTCTCTAGAAAACGGAATATTGAGGACTACGAAGACAATCTGTATTCGAATCTCGATGACTTGAAGCGAATGTCGCGAATGATCGACGACATGCTTTTCCTTGCCAAGTCCGACAACGGGTTAATCAAGCCTGAAAACAAACAGATCGACCTGCTGGAGGTCGTGGAGAAACTGCTTGAGTATTACCGCCTATTGGCTGATGAACGCGACATCAACCTGGCTGTTTCAGGAGCAGGAAGTGTACGGGGCGATGTATTGATGATTCACAGAGCCATTTCGAATTTGCTTTCGAATGCTTTGAGGTACACCCCAGAGGGAAGGACCATCAGTGTCGATATCAAAGAGAGAAGTACGTCCACAGTAGTGACGGTGGAAAACCCAGGGATTGTCATCCCCCCCGAGCACTTAGAAAAGCTCTTTGATCGATTCTTCCGAGTAGATCCGGCACGACGCGAAGGAAGCCCCAGCAATGCCGGACTGGGACTGTCAATTACGCGGTCGATCATAGAAGCTCATGAGGGCAAGATCTGGTGCACCTCATCCAATGGAAAAACAGCCTTCCATATGGAGCTCCCTGGCGTCGGCCTGAAAGGCGCTTAAACCCAGGGCAGCGTTTAGCCTGCGAAGTGTGGCACATCCCAAGCTTACTGAATTGTAATCGAACGGTCTGTTCTCATGTGGCATCGTGTACCAGCACTGTGGCGTGGGAGTCTTGACCTGTTCCCTGAGTGCAGTGCTTACCAGGACGCGACATACGCTCGATTTCCGTCTCTGGTTTTTATAAGAGTCGAGAAGTAAAAACAGATCTCCCCAACCAAACCTCGAATCAACAGCTCAAGCTGTGAGGAGTCTTGCATGTCCTTCTTTAAAGCTACCACCGTAGCTGTTGCGCTTACCGCCGGCTTACTTCTGAGCGGGGTTGCTCAAGCGCATCCGAAACTGCTTTCTTCCACTCCTTCGGAAGGTTCGACCTCCGTCGCACCTGCCAAGATCGAGCTGCACTTCTCGGAGAACCTGACGACTCAGTTCTCAGGTGCAAAACTGATCATGACCGACATGCCCGGCATGCCGAATTCCCCCATGGGCGTCAAGGCTGGGGTCTCGGGCGGTGATGATCCGAAAATGATGGTCATCACACCGGCGGCTCCATTGACCACTGGTACTTATAAAGTTGAATGGCGTGCAGTCTCTTCGGACACTCATCCGATCACCGGTAACTTTTCTTTCAAAGTGAAATGATTCATGAGCGACTCAATCAATATCCTGATTCGCTTAGCTCTTTATCTGGACCTGATGCTGCTTTTTGGATTGGCTATTTTTGGTTTGTACAGCCTCAGGGGAAAGGAGCGGGTATCCGGCGCAGTCTTGAATTTTGAGTCGCTCCTTTTCAGCACCGTTGTTGGTGGTTTACTTCTGTCTTTTGCCGCTATGTTGTTGCTTGCGAAAGCAATGAGCGGCGTTTCAGAGTTTACGGAGCTTCGCCAACATATCTTCGAAATGGTGCTTACTGGTACCGATGTCGGGCTCACCTGGATGGTCCGAATTGCAGCGCTTGTTTTGGCAGGTATAGCTGTCAATCTCAACAAACGCTTCCCAACCTCCAGCCTTTGGGTCGTTACTCTGGCTGGTGCCATTGCGCTCGCTACCTTGGCATGGACAGGCCATGGCGCGATGGACGAAGGCAATCTTCGTTATATGCATTTCATTAGCGATATCTTTCACCTTTTGGCAGCCGGCGGCTGGATGGGAGCACTGGCCGCATTCGCTTTACTGCTGCATACTAAAATTCTAAATGGTGAACAAGAGTTACGAATTCTCTCCCGAGCTCTTACTGAGTTTGAATTGGCTGGTGCAGTGATCGTGGTGAGTCTAAGTGTTTCGGGCGTTGTGAATTATCTTTTCATTGTAGGTCCAACAATTGATGGGATAACGCTCAGTACTTATGGTGTATTACTTAGTTTAAAGGTTTCACTGTTTGCAGTAATGATGGCATTAGCTACGTTGAACCGCTTTCACTTGAGCCCACTTTTAGAACGATCGATCCAGGGCGGTCAATACACTGGAGCTGTTAATGCTTTGCGACGCAGTATGGCTGTAGAGCTCACGCTAGCAATAATCATACTTTGCCTAGTCGCTTGGTTAGGAACCTTGAGCCCAGAGATGGGTATGAGCATGGAGTAGAGTGTTGGCGCTGTTTGCAAATTACCCCCAGGGGATTGCTGATTTTTGTATCAGAAATTATGGATAAGCTCAGCAGCATCTCGATGACAGAACCTCACTCCATCAAGTATCACCAGGACTGTCCGAAGCAGTCTTTGAGTGAGCCGACCTACTGTTCATGCTTCGACAAATTGGACAGGTCCATCGTGGCGTAGACCCGCTCGCAGCAGCGAAAATCGATTCGGCCCCCCACTGATCAAACAAGTGCAAAAATTTGCACCGTGAATGCGACACAACCATCAAAGGCGGTGGGCTTTGGCATCATTTCAGCCCTGTCTAGCTCCAAGGCAAGCGTGTGCCAAGCTTTTTTGGTCGAAGAAATACGTTATCCATCGCTGGTCAAGTCGATTGCAAACGGGTGGTCAAGTCGAATGCAATTGACTGGTCAAGTCGAATGCAATTGACTGGTCAAGTCGAATGCAAACAAGTGGTCAAATCAATGCAATTACCCACATGAAGCATCAACAAACTCACGAAGCGGAAATCAACGCCTTCGCTCTTGAGGTCGACAAAATACACGTGACGCTCAATCGACTGAAAACCTTGCGGCACGAGCGCGTCAGTGAAAAAAAAGTCTACGGATCGCTTTCGACTCAGCCCGAGCGGCTGGCAGAAAACCTGCAACGCTGGCTTGCCCATGCAGAAAACCAAGTCGAAGAGCAGTGGGCCATGGCGCCGAAGAGCGCAAACGAAGACGCGTTATTGGCGTCGATCTACGGGCATGTCGTAGGGGCACCGCATACGTTCGACATCGATTCGATTGTTTGAACAGACACAACAGAACTTTGCCCGAGAAGCCCCGGTAACACGGGGCGGACGGCGCCTCCCGTGTGGCGATGGAGCAAGCGCCCTCGCCACAAAAAAACGCCCTGCACAATCAGCTGACAGTACCGCCCTTCGCTTCACTCATGATCTGCCGGATCGCGCCGACAAACGTCTCCACCGGCTGCCCGCCAGTGACGGCGTACTGCCCGTTGAACACCACCGTCGGCACCGAACTGACGCCACGGGTCAGCCACAATTGCTCTTCCTCAACCACCTCTTTGGCGTATTCATCCGACGCCAGAATCGCCTCGGCGCGCTGCCGATTGAGCCCGACGCTTTCAGCAATCTGCGCCAACTGCCCGTGATCGGACGGGTTGCCGCCGTCGGTGAAATACGCCTTGAACAGCGCTTCCTTCAGATTGAACTGCAACCCTTCCAGCCCCGCCCAGTACAACAAACGATGGGCGTCAAAAGTGTTGTAGATGCGGCTGTTGCCGTCGGTGCGAAACGCAAACCCGACAGCGGCGCCACGGGCGCGGATCATCTCGCGGTTCTTCTGTGACTGTTCCGGGGTCGAGCCGTATTTTTCAGTGACGTGCTCAGTGATGTTCTGCCCTTCGGGGCCCATCTTCGGGTTCAGTTCGAACGGCTGAAAACGGATCTCGGCCTGGACCTCATCACGCAGAATTTCCAGTGCCCGGGTCAGGCCGTAGAGGCCGACAACGCACCAGGGGCAGGACACGTCGCTGACGAAATCGATTTTCAAAGGGGTACTCATCACACACCTCGCAGGCTTGGATCGCGCCGCAAAGATCGAACGATACACCTGAAGGGACCGAGGTGGCAGCCGTTGCATGATCCCCTGTGGGAGCGAGCCTGCTCGCGAAGGCGCCGTGTCAGTTAATACTGCATTGGCTGATACACCGCCTTCGCGAGCAGGCTCGCTCCCACAGGGGAACTGCGGTGTTTTGGGGGGTGTGTTTAGTTCTGTTTAAGGTTACTTCCTGAAAGCTACAGCGCCTTGCGCCGTCGCCTACAACCACGTCAGAATCCGCCGGCTTGTGCGCCTGGAGGCCCGTCGGTAACTTGGTTCCTGTCACTGATTCCCAGTGATCGGGTTTAGTAGCCCGGCTAATACATTCACGGTTGCACAAGTATCATTCAGTCAGGTTTCGACCTGCGCTTGATGGTAGCTGTGCGCATGGCGCCCTCGGGCGCGCCGGGTTTTGGGTGAGTTTACCGGTCTACTAACTTGCGCACAGCTGCCACCCTTCCGTTTAGTAGCGAGACAGGTTGCAGCTCTACTATTAGGAAATACACCCAATGTTCAAAGTAACGCCAAATCCACCGGAAACCGACGACGTTTCCCCCTACGAAACCCCAGAGTCCAAAAAGCTCAACGGAGCCGCCGACCGCGCCCTCGATTACTACCTCAAACCGGTCATCCCCAAAGACACCCCACGCAAACCCAGCACCATCTTTTTCGTCGCCCCCGACACCGATAACGAAACCCTGCTGGTCAATGCCTGTGAGACGTTGGCGTCAGCGAGTGTGATGTTGAATGATTTCGCGGGGCAACTGAACGGCACACAACGCCACACCCTGCTGGGCATTCAACACTCGGTGATGCTCGGTGAGCTGGCGGTGAACCGGATGCTGGATAACGTCGTCCCGACATAAATCCTTGTGGGAGCGAGCCTGCTCGCGATAGCGGTCTGTCTGCAACATCAATGCTGACGGGTACGACGCCATCGCGAGCAGGCTCGCTCCCACAGTTTTAATTGGGGGTTACTGGAGATTCGGATACGTGACTGGATCGATCTGCGCCCAATGCGAGGTGTCTTCGAGATGGGCCTGCAAATACGGCAACACCGCCGCCAGTAACGGTTCCTTGAATGCCTCCTGGAACCGATGCGCCAACCCCGGGATCAGCTTCAACTGACTGCCACGAATATGCGCCGCCAAATGCACGCCATGCATCACCGGCAACAGCGGATCGGCCGTGCCGTGCACCACCAGCGTCGGCACGCGTAACTGGTTGAGCAGGTCCACGCGACTGCGCTCGGCGAGGATGGCCATAATCTGGCGCTTCACGCCCTCGGGGTTGAACGCCCGGTCGTAGGACTGCGCCGCTTGCTGCAGCAGTTCATGCCGGTCATCCGTCACCGACGGACTGCCCAGCGCCGCGAGCAAATCCGCCTGTTGTTCCAGCGCCACTTCGCGGTTCGGTGCGCCACGACGGGACAACAATTGCACCAGCGCCGCGCTCGGCGCCGGCAAGCCTTCGGCGCCGGAACTGGTCATGAGCAATGTCAGACTTTCCACTCGCTGCGGCGCCATGGCCGCCATGTGCTGGGCAATCATCCCCCCCATGCTCGCACCCAATACGTGGAACTGCTCGACGTGCAACGCGTCCATCAGGCCAAAGGCATCGTCCGCCATGTCGGTCAGGGTGTACGGCGCCGACACCGGCAAGCCGAGTTTGTAGCGCAAGGCTTCAAAGGTCAGGTTGGCTTCGCCCGGGGTCTGGCGCCATGTGGACAGACCCACATCACGGTTGTCGTAACGAATCACCCGAAAGCCTTGCTGACACAGCGCCACCACCACCTCGTCCGGCCAGTGAATCAATTGCCCGCCCAGGCCCATCACCAGCAACAACGCAGGGTCCGACGCACGGCCAATGCTCTGGTACGCCAGGCTCACCTGCGCCAGATCAGCGTGTTGGGTCGGTACGTTGACATCACAACGAGACGCCGCAAAGGACGGCAGGCCAAACAACAACGCGGCCAAAAAGGCCGCTGTTGATAAAAATCGTGCACGCATGAAAAACACCGAAACGCAGAACCCCAGTAGAGCGCGAGTCTGATGAAGTTTGATCAAGCGCGCTGCCACAGTTGCGTGACAGTTTGATGAATATCGCCCAATGGTCGATGCGATAACTATGTAGTGCCACGGGCCATGGCAGGTTTCTTTTAATGGCGTTCTTCAAGAGCGGATACGCCGCTCCTCTGCACAGAGCCACGTTGCCATGAATGAAAGTGTGTTCAGCACCCTGCCGGTTTCCACGCTGCTCCTGAAAAACAACCTTGATGAAAGCTTGTTGCTGAGCGCTTCAGCGCGTTGGCGCGAGTGCAGCCAGGGTTTGCAGGCGTTGTTCGGCGCCGCACCGTTGAGAGGTCAACGCCCGGAACCGACGCTCAACGAACGCTGGAACGCCTATTGGGACGCCCGGGCACCCGGTACGCCGGTGTCGCGGCGCGAGCGAGCGGGTCAGTTGTACCGCAGTCATTTCGAGGCCTGTGCTCAGGTGGCATTCGCTCGCAGAACCCTGACGGCAGAACAGTTGCAGCCCCTGCTGATAATCCTGGAGCCACCCGCCTCGGGTCTGTGCCTTAACGATCAGCCCATCCACACCGAGCAGTTGACCCTGGTGTTGAGCGACAGCGGCACCCTGAAACTCCCCGCCGCCTGGGTCATCCACGTGGGCGATCGGCAACCCGCCGCGCAGTGGCTGTACCTGCCGGGCCGGCCGGTTCCCATTCAGCGCTTCAATCAGCGCAGTGATATGGAAGACTGGTTGTCCGGGCAATCCCTCGTCCCGCAGGGCCTGCCCGACGATGACGTGCGCTTTGAATACACCGCGAAAACCGAGCCGCTCACGGTCGGGATCACAGAGTTGCTTTTACGCCCGCAATACGCGAACGCCATCGTTTTCGCCGTGCCTCCAGACCTTGAAATCCCCCTGCCGAACAACTCGATAGAAGATGAACAGCCTCTGTTCGACAGCTTGTTCGCCGACATTCCATGGCCCCAGCGTCAGGCCTCACTGAACCGACAGCGCGATGCGCTCGAAGCGCTGTTGGGCGATGAACTCGACAGCGACCGCCACCCGTCATTCAAAGAGGCATTGAAGACGCTGGAGACAGCGGAGCAAGCCGCCGACACGGCGGCCTCCGCCCTGCTCTACCGGTCGCGCGCCTTCGACTTTGCAACCATCAATCGTGAGTTCAGTGCGCTCTATCAGGCGCACAAGGATGGCCTGCGCGCCGAGGCCCAGCTTCAGTTGGCGCTCAAGCAGCTCGACAGTGATGAGTTCAGCCTGCTCAAGGCTGTGCTGGATACGCCGCTCGCCGCCAATCGCGACGCCTCCATCACCGCAGCCAGCCTGACGCTGTCGATGACCGGGCACAACAGCAGCGTCACCACCCAGGCACTCATCGGCCCCTTCGTCATCACCCGAGCGCCGCTCGATGCGCCAACGCCGCACAGCTTTTTGCTGTACTGGCCAGGTGTAGGCGGTGGCTTGCAACGGTTTGCCAACCGCACAGAACTGGAGCGACAGCTGTTCAAGATTCAGGACCAAGACCAGATTCTGGCCTTGCAGTTGAACAAAATCGTCACCGACCCGCTGCATGACAGTCTGGATAAACGAGCCAGCCACTTCGAAGAACAAGCAGCGCACCGGCGCCAGCATGCTGAAGGACTGGAAACGCTGCGCAAACAAACGCTCGCAACCCTGCAAGTCCCAGTGCCAGCCGCCAGAAGCCTGGCCTTTGCGCACCTGCTGGAACAAAGCCGTAGCGTGAAGCTCTTCTCTCTGCTGCCCGATTGGCTGGCCACCTTGTCGGCGTCCGAGCGTGTTGAACTCAAGGGTTTGGTGGAGGCTTACCTGCTTGCCATGCGCCGCAGCCACGCCCAGCTGGAAATCGCCCTGCCACCGCGTGATGATTTCACCCGCCAGCAGGTGCAGGCACGTCTGCGAAAAGACTTCGCGCTCAACGGTCATTTTTCCGTGCAGCTTGATCTGCCCGACGCGGTGACGCTGCAAAAACAACTGTCCGATGGCGCCGCCCCGGGCACCCCGCAGAAACTCGTCGCGGTGCCCAGTGCAGCCCGTAGCAAAATGTCACTCGAAGCACTCGCCCAGCTCAACATCGACAACACGCCGTCGATGCAGCTGGAGCCTCTTTCACTGCGACTGGGCTTTATGCGGCTTGAGATCACGGCGGCGGACGAAACCGAACGCCGGGCGTTGGCCAGCGGCATCACCCTGCCCTGGCTGCGCAAGGTGCTGCCTGAACTGGATCTGCCCCAAGCCTACGAAAACCTGATTCGCGACGCCTTCATGGGCTCGGCCAGCGAAACCACGTTCATCAAGGAACACCGGCGTGAATGCCTGATCGAGCCCTGGCGCCTGATGCTCCAGTTGCAGGGGACCTGCGCGCGCCTGCAAAAGCAGATCAATCAAAACGAATGGCAGGTGTTGAGCATCGCCATTGCGGCCGATACCCCGCAAGCCTGGAACGTTGCGGACAAGCGCATCGTGCTCCTGCCGGCGTACCTGAGCGCCGGGGGCAAGGACACCCCCAACGAAGGAGGCACAACTTTGTCCGGGGTGACCTTCGTTCAAGAAAAAGTCAGCGGGATGACCCTGCTGTATCTGCCTGACAGCCCTGACGGCCAATTCCTGCGCCGCTACGACAACCTCGAGACTGCTCGCCGCGCGTTGTTCAATCTATGCCTGCGCAGCGAGATGGTCAGTTATCTGGCCGCACGCGCCTTGATCGGTGACGTGCGAGCCCATGCAAGCCGCATCAACCAGGCCGTGCTCAAGCATTTCGACGCGATGATCGGGGTCGGCCTGCCTTGGCCGAAAACAACGTCGTTGTCGGCCCATCTACTCAATGCGCACATGGGGCGCCTGATCGAAGCGCATCGCGGCACTTCGCGTTCCAACGATGCCTTGTACCTGGAACGCTACGCGCTCAACGGGCCGAGGGCGTTCAATTACATAAAAATGGCTTTGGGCATGGTGCCCTTTGTCGGCGCGGGCATCGCCCTCTACGATGCCTGGAACAGCGCAAACCGCGCCGTCGCGTCCTTGTTGCGCGGTGAGGTAGGCGATGGTCTGACGGAAATTGAATCGGTGTTGATGTCATTGGTCGATGCCGCCATGGACCTTCTTCCGGGGGGTTCCGTCGGGGCCAGGACCGCCAAGGGCGCTCGCTCGCTGACGCGTATTCGTCAGCTACGCGCCTTGGGTCAAAAAGCCGGGGCACTGCAAGCGCCGTCGAAGCGCCGGGCCCGGCATGTTGTCCAGCGGTTCGCCGGGTACGAGTACGAAAAACCGATCTCCCTGACCGGTCTGGAGCCGGCAACCCATGGAATTTACCGCAATGTCTACCGGCATGCCGACGGTGACTTTATCGTCCGCCAGGGGCGTATCTACCAGGTTGAGCGCAACAGCGACTCACGCAACTGGCGTCTTTGCGGCACTCGACAAAAAACCTACAAGCAACCGGTGGGCCTCGATGAGGCCGGTAACTGGGACACTTACTTCGGTGTCTACGGGGTGACCTTCGAGGGCGGCGGGCTGGGGGGCGGTGGCGTACTCGGGCACTTGGCGGACGGCCTCGATCCCCCTCTGGCCGGCCGCCATTCGCGAACGCCTGCCGCGCTGGTGGACCGACCAGACCTTGCGCCGCCAACAAGCGCTAAGCGAAACCGCCAATGCCACAGCCACGCTCTTCGACGCCCAGATGACGCGTACCACCGCCCTGATGGAAACGTACAACGCCAGCCCCGAAAACCTTCGCCCAGCGCTGGCACAGGCATTCGAAGCCGCGTGCATCAAGGACATGGAACTGGGCAGCAAGCAATACCAGACCTTGGCTGAGCTACGCCCCTTGACGCGTGGCAAGAACATGCGCGAGATCAAGGAAATACAAAGCAATGTCGCCTTTTTACTGGCCGATCGGGCCAGACAACGGGTGGCCCTGACCGGTCAACGGGCACTGACCCTGACGGACAGGATAGACGATCTGCTGGACCAGTTGGACGCACTGCCGGCCGAGGCACTGGCCGAGCGTCTGCGTATTCTGGAGAACATCAGGAAGCTGCGCTTGGAGATAATGCGCGACTTCGACGCCATCGATGCCCACATGCGCGACCTCAACCTGTGGTACCCGCGCATTACCGACAAACCGACAAAAACAAACTTGAGCCGCGCCTTCGCGGACTTGAACGCGAGGCTCAATGAGGCCAGTCAGCTGTACTTGAAAACCGGTCAACTACTGGAAATCGTCAAACGCTACGACAGCACCAGCGATGTTTCCTGGTTCTACCTGCAAACACGCGCACACACATTGCGAACCAAAGTCGATCGCGCCCTGTTCACCCAACACAGCCTGCCGGAAGTGAGCGCCACCCGAGCCCAGCGCAATCAGATATTGCAAGAGTGCCTCGATCTTTACGGGGAGTTTCGCCGCAATATGAATGCCTGGACCGCCAGCTATCCCCAGCACTTCCATCTGGACGCTGTGGGACCACTGCTGCTGGGTATCGAGAAAATGGCCGAACGGGCACGCAAGGCTATCGATCAGCCGGTGTCAGCGCTTCCTGCCGGAAAGCGCAGCAAAAAAGTGTTCACCACCGAAGACGATCAATTGCTGATCGGGGAAGAGCGCTGGGAACCGACGACCCAAAAGCGCCAATACACCCTGACAGGCCAGGGCGGATTCGAGGAGGTTTGGGAGCAAGGGACAAACGGCAAGTTTCGCCTGCTGAATCCTCAGGAACAGGGGGTTCACCCCGCGCACAGAGACCTCGGAGCGTTAACGGCCGATGCCCGTAGCCGACTCGCTGCTCAAGCGGCGTACAAGACCCGCGTCGAGGCCTATGCCCAGCAGGACATGCTGCCCGTTGACCTGGAACACATGATGCTCAGCGAGGCCGCCGAACTCGGCCGGCGCGCCCTGACGATCGAAGATCTTCAACCCACTAACGCGCTCATCCAGCAACTGCGTGACAAGTCTACAGAACTGACCGACATCGGACGGACGCTGCGTATCGAGTACTCGATGAAAAGTCGAAACCCCACCGATGGCATGCTGGATTACCTCATGAAGCAAAATTCCGCGCAGAAGAAAATCGTTGATATCCACAAGCAAAAACCGATGGAAAATCTGGGTAAACGTGCGGACGGACGCACCGACTACCTGCAGGAATACGAGGTGCGAGACCTGACGCAAACACCGCCCAAGGTGATGTGGTATGCCCATTTTCACTACAGCAAGGCAGCCCCTGCATTCGGTGAATTTGAAAAGGCCCATCTGAAACTGCCGGAGCACCGGTTTCTGACTCACGCCGATAACGCCGACCTGCCTTACGCCGACATCGGCAAGAAATCAGCAGTCCTTCAACATTTCGACCCGCTTTAAAACGCAAAACGGGAGCGGTGTTTCCGCTCCCGTTTTGGGCTCCTTATGCCAACTGACTGCGCAGTTGCCGTGCCGCCGCGACCATGTTGACCAGCGCCGCTTCAGTCTCAGGCCACGCCCGGGTTTTCAATCCGCAATCCGGATTCACCCACAAGCGCTCGGCCGGAATCCGTTTCACGGCTTTGCTCATCAACTTGACCATCTCGCCCGTGTCCGGCACCCGTGGCGAGTGGATGTCGTAGACGCCTGGGCCAATGTCGTTCGGGTAGTCGAAAGCTTCGAAGGCTTCCAGCAACTCCATGTCCGAACGCGAGGTTTCGAGGGTGATCACGTCGGCATCCATCGCCGCGATGGACTTAATCACGTCATTGAATTCGCTGTAGCACATGTGGGTGTGGATCTGGGTTTCGTCACGTACACCGGAGGCGCTCAAACGGAAGGCTTCCACCGCCCAGTCCAGGTATTCCTGCCATTGCGCCCGGCGCAACGGCAAGCCTTCGCGGAACGCGGCTTCGTCGATCTGCACGATCTTGATGCCGGCGTTTTCCAGGTCCACCACTTCGTCACGCAGGGCCAGCGCCAACTGCTGCGCCTGGATTTTGCGCGACACGTCTTCACGGGGGAACGACCACATCAGCATGGTCACGGGACCGGTCAGCATGCCTTTCATGACCTTGTCAGTCAGGCCCTGTGCATAAGTGATCCAGTCGACCGTCATCGCCTTCGGACGGCTGAGGTCGCCGTAGATAATCGCCGGTTTCACGCAGCGCGAACCGTAGCTCTGCACCCAGCCGAAACGGGTGAACAGGTAGCCGTCCAACTGTTCGGCGAAGTATTCGACCATGTCATTGCGTTCGGCTTCTCCGTGCACCAACACGTCCAGTCCAAGGCGTTCCTGTATTTTCACGGCGTGGCGGATTTCGCTGTGCATGGCATCGGTGTAATCGTTGGCCGACAGCTTGCCTTGCTTGAATGCCTGACGCGCCAGACGGATCGAACCGGTCTGCGGGAATGAGCCGATGGTAGTGGTCGGGAATGCCGGCAGTTTCAGGCATGCACGCTGCTGTTCGATGCGCTGGGCAAACGGCGACTGGCGTTGGCTGTCTGCTGCGCCGATGGCGTTGATGCGTGCCTGAACTTGCGCTTTATGGATGCGCGGCGATTCGGCACGACTGACCTGGATCGCTCGGCTCTCGGCCAGGGCGGCTTGCACTTTGGGCGATTGCGGATCGTTGAGGGCGTCGCGCAATACGGCGATCTCGCCACACTTCTGCACGGCAAAGGCCAGCCAGCTTTTCAGTTCAGGGTCGAGTTTGTCTTCGCGCTCCAGGTCCACCGGGCTGTGTAAGAGCGAGCAGGAACTGCTGACCCAAAGGTTGTCGCCGAAACGTTCCTGGGCCGGTTGCAGTTGCGCCAACACTTGCTCCAGTTCACAGCGCCAAACGTTGCGACCATTGACGAGACCGACCGAGAGAATCTTGTAGGTTGGCAGGCGATCCAGCACCTGGCCGAGTTGATCCGGCGCGCGTACGGCGTCGATGTGCAGGCCTTGCACCGGCAAGCCAACGGCCAGGCCGAGGTTGTCTTCCAGACCACTGAAGTAGGTCGCCACCAGTTTTTTCAGCGGTGAGTATTGAAGGATGTGATAGGCCCGTTCGAACGCATTTTTCCAGGCTTGCGGCAGGTCGAGGGTCAGGATCGGCTCGTCGATCTGCACCCATTCCACGCCTTGAGCGGCAAGGTGCATGAGAATTTCGTTGTACACCGGCAGCAGGCGTTCCAGCAGGTCGAGTTTGTCGAAGTCGTTGCCTTTAGCCTTGCCCAGCCACAGATAAGTCAGCGGGCCGATGATCACCGGCTTGACGTTATGACCGAGAGCCCTGGCTTCGTCGACTTCATCGAACAGTTGTTCCCAGCTCAGTTTGAATGTTTGGTCAGCGCTGAATTCCGGGACCAGGTAGTGGTAGTTGGTGTCGAACCACTTGGTCAGTTCCTGGGCGTATTGCGCTGGGCCGTGTTCGCCGCCACAGCAGGTCGCTACGGCGCCTCGGGCCATGGCGAACAGGGTGTCGAGGGTCGGCCGGCCGTTGGCGTCCTTTGCGCTGTCGAAACGCTCGGGGACCACGCCGAAGGTCAGGGAATGGGTCAGCACCTGGTCGTACCAGGCGAAATCGCCGACCGGCAGCAGGTCGATTCCGGCGTCTTTCTGCAACTGCCAATGGGTGGCGCGCAATTGGCGGCCAACGCTGTACAGCGCGTCCTGATCGAGATCGCCCTTCCAGTAGGCTTCGAGGGCTGTTTTCAGTTCGCGGTCCGCGCCGATGCGTGGGAAACCAAGTGTATGGGCCAGCGCCATGGTGAGTTCTCTCTGTAAAAGATTGCTGTAAACATGGCGCTATTGTCGACAGCTAACCCATCATGAGACAAACTCAACCTTTTCGTGTTGATCACAAGTTTTCCTCATGGAGCCCTCCGGTGCTTGAAATCCGTCACCTCAAGACCCTGCACGCCTTGCGCGAAGCCGACAGCCTGGTCGATGCCGCCGACCGTCTGCACCTGACGCAATCGGCCCTCTCCCACCAGTTCAAGGAACTGGAGGAGCGCATGGGCATGCCGTTGTTCGTGCGCAAGACCAAGCCAGTGCGCTTCACCAGCGCCGGTTTGCGCCTGCTGCAACTGGCCGACGCGACCCTGCCACTGCTGCGCGGTGCCGAGCGTGACATCGCGCGTTTGGCCGGCGGCACGGCCGGGCGCTTGCACATGGCGATCGAGTGCCACAGTTGCTTCCAGTGGCTGATGCCGACCATCGACCAGTTCCGCGATGCCTGGCCGGAAGTCGAACTCGACCTGGCCTCGGGTTTTTCCTTTGCGCCGCTGCCGGCGCTGGCCCGTGGCGATCTGGACTTGGTAGTGACCTCTGATCCGCTGGACATCGCCGGCATTACCTATGTGCCACTGTTCACCTATGAAGCCATGCTGGCGGTGGCCAACCAGCACCGGTTGGCGAGCAAGGCGTACATCGTGCCGGAAGATCTGCTCACGGAAACCTTGATCACGTACCCGGTGGAACGTGATCGGCTGGACATTTTCACCCGTTTCCTCGAACCCGCCGATATCGAACCGGCGCAGGTCCGCACTTCGGAACTGACGGTGATGATGATGCAACTGGTGGCCAGTGGACGCGGCGTGTGCGGCATGCCGCATTGGGCGCTGCATGAGTACAGCTCGCGCGGTTACGTGAAGGCCAAGCGACTGGGTGAGAAAGGCTTGTTTGCGACGCTGTACGCGGGGATTCGCGCGGACATGCTGGATGCGCCGTATATGCGCGATTTCTTGCTGACGGCTAAAGACACGTCGTTCTCGACGCTGGATGGCGTGAGCGCAGTCAGATAACACAACACGATCCCTGTGGGAGCGACGGTGCGGCGATCCGACTTGCCCGCGATAGCGGTATGTTTGTTAGATAAATGTTGGATCTGGCGACGCCATCGCGGGCAAGTCGGATCGCCGCACCGCCGCTCCCACAGGGTATTTCGGTGGGTTCAGATTTCACGCCACATATGGATTTTGTCGAAGTAGTCTTCACCCACCCGCACCGCCAGCGGTTCCAGGCCGAACTGGATGAAACCGCAGCGCTGATAGAGACTGAACGCTGCCTCGTTGCCGGCGGTGACGGTCAGTTGAATGATCTTGAGCCCCGGATGATTGCGTGCTTCGGCCAACGCCGTTTGTACCAACTCATGCCCCACCCCGCGTTGGCGAACCGTGGCCGACACGTACATGCCAAATAGTATCGCCTTGTGCCGGGCCTTTTCCCGAGGCTCGAAAGCGAGACCGACAATGCCCGCCAACTTGCCTCCTTCAAACGCCCCAAACACTACATCCAGCTGGCTGGTCAGGCGCTTTTCCCACCAACTCAGCGGCATCGCGGCGCGTTCGCGCACACTTGAAGTGAAGGCGTGCGGATGCAGGTCGTAGGCTTCGAGCATCAATTCCCGGTACGCCAGGGCATGACTGGCATCAAGCCGTTCAATCCACATGTTCACGCCGTCCTGCGTTGCTCAAGCATCAGCCGCACCGCCAGCGCCGCCAACACACCTCCCATGACATAACGCTGTGCCGCCAGCCAGGTCGGGTTGTTGACGAACCAGGACGCGATGCCCGCCGCGAACAGCGCGATCAGCAGGTTGACGCAGAAGCTGACGCTGATCTGCGTCAGGCCAAGGATGAAGCTTTGGCTGAATACCGAGCCATGTTCAGGGTTGATGAACTGCGGAAACACCGACAGGTAAAAAACCGCGATCTTCGGGTTCAACGCGCTGGTGAGAAAGCCCATGGTGATCAGTCTGCGCGATGAGTCCGGCGGCAATTGCTGCGGCTCAAACGGTGAACGCGCACCGGGTTTGACTGCCTGCCAGGCCAGCCACAGCAAGTACAATGCCCCCGCCCATTTCAATACTTCGTAGGCCATCGGCACCGCCAGGAACACTGCGGTCAGGCCGGCCGCAGCGGCGAACAAGTGCACGAAGAACCCCGCGACCACACCCAGCAATGACGTCACGCCAGCCTTACGCCCCTGGCAGATGGAACGGGAGATCAGGTAGATCATGTTCGGCCCCGGCGTCAGCACCATAAGCAACGCGGCGGCAGCAAAAATCAGCAGGTCTTGAAGCGGGATCATGAGCAATCCTTCGTCCGGTAATGATCAGGCAGGTTCGGTCAGCGATGCTCGATAAAACGGCAGGATCAGGTCCCGTGTCAATGGCGCCAGCGTGACATCGCCATCGGTGGCCGGGTCAATCCAGATCACTTCTTCGATCTCGGCTGCCGGGGTGACGTCGATGTCGATGGTCAGCAAAAACAGTTCGGCGTGTACGACAAATCCCGGCTCGTTGGCGGCCGGTGCCGAGAATTGCCCAAGGTAACGGGCGTGCGCTGGATCGATGACCAGACCCAGTTCCTCTTCCAGCTCTCGGGCCAGCGCGTGTACCGGTTGTTCACGGGCTTCGATCTTGCCGCCCGGCTGCATGAAGGCCTGGGTGCCGCGCTTGCGCACTAGCAATGTGCGGCCGTCGGGGCCTATCAACAGGGCGGCGGCGATGCGGATGAGGCGCGGTGTATCAGCGGATGGAAGTGTCATGGATCAGAAAGGGCCTTGGGTAAAAACCGCAAGGATCCCATGCTCCCCAGGGGCCCGTCATCAGACGGGCATTACAAGGCTGACATCCGGATCGCGTGAACAACAGGAGCTATCCACTTACCGGCTCGGAAATTTCCCACGTCCGAGTTTGATAGCGTGGTCGTCCCGTTTATCAACGGTCACTCGCCCATCTCGCAGCCAATGGAGCCCCCGGTATGTCCGACATCTCAACGCTAAAAGAAAAAATCAATACAAAGACGTTTCACCTGTTTTTATTGGGGTTGGCTACGGGTGGTCTTTATCTGAATATCTGGCTGTACAAAACCTTTAACGCACTTGAAGAGGTCACTCGAATCAAAACCATGAGTACGACGTTCCTTGTCTGGTACCTGATTATCATCGGCGTTGTCGGAAATCTCAGTACGGTGAACCATCCATACACCCTCATCGCCAGCGGCATCTTGCTCCTGTTGCTGATGTTGCTATCTCTCCTCTGGTGCTTCCGAGCTCGAAGAGTGCTACGAGCCTATGCCTTGGCTGAACACAATTTCGAACTGCGGATGAGCCTGGTCTATACGGGGCTTTTCGGCTTCTACTATGTCAACTACTGCATCAACGCCCTTCCCCGGGCCAAGCAAAAACATGAAGACAAAAAACGACTGATGTCCCATTCCGTTCAAGTTTGAATCGAAAAAGAGCAAGTGCCGTGAACGTTGCCCGCCCCTTTGCAAACGAGCCAGGAGCCAGCGGCAAGATCGTCAGCGCCTTCGACATCGCCAGTGTCCTGGCCATAGGCGCCGACTGGGCCAAACCGGGGGAGTTGCTCACTGGAGAAGTGAACGGCGAGTTCTACTCACGGATGTGGCAGATGGCACGGGCGGATAGTTTTGAGCCGAATGAGGAGGCTGCGTAAACCAAATCGATAACAGCCGCGCGTCGCTATGCGGCTCTTATCGATCAGATCGATATTCAGAAATGACTGAATCCCCCAAGAGCGGAGTGCCGAGCTGGTGTGCGGCCAGCAAAGGCACAAAAATCAGGGTGTTTTTTGCCCATTGATGGATACGAAACGCCTTGTACCAATCCCTGAGATTCGTCGCGCCGGCGCGAACCACTTGTTCGACGTTTACCAGGCTTTTAGTGGCGTGTTCGACGCCCGGCAACGGGTTGACGACATAGGCGCGTTCGGCCGCGCGCCAGATCGACAGATCTTCAAAAGCATTGCCAGCGTAATCAAAGCCTCTCTCACCGTACAACGTCACCAACAAATCGCGCTTGTGTGTACCTGACAGATTGCATTCAAGGCTTGTGGCCAGCACGTCATCAAACACCTTCAGATGCTCGGCAACACGCAACGCCAAGGAGTGATGACTGGCGGTGGCCAATACAATTTTCCGCCCTTCCTTGCGCTGCGCCTCGATCATGGCCAGCACATCGGGGTCGTAGGGCAGCAGGGTGACGTCGATAACTGTTGCCTTCGCCAATTGCTCTTTCAAAAAAGCTTTGCCACGACATAGCCAAACCAAAGGCTGTATCCAGCGCCACGGCTGGCGACGGACAAAAGCCATGGCGCATTCGAACAGAAGATCGGACCTTAGAAGCGTTCCATCCAGATCGACAACAAACGGTCGAGACGGCGCCTTGAGTTGTTTCAGTGGGCGCGTTGCGCGCTGAAAAACCTTCATGGCTGATGATCGCCGAGCAGAAAAAATCTCGAAAAGAGCCACCCGCAAATCAGGCTCAGGAGCGAGAATGACGCGACGGTCACCAACCCGTGAATGTTCCAGACATCAGCGAAATGGCCGACAACGAAACTCATCACCCCCATGAAACAGAGATACACCAGGTAACGAAGCACCGAATATTTGGCGTCGAATGTGTACAGCGCATGCACATACAAAGAGAACGCCGCAGCCACACAAAACGCCGAAACGTTACTAGCGGCCTGGGTCCATTCGGCGGCGGTGCGCAGTACATAAAACAGTTGCCAATGAATCAGTGTATTGGCCACGCCAACCACCGCGTAAGTGGAAAACTCTTTCCATAAGGCTTTCATGTCCGTTCCTTGGCCAGCCGCTCTTTCAGGTGTCAACCTAAAGTCAGCGCAAGGCACGCGTCTACTGTCAGAGCTGACAGGTAGCGCACCATTCCAGACCAACGGTCATTTTGACTTGCTCGTTTACGATTCCGACGCAGTAAGAAATCGTAAAGCTGCCGGGCTTTCAGGCAAGCGGTTGACCTTCGGCGATGCGTAGAAATATCCCGCAACCTCCCCCTTTTGCAATTGCTGGTGAATCCCTGCAACCTGCGCCGCCGCGTGCGCCGCGCAATCTTTTGTGACGCCGCCCGCTCCTCCTACAAACACCGTTCAAGAGCCCGCTGCCATGACGACTGAACGCGACCACCGAATCGATTTTTTCCGTGGTCTGGCACTGATCTTCATTTTCTGGGATCACGTGCCCCAAAACCCCCTGGGTCAAATCACCCTGCGCAATTTCGGCTTCAGCGATGCAGCAGAGGTCTTTGTATTTCTGGCGGGCTACGCGGCGGTCCTGGTCTATGGCAAGGCCTTAGCGCGCGATGGTTATCTGAGAACCTGCGTAAAAATCCTGCGCCGCGTCTGGGTGCTGTATGTGGTGCATATTTTCCTGCTGGCGATGCTGATGGGCATCGTGTTCTTTGCCAACAGCCATGTGGAAACCCGCGATCTGGTCGAGGAAATGGGCATGCTCCACTTCATCACCAACCCGCAGCAAGCGTTGACGGATGAATTATTGTTGCGCTTCAAACCGAACCTGATGGATCCGTTGCCGCTGTATATCGTGCTGCTGGCCGGGTTGCCGCTGGTGCTGCCAATGCTGGTGCGCAAGACCTGGGCGGTGGTAGCGGTGTCATTGAGCGTTTACTTGCTGGCGCCGTCGTTTGGCTGGAACCTGGCCGCGATCAAAGACGGCGTGTGGTACTTCAACCCCATCACCTGGCAACTGCTGTTTGTACTCGGCGGCGCCGCTGCAATTCACGGGCAAAGGCCACGGGTGACAGAGGCTCGTCCCCTGCTGTGCCAGCCGTTGTTTGTCTGTGCGGCGATTTACGTGGTGGCTGCCGGGGTGATTACTGTTTCGTGGCGATGGCCGGACATACATGACGCGCTGATGCCGACCCTGCTGAACAACCTGCTCTACCCGATAAGCAAAACCGACCTGTCGCCGGTGCGCTTGCTGCACTTTCTGGCCCTGGCGTACGTCACTGCGAAACTGTTGCCGGACACCGGCTGGACGCAAAACTGGATGGCCCGGCAATGCTCGCGCATGGGGCGTTTTTCGCTGGAAGTGTTCTGCCTCGGTGTGTTGCTGGCGCCGTTGGCGGACATGGTCAACGCCTTGACCGACGATGCGTTTGCCATGCAACTCTTCACCGCACTGGTGGGGGCCGGGTTGATGGGGTTGTTGGCGGTCTGGCTGGAGTTCAATAAACGCTTGAATCGCTCACCGCACATCGCTGTCGCCTGAAACCAAAAAGCCCCGGTCATCTCGACCGGGGCTTTTTGCATTTCAAACCCTGCACCTTACGTAGTCGAACGCACCGCACCGTGCGACACAGTGTTCGGTTGCAGCTTGAACACATAAAACAACACTGTCAGCAGCACCAGGAATGCCGGTCCCACGTACAACGCCACGCGAGTGTCCGGAAAGTACGCCATCAGCCCAACCACCAACACCAGGAACGCCAGCGCCAGGTACGAACTGACCGGGTACAGCCACATCTTGTATTTGAGGCCGGCACGCTCGCTGGCGCTCAAGCCCTGGCGGAATTTGAGCTGGGCCAGCAGGATCATCACCCAGGTCCAGATTGCGCCGAAGGTGGCAATCGCGGTGACCCAGACGAAAACCTTCTCCGGCACCAAATAGTTGAGCAACACGCCCAGCAGCAGCGCCCCCATCGACAGCAGCAAAGCACGACGCGGTACGCCGTTGCTCGACGTCTTGGCGAAACCGGCTGGGGCCTGACCATTCTGCGCCAGGCTGTAGAGCATGCGCCCGGTACTGAAGATGCCGCCGTTGCAGGACGACAGCGCGGCCGTGATCACCACGAAGTTGATGATACCGGCAGCAGTCTTGATGCCCAGACGCTCAAAGGTCATCACAAACGGACTGCCCTGGGTGCCGATTTCGTTCCACGGGTAGATCGACAGGATCACGAACAGCGCGCCGACGTAGAACAGCAGAATCCGCCAGAACACCGAGCCGATGGCATCCGGGATGGTCTTCTGCGGGTTCTTGGCTTCGCCGGCAGTCAGGCCGATCATCTCGACACCGAGGTAGGCGAACATGACCATTTGCAGGGACATCAACACGCCTTGCACGCCGTTGGGCATGAAGCCGCCGTGGGTCCATAGATTGGAAATCCCCAATGCTACACCGTCGTTACCGAAGCCGAACGCGATTACGCCGATACCACCAATGACCATCGCTACGATGGTGATGATCTTGATCAGGGCGAACCAGAATTCGAATTCACCGAAGGCTTTCACGTTGATCAGGTTGATGGTGCCCATGCTGATCAACGCCGACAGCGCCCAGATCCAACGCGGTACGTCGGGGAACCAGACGCCCATGTACACCGCCACCGCCGTGATTTCCGCGACGCAAGTCACCAGCCACAAGAACCAATAGTTCCAGCCGGTCAGAAAGCCCGCCAAGGGGCCGAGGTAGTCTTGAGCGTAACGGCTGAAAGAGCCGGCGACCGGGTTGTGCACGGCCATCTCGCCGAGGGCACGCATGATCACCAGGATCGCCAGACCGCCGATGATGTACGACAGCATGATGGCTGGGCCGGCCATTTCGATGGCCTTGGCCGATCCGAGAAACAGACCGACGCCGATACAGGCGCCGAGTGCCATCAAGCGAATATGCCGTTCGCCGAGTTCGCGTTTCAGCGGGCCGCCTTGAGCGGTCTCGCCGTGGGGCAGGTGATTGCCGACTGGCATAGGGGACATCCTCGTCTTGTTATTGGATATGACCACCGAGTGTCGAAGCGCTGACCGATAAGCCATTGCTTGCCTGATACCGGTCCACTTCGTGAGCAGGACCGTCCTGTAGGACAAAACCTCCAGGATCAGCAGGTCGTGCAGTATAAAAAGCATTGAGCAGGCGTTTTCACTCTATAAATAACAAATTGCAGCCACAACTCTGGGCAAAAGCGCGATTTACGGAGAGACTTTAACTGGCTGAAAGTGATTTCACCCGTTACAGAAAACGGCGCCGAGTATTGCACAGCATTGGTGCACCGTCATGCACTTGCAGGGACCTTATTTACCGCTCGACAGCTCTATATCAAGCTTCTTAACCGACCACACCTCCCTCCCCCGTAGCATCTGCCGAAGGCTGCGTCCGGCTGCGAAGCAGTCGTAAAACAGACACCGCGGCCTGCCGGAAAAATCGGGATTGCAGGATTGGCGACTGCTTCGCAGCCGGACGCAGCCTTCGGCAGCTGCTACAAGGATTTGTGTGGGGCAGAAAAAATAGGCGACAACCATGCCCACAATTTTTTCACCATCGCCAACCACCGACTAAGCTTCACTCAAGTCCGATAAATCTGCGTAAATGGATCAATCGACTATGGGCGCTTTGTGGCAAACCGATACGAGTAAAACTGTGGTCCCGACTGAACCTGTGGATGAAGCGCCATCACCTGAAAAACCACGTAGCAGCCGTGTCAAACACGGCTGGAAGGCGTTTTGGTTGCTGTTGCTCATCATCGTGATCGTTGTGGGACTGGCTGCTGCCAAGGAAATGCGCACCTCGAAGTTTCAGGCGCGGGAAGTCAGCAAGTTCGCCGCGTCTCTGAATTACACCCTGGAACCGGGTCCCAGCGACGCCATTCGTTACCCTGGCGCCGGGCCTTTCGATTTGCGACTGGGCTACAGCTCACTGAACGAGTTCCTGCCGCGGTTACTCAAGCGCGACTATGTAATTTCAGCCCAAACCCGCTTCTCCGAAAAGCTGATGGACTACAGCGCCAAAGGTCTTTTCGTACCTTACTCGGAGAAAATCCAGGCTGGCCTGTCGATCACTGATTGCCGCGCATTACCGCTGTACCAGTTCAAATATCCACAACAGCTGTATTCGAGCTTCGAATCGATTCCACCGGTGGTGGTCAACAGCCTGTTGTTCATCGAGAACCGCTTTCTGCTCGACCCCAAACAACCCTTGGCCAACCCCGCCGTGGACTGGCCGCGCTTCGGCATGGCCGCATGGTCTCAGGTGGCTAAAATGATTCACCTGCCGGGCCAGTCGGCGGGCGGCAGTACCCTGGCGACTCAGCTTGAAAAGTACCGGCATTCGCCCGATGGCCTGACTGTCTCGGGTGCGGAAAAAATCCGGCAGATGATTTCCGCCACCGTGCGTGCGTATCAGGCCGGTCCGCAAACCCTTGAGGCGCGGCAAAATGTGGTTCGCGACTACCTCAACAGCGTGCCGCTGTCAGCCGTGCCGGGCCACGGTGAAGTGCATGGCATGGCAGAGGGGTTGCGCGTCTGGTACGGCGCCGACTTCAACAAGGCCAACGAAACACTGGCCAGCACCGCCACGGATCCAAAGACCATGGCCGCGAAGGGCTTGGCCCTGCGTGAAATGCTCTCGTTGATGATTGCGCAGCGCCGCCCTTCTCATTACCTGACCAAGGGCCGTGATGAACTGGCGGACCTCACCGACAGCCACATTCGGCTGCTGGCACAGAACAACGTGATCGATGCGCCATTCGCGGCGGCAGCGCTGGCCAGCACCGTCGCTTATCGCGACTGGCAGACCCAGCCAACCATTCAACCGATCGAAACCAACAAAGGCATCAGCGTGGCGCGCAGCCGCCTGGGCGGGTTGCTCAATCGTCCGCTATACGACCTTGATCGCCTCGATCTGTCCGCCACCAGCACCCTGCAAGGCGACCTGCAATCCAAGGCCACCGAGTACCTCAAGCATCTGGCCGATCCGGAGTTTGCCACGCAGATCGGCTTGATGGGCGAACGCCTGCTCACCCCCACCAGCACCACCCAGGTGCGCTACAGCTTCACCCTGTTTGAACTGACACCGGATGGCGCGCGCGTGCGGATTCAGACTGACAGCACCGACCAGCCGTTCGACATCAACGAAGGCAGCAAGCTGGAATTGGGTTCCACGGCAAAAATGCGCGTGCTCACCACCTACCTGCAAATCATCGCCGAATTGCACGATAAATATGCCGGGATGACAGTCCCTGAACTGAAAAAACTCGACGTCCCTGACCAGGACCGCCTGAGCCGCTGGGCCGTCGATTACCTGATCGAGAACAAAGACCACAACCTGCCGGCCATGCTCGCCGCAGCCCTGGATCGCAAATACTCGGCCAGCCCCGGCGAAGCGTTTTTCACCGGTGGCGGGTTGCACGTGTTTCATAACTTTCGCAAGGAAGACAACGCTCGCATACCGACCTTGCGCGATGCCCTGCGCGAATCCATCAACCTGCCGTTCGTTCGGTTGATGCGCGACCTTGTGCGTTACACCACGTATTCCGGCCCCAACAGCAGCGCCGAACTGCTCAAGGACGACCGCGACCCTCGACGTCAGGAATACCTGGCCAATTTCGCCGATCGCGAAGGCACCTCGTTCCTGCTGAAGTTCTGGAAAAAGTACAAAAACAAGGACACTCAGGCGCGGCTCGACACCTTCCTCGACAGCACGCGCCCGACGCCGATTCGCTTGGCGGCAATTCACCGTTATTTGCTGCCGCAGGCCAGTCAGGAAAGCTTCAATACCTTTGTGCGTTCGCATCTCAAAGGCCCCAAGCCCACCGGAAAACCTAACGAAAAACTCACCGACGAACGCCTTAAACGGTTGTACGAAAACTACAGCCCCGGTGCCTACGACCTGCCAGATCAGGGCTTCATCGCCAAGGTTCACCCACTGGACCTGTGGCTGATGGGCTACCTGTTGAATAACCCTGACGCCAAGTGGAACCAGATCGTCAAGGCCAGCCATTTCGAACGCCAGGAAGTCTATAGCTGGCTGTTCAAAAGCCGTCACAAGGGCGCCCGTGACAGCCGCATTCGCACAATGCTCGAGATCGAAGCGTTCCTCGACATTCACCAGCGCTGGCAGCAAGTCGGCTACCCGTTTGATCACCTGGTGCCGTCGCTGGCCACCGCTCTCGGCAGCTCCGGCGACCGTCCGGCGGCGCTGGGCGAGTTGATCGGCACCATTCTCAACGATGGCGTGCGCATGCCGACACTGCGCATCGACACGCTGCATTTCGCGGCGGACACACCGTACGAAACCAAGTTGATCAATGATCCGGAAGTGGGCAAGCGGGTGATGCCATCCGAAGTCGCCACGGCCATGCGCGAAGCCTTGTCGCAAGTGGTGGATGCAGGTACGGCGAGACGTGTTTCAGGCAGCTTCACCCTCCCCGATGGCAAGCCGCTGGCCATGGGCGGCAAGACCGGCACCGGCGACAACCGCATTTCAGCCATCGGTTCCGGTGGACGGGTCATCAGCTCGAAATCCCTCAATCGTACGGCGACGTTCGTGTTCTTCATCGGCGATCACCATTTCGGCACCCTCACCGCCTTCGTGCCGGGTCGCTCCGCCGAAACGTTCACGTTCACTTCAGCGCTGCCGGTGCAAGTGCTCAAGGGCATGGCGCCGATCCTGACGCCGTACCTGCAACCCACCGGAAACACCGGTTGCTTGCCGATTGAAGTGGTGCGGCGTTAGCAGAACCGGCCGTGTGCATAGGCGGTACATAATTATTTTCGATATTGATAATTTCAATGTTTTTTCAAGGACGAACTCTGACTTAACAGCAGTTATTCAAACTTTAACTTTGAGCGATGAAAGGTAGGCTGGAAGCTCCTATTAACGCTCAAGGTTTATTAGAACAATGTCTGACTTACAAGGACGTATAACCGCAGATCAAGAGCCGGACACACTTGGCGACAATGGCCGTCACTACGTGTTAATCAAGAGCCGCATCCCTCTCGTGCTCAAAAGCTCATCACTAAAAAGAGCCAGGGAACTAAGTTCCGCGCGACTAAGTCCCGCGACTTGGATAACAACCGCCTCACAGCACGATCACAGCCAGTTACAAGATGCCAATCTGAAACTGTGGACCGAACACAACAGCATCGACCAGCTGTTCAAAAAGTTGCAGAATGTTTATGAATTTGCCGAACCCTTATTGAGTGCCGCACTCAAGCAACACTATGGTGTCGAGGACGACGTCAAAACAACATTCCTGCATCTTTATTTACCCAAGCAACAGCCCTGGTATGCCATCGATATTTCAAAAGGTGTAGTCACCCGAACTATTTCTCTTCTGGACGCCGCGCTGCACAACTTTGCACGCTCTGAAACCTGCGAAGCCGATTCGGATTTCATCAGCCAACCCGATGAACGTGGGCTGTTCGACATCAAACCGATCAAACGCAAGATGTCCATCGCTCAGTTCCAGTCCCTGTGTCGCGAACTGGATATCGGCGCCCGATACAACCAATACCTGCAAAGCATATTGTTGCCCGACGATGCCGTTGCCAAAACGCTCTTGAAGAAAAAAGTCGTCAGAAGTCAGAAAGCAGCATTCGTAGCGGCGGCGCAGCTGGCAGTGGTGACCGGCGACATCGGGCCTTACACCCGTGACGTCGTGCTGGCGATGCTTGAGGGCGAACGCAACCTCAAACTCAAAGGCAAGCACCTGCGCTTTCACGAACTGTCGATGCTGGACACGGCGCTGACCGGCATCGTCCTGATCGCCCCCGATCTGGATCGGACATGGCAGACCGAACAGGTGATTGCCTATGTCCCGCAGGACCCCGAACATCCTCTGAAGTCGTACCCCTCGCTTCCCGACTTTTTCAACGAACTGACGCGCCAACTGCGGGAAAACAAGCTGATCAGATCTAGCGGCATGACCTACCGCCAATACTTCAGTCAGTTCGTCCCTCATCAGCAACGCGGGCTGTTTTTCGCCGAACTCCAGCAGAACCTGACCGAGGTGCGCTGGCACAAAAAAGAGCCACTGGATCAGCGACCGCCATGGCGCGAGGAACCGGTGTCTCACCCCCGACTGCATTTTCGTACCGAGTTGATCAACGGCGGTCTGTGGACGCATCTCTATCAGCAGAAACTGAACAAGATTCTCAACGACGCCAGACACATCGCCGTGTCCACCGCCGATGCCGACAGCAATGCCCGCTGGGCCTGGTGGGACAACTTCAAGAAAATCGTTTCGGACATCTTCAACGTCGCGCTGATTGTCATCACCCCGTTCGTGCCCTTCCTGGGTGAGTTGATGATGGTCTACACCGCCTACCAGATCACCAGTGACGTGGTCGAATCCATCGTCGACATGGCCGAAGGGTTATGGACCGAAGCCGCCGAACACATGGTCGAGGTGGTGACGAACATCATTCAACTGGCGGCTATTGCGGCAGGTGCGGAGCTTGGAAAATTCGCGCGCCTGAGGCTTTCGCCCTTGATCGAAGGCATGAAACCGGTGAGGTTGCCCAACGGTCAGTCCCGGCTATGGCATCCCGATCTCACACCCTACGAACAGCCCGGACTCACGTTGCCGGACGGTTCACAACCTGATGATCGCGGCCTGCATTCGCACAAGGGGCAAAGTGTGTTGCCACTGGAGGGCAAACACTACGCCGTGCAACACCAGGTAGAGCAGGGTCGCTACCGCATCAAGCATCCTCAGCGCGCCAATGCCTATTTACCCGAATTGAAGACCAATGGCCTGGGTGCCTGGACCCATGAAGGCGAAACCCCGCAGGACTGGGAAGGCCCGACATTGATGCGCCGCCTCGGCCATGACGTGGATGGTTTCAGCGATGCAGCACTTGAGCGAGTGCGCATCGCCAGCGGCACCGACGACGATGCGCTGCGACGGATGTACATCGACAATGCACCACCACCGCCGCTGCTTGCCGACAGCCTGCAGCGTTTGAAGATTGACCGACAGATCGACACAACGATCGAGCAAATCCGTGCCGGGCAGCCCCTCGAACCGAACGCTTACTGGTTCGAGTCTCTGGTGACCTATCTGGACGGCTGGCCCGCAGAGAAAGCGCTGAAGGTTTACCAGAACACCGACCTGACCGGGCCCTTTCACCAGTATGGCAACGGCCAGGCCACTGACGAACAGACCCTCGCCACCAGTCTCACTCCTGTCATGAGCGGTCAACTGGCGCAAAGCGTTGTCGACTTCTTGAGCGAGGCCGAGCTGGAAGCGTTGCTCGGCCCGCAGGTCGCCAAGGGTGATCGCGTGCAGGCCCTGCGTAATCGACTGGGTGATGAAGCCGGCGAGATCAGGACAGACATCTTCACTTATCTCTACCAGGCCGGGCAAACCTCGGACGACCCACGTATCGGTGTGCTCCGTCAAACAGTACCGGAGCTGACGGCCCGCACGGCCGAAACACTGCTGACCGGGGCCCGTGGCGCTGAACTGGAGCGCCTGTCAAAAGAACAGCGCCCGCCGCTGCGCTTGAAAACCCTGGCCCGCGAAGCCGCCTTCGAAGCACGGCTCAGTCACGCCTATGAGGGCTTTTATGCTGACGCGCAGTGGGGGGCGGATACCGAAAGGCTGGTGCTCAACACCTTGCGGCTGCACAGCGACACCTTCGCCGAACTGCGCATTGAAGTGCGCGAAGGAGCCTTCGACGGATTACTGCGATGCAGCGTCGGCGCCGATGACGCGACGACCGTGCGACTGCTGATCCGCGAGGAATCCGGCCAATACGAAGTGCGTGACGGCGCCAACAATAAACTGCATGAAGCCGAGGATTTTATGGAGTCGGTACTCCACGCCATGCCCGCGAACAGGCGACAGGCACTGGGTTACCGGCCCGGACAAGGCCTTTTCTTCAAGCAATGGATCATGGCCAAGACCGAAATGCCCAGCGTGCGCAGGACACTGCTCGCCGAGCCACCGAACGTGCCCGTCCTGCCCCCGGAAACGATCACCCTGCTGCGTGGCCCACTGTTTTCCAAACCCGCCGCGACGCTGGAAGACCGGGTAAGCAATCTCTACCCCAACCTGAATAAACGCGAAGTGGAAACCTTCGCTCGATCCTTGAATGCCAAAGAGGAGCCGTTCGAGGTCATGAGCGCGCTGGAAAACGAGCTAAAGAGGCTGCGACAGACCCTGGATAGATGGATGCCACTGTCCTATAGCGACCCGTTTGAGGGCGTGAGTAATCCCGAATTTACTGACTACATGCAAAACGGCGGTAGCTTCATCGCCGACCGACTGTTGCAGTGTTTTGAACGAAGATCGATAGTCTTCGGTGAGCGCAGCGCCAGCCTCGAAGGTGGATACGCACTGGATCAGTCGGCGGAGCTCAAAGTCATCAACCTCGATCAGTGGTGGGACAAGTTGCCCGATATCCAGCACCTGCTGGATCAAGTCACCACACTGACGCTGGACCGGGCAACCTTCAACCCCAGAGCCGGCAGCCTGCTGGAAGACTTCCCTCAGTTGGAGCAGCTCAGTGCCAGGGACTGCCGGCTGGCCCACTTGCCAGCCGGCATCGACAAGATGCACTTTCTGCGCACCCTGCGCCTGACGGACAACCACATCACCCTGACACCCGACGCCGTCGAGATCCTGAGAAACCGGACCCGCATGGAAACACTCAGGCTCGATGAAAACCCGGAACTGGGCCTGCTGCCCAATGTCGAGCGTATGCCCAACCTGATGCTCCTCAGTTTGAGCAACACCGGGGTGACGCGCTGGCCTGATGGTCTGTTCGAGAAACGCCGCCCACGGGGGTTTTTCCTCGACCTGATGGAGAACCCGCTCACTGAAATGCCGACCGTGGTGCCAGGCTCCGAAGATGCACGCATCGTGGCCCGCACGCGTTTGTTCGCCAAGCAGCTCTCCGATGTAAACCGCGTCACTTTTGAGGAGTACCGAAAGTCGGTGGGCCTGAGCCGCGGGCATATCTACCTCCGTGCCGCCGAGCATGCGATCAATGCCTGGCCGATGACGGATGATTCCCGTTGGTGGACTAAGGTCGTCGCCGGATTGGGCACGTTCAAGGAAGAAGCCTGGCACGACTTGATGAGCGAGCCAAGCTCCAAAGACTTCTTCGCATTGATTGAGAAACTCAAGCAATCGGCCGACTACCGCGCCGGTGGAGCGTTGCGTGAACAACTCAGCGGGCGCGTCTGGCGCATGATCGAGGCCATGGACCTGGACGCCGAATTGCGCACCGAGCTGTTTGAGATGACCTCCGCCCCCACCACCTGCGCCGATGCCGGTGCCCAGTTGTTCAATAACATGGGGATCAAGGTGCTGACCACCGAAGCCTATGCCCTCTCGACTTCGGCCGCGATTCTGGAGAGCAGGCTGGTGACCCTGGCAAAAGGAGCCGCGCGCCTGGCGCGGGTGGATGACATCGCCGGTGCCGATGTCCGCAGCCGAACGGGCAATCCCGATGAAGTCGAGGTGTACCTGGCCTACGAAACCGGCCTGGCCTACCGCCTGGGCCTGCCATGGCAATCCAATACGATGCTCTACGAACCCACGGCTGGTGTGAGCGCCAGAACCCTCGATACGGCGTTTGACACCGTGATCTCCATGGAGGTCGGCGACGGGCTGGTCAATGAAATGATCGAACAACCCTTCTGGGAAAAGTACCTGCGCGAGGCCTATCCCGACGCCTACAGCCGTAACGCTCGAATCTACCGGGGCAAACCCGAGCTACTGGATCAGTTGCGCGATGCGCAACGTACCTGGGTACATTCCGCCCGATGGCCTGAAGTGCGGCGCGCTCCGTTGCGACGGCAGTTGCAGGATCTCGCCGATCAACTGCCCGTGCCCCACAGCGTGGTGTTTACCGGTGCCGAGATGACCGATGCCGTGTATGAGCGGTTGCTCAACGAGATCGGCTATGACGAAAAGGCGTTAAGCAGACGCTTGACCCGTGAAGCATTGCAAAAGGCCGATCCGTCGAAATAGATGCATGTCGATGCCAGTCTCGCCGCGCGCATTGAGGGACTGGCATCAGCCCACCTCCGAATCCCAAATGACCGTGATGTTGCCCGAGTAACTTCGGGCAACATTCGGTTTGAGCATCTCCTCGACGTGGTCCCGGGTTATCTCAAAGTGCAGCGTTCCGGGTTTGCGATCCACATAAATCCCCGGTTGAAACAACTCCGTGCCACTGCCGTCAAGCCGTAACGGCCGACGATTGACCGGTTGCTCATTGGCATCGTTCAAGCCATGGGGCAGGCTGACGCTGACCTTCAGGGGGACGTTGTGACCGGTCACAGACTCTCGCAAAGCGCAATTTTGCCCATCCTGCGTGTATAGGCATTCGAGCTGCATTTTGAAGCGTGAACTGGCGGAGATATTGAACGTCTGGTCGCGGAACAGGCGGGTCGGTTTTCGCCCTTGCGTCAACCACGACTGCCAACCGCCCTGCGGCACCAGCTCCACACGGTTGCCCCCTGGTGGGATATCCACTTTGAGGGTGTGCTGCACGTCCAGCGTGAAATTCAAGGTCAGGGTCGGACTGCTGGGCAGCATGATGTCGCCCATGTCGAAGTCTCTGTTGGGACCGAGGTAATAGGTCAAATCGCCGACATATTTTCCCGACGACATGCCCAATGGGTTGGGAGTCACGAGCTCATAGGCAAAATCCAGATACTGATATTGCATCCACGGCACATCGAACTTTGCCTGTTTTACACATGAACCCTCCACAGGGGTTTTCCAGAAAAAACCGTAGGTCTGTGGCGCGTAAAAACCGACGCCGCTGTACAGACAAGGTGCCGGTGCGTTCACCCAACTGCTGCCCCACAGTTGATTGTGAGCGAGCCGATAATCATCCCCGCCGCCCACCAGACCGATCACGTCGTCCGTCACATATCTGGAACCTATGCCGGCAATGCGAACCTTTACGGACTCCGGTTTACCCGTGGTTTCATGGAATACGGTCAGCTCTCGCCACTGCGCCGGGACCTTGATCCACGCGCCCTTGCGCGGATCAGCGTGATTGGCCGTGATCGGCCCGCTGGAATCGAACTGGATCGGCACCCGCAGGCTGAACATTTCGTTGTCGACACACTGCTGAGGGTACGTGGCGCAGTAACCACTGGACGGCGTGTCGTTAGTGAATTTATTGCGCTGCGGGTTCGCCGAATCCGGCTTGAACGAGGCCTGAATCGACACCTCCTCTGCCCAGGCTGATGACGGCCACACCGACAATAAAAAAGTCGCGCCTACACATTGCCGGAACACTTGAAAACGCTTCATCCCTTTAGCCTCCTAAAATCGATATCAAGCATCGGGCTGCGTTCACGGAGCCGCTAAACATCCGAATCCCAGATCACTGTCACGTTGCCCGAGTATTGGCGAGTCACACCTGGACGAATCATTTCGCCGACTTCAGCGGCGGGAATTTCGAAGTGCAGCGTTCCCGGTTTGCGATCCACATAAATGCCCGGTTGAAACAGTTCCGTACCACTGCCGTCAATCCGCAGCGGTAAACGACTGACCGGTTTCCCACTGGCATCGCTCAACCCATGGGGAAGGCTGACGCTGACATTCAGGGGAACAGCGTGACCGCTGACGGGTTCTCGCAGGGAACAATGCTGTCCATCCTGTGTGTACTGGCATTCGAGCTGCATTTTGAAACGTGAACTGGCGGAAAGATTGAACGTCTGGTCGCGGAACAGCCGTGTCGGTTTGCGCCCTTGCGTCAACCACGACTGCCAGCCGCCTTGCGGCACCAGCTCCACGCGGTTGCCCCCCGGTGGCACTTCCACTTTGAGGGTGTGCTGGACGTCCAGCACAAAGTTCAGGGTCAGGGTTGAGCTGCTGGGCTGCATGATGTCGCCCATGTCGAAATCCATCCCCGAACCGACGGTATAGGTCCAGTCGCCGGCATACAAACCGGAAGACATTCCCAACGGATTAGGTGTGCGCAGCTCATAGCCGATCTGCATCCTGTCGTAAGCCAGATTCGAAATGCGGTAGTTGGCGTTTGCCGCGCATTGATTCGCGGTCGGTGTTATCCAGAAAAAGGTTCTGCTGCTCGGCGCGGTATACATCCCGCCTGTTGCCTGACAGGGGGCCGGCGGTCTCCATGTCCAATCACCCCATAAGCGAGTGTGCCAGCCCTGAACAGTAGTGGGTTCGCCTTCACCCACGAGGTTTTCGGCGGTATCCGGAAGGATATAACGGCCGCCGATCGAGGCTATGCGCACCTCCAGCTCCGCATACTCTTGAGTATCGACATTCCTGACACGAAGCACCTGCCAGTGACCTGGCACGCGAAACATCGCCCCTTTGCGCGAATCAGGGTGCTTGGCTTCAATGGGCGCCACAGACACGAAGTCGATAGGCATCAGAAGTGAGAACAGACCTCTGTCGTTACAGAACTCCGGTTGCAATTGGCAATGCCCCGTCACAGGCGTTTGATTAATGAACTTGTTATCCATAGGCTTGGAGGAATCCGGTCGAAATACCGCCCTGATCTCCATGGTGGCACTCATCGCCGACTCAACACTCCATAGGCCCACCATCAAGCTCCAAACAAAAAGCCCCGCAACTCTTTCCAGTCTTTTAAGTTTCATGGTTTATCACTCAAGCACCCGGCATCACCGCATTGAAGATCAAATTGACACTGCCAAAATAATTGCCGGGCTTGTAAACCCCGTCGGCCGGCGGCATCGGGACGATTTCCAGCAAGACGCGTTTGCCGGGGGCGGCGTCGGTCAGGGACACTACTTCGCTGTCCTCGAGTTCACTCAATAACGTGCCGTTGAAAAGCACACGCAAACCAATGTCATCGGCCGGAGTGCCGTTGGACAGATACGGTCGGCCTTCAAGCCTTGCCTTGATCGAGCCCGCTTCGTTCTTGACGTCGAAATACTTGCGCAAGCCGCCGAGCGTCGACGCGGTCAGGTTCCAGGGCAGTTGCTGCTCGCGATGGATCCAGGTCGGGTCAGAGGGAATCACGTAGAACGCCTGGGTCGGGATCGTCACGAACACTTCGAACTGATGCACTTCCCTGGCGGCAAAGACCGGATGACTCGCATACGAAGCAGCAACCGCCAACAACCCTAAGATCAGTTTCCTGTTCATGGCATCAACCCTTCACGTCGAGTTTTTTGCTGCTTGCACCTTCCACCAGTGTGAACTGGTACTGGCGTCCGGCCTGTTTTTCGAAGGTAAACGTGCGACCGGCGAGAATGTGATGCTTGGTAGTCGGCTGGCAGTCCTGCTCGCTTTTAACCGAGCAATCCTTGAACTCATCGATCACCACGACCGTGTTGCCGTTGTTGCGGATCCGGTAAGTGCCCGCGCCGTTTTCGATCGCGCTGTCAAAGCGTGCCTGCTTGGGTCGTACGAAAAAAACCGCGCCGTAACCCGCCAGTACATTGACCCCGGCGGAGAGGGTTTTCTTGTAGTCGTCACGCTCTTCGCTGGAGACGGCGAACTCGTCTTCTTTCTCGGGCACCACCGGTACAAAACGCACGCGAAAATAGCGCTCTTTGTCGCGCTCACCCATAAACAGCAATCGCGTGCCCTGCATGCCGTTGGCCGGGACGATCAGTCGAGCCGGGCTGGCCATCAAGCCATCACGGGCGCTGCCATCCGTGCTGGTCTTGAGCGGCACTTCCTGCGATTTGCCGTCGGCGTCATAAAGGATTTCGAGAATGTTGACCTTCACGAATGCCGTGCTGTCGCCGCCATTGAAAACCCGTTTCAAAAAGGTACTTTTGTCACCGTCCAGATAGTCGTACACCGTGCCGATATTGATGCTCGGTGTTGCCTGCACTGCCTGGGTAATCAAACAAAAACCAAATACTGCCAACAGACGTTTCATCGTCCTTTACCTCGTTGATTAATCACGTTCTGCCGGGCCATCAACCCGCCGTTCGAGCCACAAAACTTGCATCCGCCAAGGTGTCCGGCGTGCAGCGCAAATCACCGATCATCAGCACGTTGTTTTCCGTGCGGCCATTGCTCGGGTCGAGGCGGAATTGACACAGCAATTGATCACCGTGGCGCACTTCCAGGGTCGGTGAGCCGGCGTTCATTTCCATCGAGAAAAAGCCGTCCACTTCACTCACGCCGCGACTGGCGTGGTTGATGATGTGGTGGCCCTTGAGCGGGTTGCCTTGAGGGTCGATCAAACGACCGAGTACGGTGAGGGTTCGCATGACCTTGATCTGGCGATAGCCCACACCGCCCTTGTTCAGGTGATAACTGGAACGGGCCGGCTGAATGGTCGCGGCAGGCACATGGTTGCCCTCGAAATCGAAACTGACCGAACTGCTTTTGTAGGCGGTGATCGGCACAAAATTGCGCCCGGGTTTGAGTACCGTGCTGCTGCCGCTCAAATCGTCGGCGCGCAAGGCGATGTCGGTGATGTCCGATTCGACATCGATAATCATGCCCGCACCGTTGCGGTGGTACTGGCTGGTCACGACCATTTTCTGGCCGCCGACGGCCACGGTGCTGTCCAGGTTCAGGCCACCGGTGAAGTCGTTGTTGAAGGACGAGCGCTGGACAAATCCGTCGCCGTTGACCAGGTCCGTTTGCATCGTCCCCATCGCGTTCAACCCCACGCCGTAGGTGTCGGTGAGGACCGTGGCCGAGACATTTTGCAGCAGGTGATCCTGCAGGTCTTTACGGTAGGAGATCGAAGCGTTGTTATCCCGACCGCCCTCGCGCGCGGTGCGTGAGCCGATGCTGCCGGAGAGCTGTTCACCGGGGCCGCCCAAGGCAATGTTGACGCTCAGGTCGACACCGCGGTTGCGTTCGTCATCCGAACTGATACTGCCCGGCCGATCGAACAGGGACAGTCGCCAGTTGGCATCGCTGCCGAACAGCCGGGTGCGCTGGGTCCATCCCAGATCCACTCCCGTGCCATTGGTGTTGCCCTCACTGTGGGATACCCGCGCATTGACCGAGCTTTTGCTGGTCAATCGATGGTTGATCGACAGCGAAGAGTTGCTGGTTTGCCCGACAAACACGTTTGGCTGCCGCACCCGCGTGCCATCGGGCAGGGTGTCATACAGTTTTGTGGTGTCGAGCCAGCTGCGGTTATAGCTGGCGACGAGGCTGCCGCTGCCATAGGAGTAGAGCCCCTGCACGTCAAGACCGGTGCCGTAGTCTTCGGTCTGGTAGACGTTGGCATACAGGCTGGCGTTATTGACGATCGACCAGTCGACTGACGTGCCGTATTGCAGGTTGTCGCGCACCTGACGGCCGCTCAGGCCGAGGATCACCCGCGGATGCAGCAGGTAGTTGAACGCGGCGCCAGCGGTCATGTCGCCATCGTCCTGTTCGTCCCAGTTGCTGAGCACCTTGGATTCACGGCCGGCGAAGAGGTTGTAGCGCCAGCGTTCGTCATGGTTGCGCCAATTGTTCGGCTTGTAGATCAGTTCCTGGGTGCTTGAGGTGATTTGGCCGTCTTCGATCAGCCGCACTTCCACTTCATAGATGCCACCCGGCAGCGGACGCGTGTCGAGGGTTTGCAAACCGGCGGGCACGGCCTGGGTATTGATCAGCAAACCGTCGCGGTAGATCTCCACCGACCCCTGGCGATTGGCGGTGACATAAATGGGATAAACCGCCGCCTTCGGGTTATTGAGGGCCAGACTGTCGGAACTGCCATACATCACGCCCAGCGCCGTGTCGGGGCTGGTGCCAAAGGTATTCGGCTGGCGGGTCAGGCCTTCGGACGAGGGCGTGAAAAGACCCAGGCGCAGAAAGTTGCCTTCAAGTTCGCGTTGGGTGAACAGCTCATTCACGGAGTGGTAGAGCGTGTTATCGATGCCGCCCAGTCGTGACAACTGAACGTTGACGGCTTGAGTCCAGTTACCCAGGCTGCTGCTGGCTTCCAGCCCGTAACGGCCGCCGAGGTCCTGGTTCTGGCCACCGTTGAGGTTCAACTGGTTGCGCACGATCAAACCGGTGCTGCCCCCTTCGGGCAACGTGTAGTAATGCTGCGCTTGCTCGTCACGCTCGGCATTTTGCGTGGCGATCGACAGCAGCGAGTTTTCCAGACTGTAATGCACCGCCAGAAGCTGCTCAGGACACTTGGCCTCGCAACCGCCCAGCGCCACACCTTGTTTCAGCCAGGCCGACCAAGTGTCGCGCTCGCCGGGCTTGATCGTACTGTCACTGACGTCAGTGAAGTCAACCAGGGTGATGCGATCGTCGCGGGATAACACCACCATCGCCTCACCAAGAAATTGTTGGTCAAGTTCCACGCGCACGGCCAATGGCACGTCAAAGAAGTGCTCTTCGAACTCGGTCGGCAACCCTTTGGCCTGCGCCAGCAAACTTCGAGGTGTAGTGCCGTTATCCGCTGGCGCGGCGATCGCGGTTGCGCAGAAAAAAAGGGCAAGCGCCGTCGCGATGGGAGTCATCGGGAACATGAACGGGATACTCTGAAGATAAGTGCGTTAAAACCCGATCGACAGGCAGTGACTACCTATCGACCGGTCGGCGTTGACGAATAAGGACAAGCCTTAATTCATAACCGTATTACTGGACGCGCGGGATGGCATCGAAGACCACGACTGGATTGGCCGTGTAAACACCCGTCTGAGCGGCGGTCGGCTTGGCAGCGGCAACCACCAGATCAGCTCGCATGCCGCCGTTGGATTCGGTATCGCCGACCACTTCTTGAGACACACCGGTCAAGGTTACGCCGTTGAAGGAGTAGGTCAGCGCGATGTTGTTATTACCGTTGAACAGAGGTTGAGGACCACCTTCTACATAAGCATTGACCGAACCGTTAGTGTGGCGGATATCGTAAGTCGCACGCAGCGGGTCCAAGGTGCCGGCCACCAGGTTGTAGGCCATTTTTTCATCTTTACCGAAGTCAGGATTCACCGGTTGGGCGTGGAATACCTGGGTTGGGATAGTGGCGGTGATATTGATGGTCGTGCTCGCGTCATACTCAGCGAACGCCAGCGAAGAACTGAGGGTCAGGAGAGTCATCGGAACGGCGATTGCAAACTTCTTGAACATTATTGAGTACCTGTCTTTTCAAAGGATTGGGCGCGGGAAAGTTAGAACAAGCGAATACCATACAGTGAGGCGATGCTGAATTCGCTTAACTTTCAACGCCAGAGAATGATCGGCCAATCGCCAGAGAAAGTAAGTACGTAAGTTCCGAAGCACATGTAGTAACAATGACTTTCTAACAGCAGGAAAAAAGACAGAAAAACACTAATTACGCTGTATAGCCCTCAGATAAATACTACACACAGTTCTAGCTAAAAAGACACACAGACGATAAACCATCAACTTTCCGTAAGATCAATACTACTAACACACTCAAAGCCCCATGATAAGTATAGAAACTTACAGAGTTAGTTTTATTACTCTAAAAGAGTGACATTCTTGTCCGTCCAATCCTCACGTGCTGCTTCCCTTCAGGCCCTCCTCGACCCTCGACCGTTCGTCCAGCTCCCTTGCTTTCGCCTTAAGATATATCTTAAGTTGTATCTAAACACGACGAGAGAAGACACAAAATGAGAGACCATCATTCCCATCGAGAGCACAACGACAACCGCGATGGCTTCGAAAAACGCCCAAGCCCCGGCCGTGAACGCGGCGGACGCGGACCACGGGTGTTCGCCCCCGGCGACCTGAAACTACTGCTGTTGGCACTGATCGCCGAACAGCCCTGCCATGGCTATGACCTGATTCGCCAGATCGAAAGCATGTTCGACGGCGCGTACAGCCCCAGCCCTGGCGTGATCTACCCGACCCTGACCTTTCTTGAAGAAAGTGAAATGATTCTGGGCGACGCCGAGGGCGGCAAAAAACGCTACAGCGTCACCGACGCCGGACGTCTGTCGCTGACCGAGCAAGCCATTGCGCTGGACGGCGTGCGAATGCGCATCGAAGTCAGCAAGCGCTCGCTACGCGGTCATGACCGTCCGGCCGAGATCCACGAGGCGGTGCACAACTTGCGTCACGCCTTGCAGATGCATCACGGGCGCTGGAGCCCGGAAGAAATCCTGCGGGTCCGCGACCTGCTCAACAACACTGCAAAAGCCATTGTCGACGGCCCTGCCGTTCAACCTTTTCAGGAGAAAGCCGAATGACTGAAGTGATCGTGCAATCCATCCACCGAGTCATGCATGAGATCAAACGCCGGCGCCTGGAAGTATTGCGCGTGGTAGACCTGACGCCGCGCATGCGCCGGATCACCTTGGGCGGGCCGGAATTGGCCGGCTTCGTCAGCCTCGGCACCGACGACCACGTCAAACTGCTGTTCCCGCAAAACGCGGCGGAACAAGCGGCGCTGGAAACCTTGGTGCTCGGCGCGGGCAAAGACAACGGGCCGATACCGACGATGCGCGATTACACACCGCGTCGCTACGACCTCGACACCCTGGAACTGGACATCGATTTCGTGTTGCACGGCGACGGCCCTGCCTCAACCTGGGCCGAGCAAGCCAGGCCAGGTCAGTTCCTGCACATCGGCGGACCACGCGGCTCGATGATCGTGCCGGACATGTTCGACAGCTACCTGCTGATCGGCGACGAAACCGCCCTGCCCGCCATCGCCCGGCGGCTTGAAGGACTCGCGGCGAATCGCCGTGCGCTGGTGATTGTGGAAGTGGAGAACGGCGCCGAGCAGCAGCTTCTGGAAAGCGCGGCGCAGATCGATGTTATCTGGGTACTGCGCGAAGGGGGCAAGGACAACCTGCTGACCACCGTCAAGCAACTGCAAGTGCCGAGCGGCAATCTGTACGCGTGGATAGCGACCGAGAGCAAGGTGTCGCGGCAGATACGTCGGGTATTGCTCGATGAGCACAATCTGAATGAGCAGTTCGTCAAAGCCGTCGGCTACTGGCGGCTGGATGACAGCGAAGAGGAGTGACAGGCCCCAAGGCCCCTTCGCGAGCAGGCTCACTCCCACAGTTAATCGCGGTCTAATGTGGGAGCGAGCCTGCTCGCGATGGCGATAGCTCAGCCGCTACAAACCTGAAGTATTTACACGTCGTCCAAGCCACTGATCCAGCCCGATCAACACAAGAGCAATGAGAATAAACCCCGCCAACAATCCCCCCGCATTCACAAACACCTGTGGATAACCCAGCTTGTCGACATCCATGAATGGATAGGGATAAACCGCCAGCTGATGCCCACGCCACAACACAAACGCGAAGTACACCAGTGGATAAATGACCCACAGGCCAACGTGACGTACCTGTAACGTGCCTTTGGGCACACACACCCACCAATACGCCAGAAACAGCAGCGGCGTGATGTCGTGCATCAACTCGTCAGCCAGAAACTGCCAGCCTTCGGGATGCCATAAATGTCGCAGCAACACGCTGTACGCCAGCCCCACCACGGTGATGCTCACGGCAATCGCGCTGCTGACCCACGGTTTTAGAAAAAAGCGTCGCGCCGCTGATTCGCGGGATGTCCACTCACAGGTCAATACCGTCGCCACCAACGTGTTGGTCAGCACCGTGAAATAACTGAAAAAGCTCACCACTCCACCGATCAGACTGGCTTCCAGGCTCCAGCGCGAATAGAGAATCAAGTACAGCTGAATGGCCAGTCCGAACCAGCCCAGCAGCGCCGCAACGGCAACAAAGCGACGCCTCGCAGCCGAGCCCGGCATGTTCAGACCGGTCGCTTGGTGCGCATCAATTTGACGTACAAGCGCTCGACCTTTTCCCGGGCCCACGGGGTTTTACGCAGGAACGTCAGGCTCGACTTGATGCTCGGGTCGCTCTTGAAGCAGCGGATATCAATGCGTTCGGCCAGCCCCGACCATTCGTAATGTTCAACCAGGGCGTTGAGGATCTGTTCCAGCGTCACGCCGTGCAGCGGGTTGTTGTTCTGTTCGGTCATGCAGGGCCTTCGAGCGATGTAAGGAGTGGGAAGCCGCGCACCTTAGCCGAGGGTGTGATCGGGTGGAAGCGCTCTGTGCGCTATCTCTTACTGTAGGCGACCTTGATAAGACTGGCGCCCGGCACTGTTACCGAATCTGAAATGAACCATGTCAGTAAAAGCCCTTTCTCTATTTGTAACAGAACATTATCCTTGCGCCCGCCAAGCTGAAACGCTTCCGCACACTGCTTCACGCCTGCTGCAATCCGTTTTATTTCCTGAAAAAGACCCGAATTTCTTCTCTATGCCTTACTTTCAAACTTCGCGAGACAGCGCTGTCTGCACGACTGTTGCCAGCCGAAAATTCCTGGCCCTGATCGGTGGGTTCGCCACACTGGGCCTCGCCACCTGCACCCACGCGGCTCCCGCTTTCAATAGCGAGTCACCGTGGATGCTCGGCGACTGGAACGGCACACGTACTGAACTCGCGGAAAAAGGCTACGACTTCAATGTCGATTACACCGGCGAAATGGGCAGCAATCTGCACGGTGGCTACGACCACGACCGCACCGCGCGCTACAGCGACCAGTTCGCCTTCGGCACACACCTGGACTTGCAGAAAATCCTCGATTGGGACGATGCCGAATTTCAGCTGACCATCACCGAACGCAATGGCAATAACATCAGCAACGACCGCATCAACGATCCGCGTGTGGGCGGCTTTACCTCGGCCCAGGAAGTGTGGGGCCGTGGACAGACCTGGCGCCTGACGCAGATGTGGTATCAGCAGAAATTCTTCGATCAGCAACTCGACATCAAGGTCGGTCGCTTCGGTGAAGGCGAAGACTTCAACAGCTTCCCCTGCGACTTCCAGAACCTGGCGTTCTGTGGCTCTCAGGTCGGTAACTGGGTCGGTGGCATCTGGTACAACTGGCCCGTCAGCCAGTGGGCGATGCGGGTCAAATATCACCTCACACCGCAGTTGTATGCGCAGGTCGGCGCCTATGAGCAAAACCCGTCGAACCTGGATCGCGACAATGGCTTCAAGCTCAGCGGCAGCGGCACCCAGGGCGCGATTTTGCCGGTGGAACTGGTGTGGTCGCCGAAGGTTCATGACCTGCCCGGCGAATACCGCGTCGGCTATTACTACAGCAACGCCAACGCCACCGATGTCTACAAGGACAACAACGGCCAGCCTGCCGCGCTGAGTGGCGAGGCGTATCGCAGTGCATCGAGCAAGCACGGCGAGTGGCTGGTTATTCAGCAGCAAGTGACCAACATCGCCAGCGATCACTCCCGTGGCTTGAACGTGTTTGCCAACGCCACGATGCACGACAAGAAGACCAACGCCATCGACAACTACGTTCAGGCTGGCGTGGTCTACAAAGGCTGGTTCGATGCGCGCGCCAAAGACGACATCGGCTTCGCCCTGGCCCGGGTTCACGTCAACCCGGCCTATCGAAAAAACGCCGAAGCGACCAATCAGGCGCACGCCGTTTACGACTACGACGACCCGTCGTTCCTGCCACCGCAAGACACCGAATACAGCGCCGAACTCTATTACGGCGTGCACGTGACGAACTGGCTGACCGTGCGCCCGAACCTGCAATACATCCGCCACCCCGGTGGCGTGGACCAGGTCGATGACGCACTGATTGGCGGGATCAAGATCACCTCGTCTTTCTGAAGCAAACACAAAACCTGTGGGAGCGAGCCTGCTCGCGATAGCGATATATCAATCGACATCAATGTTGAATGTTAAGCCGCCATCGCGAGCAGGCTCGCTCCCACAAGGGACTGCACCAACCGAACACTTTTTTATATGAACCATGCCCGCACAGGATCGTCATCTACAGTGACCTTGCACGGGACAACTTGAAACGTCACGGAGAACCACACTATGAGCACTGATGGTGCTTTGAGTCGAAGCCGCCTGTTACCGACCCTGCTCGGCATCCTGCTTCTGCTAATGGGCCTGGCCATGTTGGCAGGCGGGATCAAGCTGAGCATGCTCGGCGGCTCGCTGTATTACCTGCTGGCCGGTATCGGCCTGACGCTGACCGGCGTGCTGCTGATACTCGCCCGCCGCGCCGCGTTGGGCCTGTACGCACTGGTGCTGTTCGCCAGCACCGTGTGGGCTTTGTGGGAAGTCGGCCTCGATTGGTGGCAACTGGTGCCGCGCCTGGCGATGTTGTTTGCGCTGGGCCTGGTCATGCTGCTGCCGTGGTTCCGTCGTCCGCTGCTGCGCGAAGGCGCTGCCCCGATCGGCACCGGCGCCTTGAGCGTCGCCGTGGTAGTGGCAGGCGTGGCCGCGTTGGCCAGCCAGTTCACCAACCCCGGTGAAATCAAAGGCCAACTGGACCGCGACAGCGTGCCGGGCATGACCAACACCGCACCGGCCATGCCCGACGGTGACTGGAACTCCTACGGCCGCAGCGCTCATGGCGATCGTTACTCGCCCCTGGCGCAGATCACTCCAGAAAACGTTCACAAGCTGGTTCCGGCCTGGACCTACCGTACCGGCGACCTGCCGGGCCCGAACGATCCGGGCGAGACCACCGCAGAAAACACCCCGTTGAAAGTCAACGGCATGCTCTATGTGTGCACGCCGCACAGCCAGGTGATCGCGCTGGATCCGGACACGGGCAAGGAAATCTGGCGTTTCGATCCGAAGCTCTCCACGCAAAACGCGGCGAACTTCAAGGGTTGGGCACACATGACCTGCCGTGGCGTGTCGTATCACGATGACGCCGCCTACGCCTCCGAGCAAAGCCCGACCGGCAGCGCCAGCGCCGCCGTCGAGAATGCCTGCCCACGCCGTATCTTCCTGCCAACCGCCGACACCCGCCTGATCGCCCTCAACGCCGACACCGGCAAGATGTGCGAAGACTTCGGCGACAAGGGCCAGGTTGATCTGCGCGCCAACATTGGCGGCTTCACGGCCGGCGGTTACTACTCCACCTCGCCTCCAGCGGTCACCAAAGACCTGGTGGTGATTGGCGGTCACGTCACCGATAACGTGTCCACCGACGAGCCAAGCGGCGTGATCCGCGCGTTCGACGTGCACACCGGCAAACTGGTGTGGAACTGGGACAGCGGCAAGCCGGACGACACCACACCGATTGCCGAAGGCCAGACCTACACCCGCAACTCGCCGAACATGTGGTCCATGTTCGCCGTCGATGAAAAACTCGGCATGCTCTACCTGCCGATGGGCAACCAGACCCCGGACCAGTTCGGTGGCGATCGCACCCCTGAATCGGAACTGCACGCCGCCGGCCTGACCGCGCTGGACATCGCCACCGGTAAAGTGCGCTGGCACTTCCAGTTCACCCACCATGACCTGTGGGACATGGACGTCGGCGGCCAGCCCACCCTGATGGACCTGAAAACCGCTGACGGCGTGAAGCCGGCGGTGCTGGCGTCCACCAAGCAAGGCAGCATTTACGTGCTGGACCGCAGCACCGGCGAAGCCATCGTGCCGATCAACGAAGTGCCGGTGCCACAAGGCGCTGTCGCCGGGGATCACACCTCGCCAACCCAACCCAAGTCCGACCTCAACCTGATGCCGCCTCCACTGCAAGAACGCGACATGTGGGGCGTCACACCGTTTGATCAACTGATCTGCCGGATCGACTTCAAATCCATGCGCTACGACGGCCCGTTCACGCCGCCATCGCTGCAAGGCTCCATCGTTTACCCAGGCAACTTCGGCGTGTTCGACTGGGGCGGTATCTCGGTTGACCCGGTGCGTCAGATTGCTTTCGTGAACCCGAGCTACATGGCGTTCAAATCGAAGATGATCCCGGCCGCCGAAATCGCCGCCCAAGGCCCGCGCAAAAGCGAGACCGAAGGCGTACAGCCAAACAAAGGCGCACCTTATGGCGTCGTCCTCGAAGCCCTGCTGTCGCCAATGGGCCTGCCGTGCCAGGCGCCGGCCTGGGGCTACGTGGCAGCGGTTGACCTGACCAACGCCAAAGTCCTGTGGAAACACAAGAACGGCACCGTGCGCGACAGCTCACCGGTTCCGATCCCGTTGAGCATGGGCGTACCGAGCCTGGGTGGCACCTTCACTACAGCTTCTGGCGTTGGCTTCCTGAGCGGCACTCTGGACCAGTACCTGCGCGCCTACGACGTGAAAAACGGCAAGCAGCTGTGGGAAGGACGCCTGCCGGCCGGCGCGCAAACCACACCGATGACCTACACCGGCAAGGACGGCAAGCAATACGTGCTGGTTGTTGCGGGCGGTCACGGATCGCTGGGCACCAAGCAAGGTGACTACGTGATTGCTTACAAACTGTCCGAGTAAGATTTAGCGGCGGTTAAAGCAAAGGCGACGCCTGCGAGGGGGTCGCCTTTTTTGTGGCCACTGGATTTCCCGCCACACCACCCGTCCCCTGTGGGAGCGAGCCTGCTCGCGAAAGCGGTGTGCCAGCCACCATTCATGTTGAATGTTAAACAGCCTTCGCGAGCAGGCTCGCTCCCACAATTTGATCGAGGTCGGCCTGAAAATTCGGTGGATGTCCTACAGCCGTGGCGATTTTTGAGGAGGATTCCGACAGGTACTGTCGGTTGTTGTGTCAGAAGGCCAAGAGCTAGGCTTTGCCCGTCGCTGCAAATTCAGCGACCGGGTTTGGTCGCCCAGGTTTAGAATGGCGCACTTTTCGTGCTTGCTTCATGGCGAGCTGTGCGTGGGAGGGCTTCGGCCCTGCCGGGTTCCATTCCCTGGTCGACCAACCCGCGTACGGTTTGCCACCCAACTGCTTGGTCGCAGTCGTGGCGAACTCTCTACCTTCGAATGGAGCTTCACCATGATCAAAGAAACACCAAATCCCCCGGAAACCGACGACGTTTCCCCCTACGAATCCATCGATTCCAAAAAATTCCACGACGCCGCCGAGCGCGCACTGAATCACTACCTCAATCCCGCCGCGCTCAAATCACCGCCCACCCGCAAACCCAGCACGATGTTCATGCTCGCACCGGATCTCAAAGACGAAGACCTGTTGGCCCACACCTGCGAATCGCTGGCCCAGGCCAGTGTGATGGCCAGCAACTTCGCCGCTTATCTGGAAGGCCCGCATCGCAACACCGCCATGGCGATCCAGCAGATCGTCATGCTGGCCGAACTGGCGGTGAACCGGATGCTGGATAACCTGGAATTGCCGAAAGCTACGCCACACCGCTAATCCCTCAGCAGCATTTACCATTCAAGATCATGGGCACTTGCAGTTGAAGGCAGGGTAAAAGATGAAAAAGGGGCAGACTTCACAGTCCGCCCCCGGCTTTCCAACAAGACTTGATCTCAAACCCTCAAAACCGCGAAACACTGCGCATCGCATCCACCAGATACCGCATCGCAATCCGGTCGCTCTCCGACAGCTCTCGATACCTTTCCAACAACTTCATTTCGTCTGGATTGAGTCGGCGCCTTCGCCGGCCGCTTGCCAGGCAAGGTAAGAGGCCTAACATTTCGGTGATGCCTTGTACTTTCGTCATCGACGATGTCCTTTTATACGTTCGAGAAAACTTCAAAAACCGCATCGCCCTCTCCTTTTTGTTTGTCGCCGGCCTTAAGGGCAGAAGCCGGTCATGAGCACAGGATAGAAACTATCCGCGCGCTGAAAAGCGGTTTTTAGAGTAATTAGTCAAAAAAAGCAGAAATGCCCTATAAATCAGAAAGTACTGTCGGAAAAATTAACCGAAATGTCTTGTTTCATTGCCGCACTGCCAAAGTGCTACCAATCATTTTTTGTCAGCAACCGAACGGTTTAAGCTAATTGGCATCTCTTTAAAGTCCGTTGCGTTTGGTCGAAGGCATGTCCGAACCGTTATTTTTGATCCAGCACGTGCCAGGAACGGCGCGGGATTGCTCACGACAGGTTGTACTTATGCATCGCAGGAATTTGCTCAAAGCGTCCATGGCTATTGCGGCCTACACCGGTTTGTCGGCCACCGGCCTGCTGGCCGCCCGTGCCTGGGCGGGCAACGATACTGCGGATGGCGAGGCCCAGGCGTTCGATTTTGAAGCGCTGAAGATTCAAGCCAGGCAACTAGCCGGCAACCGCTATCAGGACACCAAACAGGTGCTGCCGCCGACGCTGGCGACCATGACGCCGCAGAATTTCAACGCCATCCGCTACGATGCGAATCACTCGCTGTGGAAGGATTTGAACGGTCAGCTGGACGTGCAGTTTTTCCACGTCGGCATGGGGTTCAAGCAGCCGGTGCGCATGTACAGCGTCAATCCCAAGACGCGTCAGGCGCGGGAGGTGCATTTCCGCCCTTCCCTGTTCAACTATGAAAGAACCACGGTCGACACCAAGCAGCTCGCGGGTGATCTTGGATTTTCCGGATTCAAGTTGTTCAAGGCCCCGGAGCTGGACCGGCACGATGTGTTGTCCTTCCTCGGCGCCAGTTATTTCCGTGCGGTGGATAACACCGGGCAATACGGGCTGTCGGCACGCGGGCTGGCGATTGATACGTACGGCAAGAAGCGCGAGGAGTTTCCAGACTTCACCAAGTTCTGGTTCGAGACACCGGACAAGGACAGCACCCGCTTTGTGGTCTATGCCCTGCTGGATTCGCCGAGTGCCACCGGCGCTTACCGCTTCGACATCGATTGCCAGGCCAACCAGGTTGTCATGGGTGTCGATGCCCATATCAACGCGCGTACCGCCATAGAGCAATTGGGCATCGCGCCGATGACCAGCATGTTCAGCTGCGGTACCCATGAGCGGCGCATGTGCGACACCATTCACCCGCAGATCCACGATTCGGATCGTCTGGCGATGTGGCGCGGTAACGGTGAATGGATCTGCCGCCCGCTGAACAACCCGGCGACCCTGCAATTCAATGCCTTCGCCGACACCGATCCAAAGGGTTTCGGCCTGGTCCAGACCGACCATGAGTTCGCCAGCTATCAGGACACTGTCGACTGGTACAGCAAGCGCCCGAGCCTGTGGGTAGAACCTACAACCGCGTGGGGCGAAGGCTCTATCGATCTGCTGGAAATTCCTACAACCGGCGAGACGCTGGATAACATCGTCGCATTCTGGACCCCGAAAAAACCGGTGCTGGCCGGGGATTCCCTGAATTACGGCTACAAGCTCTACTGGAGCGCGCTGCCACCAGTCGGCACGCCGCTGGCGCGGGTCAACGCGACCCGTTCGGGCATGGGCGGCTTCACTGAGGGCTGGGCGCCGGGCGAGCATTACCCTGAGGTATGGGCGCGGCGCTTTGCGGTGGACTTCACCGGTGGTGGTCTGGATCGCTTACCGGAAGGTGCCGGGATTGAGCCGGTGGTGACGTGCTCCAACGGACAGGTGAAGGACTTCAACGTGTTGGTGCTGGATGACATCAAGGGTTACCGCATTACCTTTGACTGGTTCCCGACCAATGATAGCGTCGAGCCGGTGGAGCTGAGGTTGTTCATTCGGACCAATGACCGCACATTGAGCGAGACCTGGTTGTACCAGTATTTTCCGCCGGCGCCGGACAAGCGTAAGTACACCTGATAGTCATTGGGTGCCTGGGCTGGCCCCTTCGCCAGCAGGCTAGCTCCCACAGTGGATCGCCATAAGACACAGATTTTGTGTATGACAAAGATCAACTGTGGGAGCTAGCCTGCTGGCGATGGGGCCGGTCCAGTATTACAAAAATACCGGCCAAAAATCACAAAAGCCCCGATCACAACGATCGGGGCTTTTTGTTTTCAGAGCCTCACTCAGTCACGCAAATCCGACTCATGAATCGGCTGTTCCCGGTGCGTCGCCCGCTGGTACTGCGCCGGCCAGATCGCCTTGCGCCCTCCCAGATCATCATCGGCATGCAGCGGCCAATACGGATCACGCAACAGTTCCCGCGCCAGGAAGATGATGTCCGCCTGGCACGTGCGCAAGATATGCTCGGCCTGGGCCGGTTCGGTAATCATGCCGACCGTGCCTGTGGCAATCCCCGACTCCTTGCGCACGCGCTCGGCGAAGCGGGTTTGATAACCGGGGCCTGTCGGAATTTCGGCATTGGCCGCCGTACCGCCTGACGAAACGTCGATCAGGTCCACGCCCAACGCCTGGAGGCGTCGCGCCAGCTCAACGGTTTCGTCCGGGTTCCAGCCGTCTTCCACCCAATCGGTAGCCGACACCCGCACGAACAGCGGCAGCTCTTCAGGCCACACCGCACGCACCGCTTCGGTGACTTGCAGCACCAGCCGAATGCGATTCTCGAACGAACCGCCATATTGATCGCGTCGCTGATTGCTCAGCGGTGATAGAAATTGATGCAACAGGTAACCGTGGGCGGCGTGTATTTCGACCACTTTGAAACCGGCTGTCAGTGCGCGCTTGGCCGAATCAACAAAGGCCTGAACGACCTCAGCGATCTCGCTTTCATCGAGTTGTCGTGGGTGGGTGTGCTGCGGGTCAAAGGCAATCGTCGACGGGCCCACCGGCACCCAGCCGCCGTCTTCGGGTTTGACGCTGCCATGGTTGCCGAGCCACGGCCGATGGGTGCTGGCTTTACGCCCGGCATGTGCCAACTGGATACCGGCCACGGCGCCCTGTGCAGCGATAAAGCGCGTAATGCGTTGCAGGGGTTCGATCTGTTCGTCGTTCCACAGGCCGAGGTCCTGGGCGGTGATGCGCCCGTCGGCGGTGACTGCCGTGGCTTCGGTAAACACCAGGCCGGCGCCGCCGACCGCGCGACTGCCGAGGTGAACGAGGTGCCAGTCATTGGCCAGCCCATCGACGCTGGAGTACTGGCACATTGGGGAAACCGCGATACGGTTGAGCAGGGTCAATTGACGCAGGGTATAGGGTTCAAGCAGCAGACTCATGGGTCACCTCTCGTATCAGTGGGCAGGCTCCAGGGTTCTGTTTGAAAAGTCGACGAGTGACAGGAAAAAGACGCAGCACCCGCCCCCGCGGGCAAAAAATTCGACAAGACGTCACAAGGATAATCAAGCAGTGATTAGAGCCTAGTCGACATCGGGGAGATGAGGGAGGGTTCCTGGGATATTTGGCGTCAGGGAGATCGCTATCGCGGTTCGATGTGGGCAATCATTAGCTGCACGGTTTCGTTACCGCGAAACTCGTTGAGGTCGAGTTTGTAGGCCAGTTCCACCCACTTGATGGTCGGGTTCGGCCAGATTTCGCGGTCGATGCCGAAGGCGATACCGTCTAGTTTCACCGAACCGCATTCGCTTTTTAGCACCACTTTCAGGTGACGTTCGCCGACGACACGCTGCTCGACCAACTGGAACACGCCATGGAACAACGGCTCGGGAAAGTGCTGCCCCCATGGACCGGCATGACGCAGGGCGCGGGCCAGTTCGAGGTGGAACTCTTCGACCGCCAGCGTGCCGTCCGACAGCAGGCGCCCGGTCAGGTCTTCTTCGCGCAATTGCCGGCGCACTTCCGCGTCGAAGGCCTCGGCGAACAGCGGAAAATTCGCTTCCGGCAGAGTCAAGCCAGCCGCCATGGCGTGGCCGCCGTATTTGCTGATCAGGTTGGGATGCTGCGCCGCCACCACGCTCAACGCATCGCGAATGTGGAAACCCTGTACCGAACGCCCCGAGCCCTTGAGCAAGCCATCGCCGGCATCGGCAAAGGCGATGGTCGGACGGAAATAGCGCTCTTTCATACGCGAAGCGAGGATACCGATGACACCCTGGTGCCACTCGGGATCAAACAGACACAAACCGAACGGCATCGACTCGACCGGCAAATCCTTCAGTTGCGCCAGCGCTTCACGCTGCATGCCCTGCTCGATGGATTTGCGGTCCTGGTTCATGCCGTCGAGTTGCACGGCCATTTCCCGCGCCATCCCCGTGTCGTCGGTGAGCAGGCACTCGATGCCCAGGCTCATGTCGTCCAGGCGCCCTGCTGCGTTCAGGCGCGGGCCGACAATGAAGCCCAAATCCGTGGAAGTGATACGGGCATGATCACGCTTGGCCACTTCAAGGATGGCCTTGATTCCCGGCCGGGCACGTCCGGCGCGAATCCGCTCCAGGCCCTGGTGCACCAGAATCCGGTTGTTGGCATCCAGCGGCACCACATCTGCAACACTGCCCAGCGCGACCAGATCCAGCAACTCGCCGATGTTCGGTTGCGGCTTGCTTTCGTACCAGCCGAGGCTGCGCAGTCGGGCGCGAAGGGCCATCAGCACATAGAAAATCACCCCGACGCCGGCCAGCGCCTTGCTCGGGAAGTCGCACCCTGGCTGGTTTGGATTGACGATGGCATCGGCCAGCGGCAATTCATCGCCGGGCAAGTGGTGGTCGGTGACCAACACGTTGAGGCCGGCCTTTTTCGCCGCCGCCACGCCTTCGACACTGGAGATGCCGTTGTCCACGGTGATCAGCAATTGCGGCGTGCGGGTCAAGGCCACTTCGACGATTTCAGGCGTCAGGCCGTAGCCGTACTCAAACCGGTTCGGCACCAGATAATCGACGTGAGCCGCGCCCAGCAGGCGCAAACCCAATACGCCCACGGTACTGGCCGTCGCACCATCGGCGTCAAAGTCGCCGACGATCAGAATGCGCTGGCGCTGCTCCAGCGCCGTCACCAGCAAATCCACGGCGGCTTCAATGCCCTTGAGCTGCTGAAACGGAATCAGCCGCGCCAGGCTCTTGTCCAGTTCCGCCTCGGTCAGCACGCCCCGCGCCGCGTACAGGCGGGTCAGCAGCGGCGGCAGATCACCGAGAAATGGCAGGGTGTCGGGCAACAGGCGAGGTTCGATGCGCATGGGGTGACAGGTGCTTCTCTTGAATACGTTGGATAAAACCGAGTGAAACGGGACTGCAGCGATTGATCAGCCGCGTTCGCCGCTCAACCATTGCAACTGGACTTCGTGCTGACCACGATCGTCGGTGACGAAAATCGTCCCTTCACTGATCATCACGTCCCACTTGATTACCCGTGGCATGTCTTTGGCCAGGGTTTCCAGCACTTCCTGCGGCACGGCAGCAATGTGCACGTTTTTCAGGTTTTTGATGGCCGGGATCACTTTGGTTTCCCAGACGCGCAAGCTGCCGTAAGCCAGCAGGCTGGTGCGTTCGGTGCGACGCGAGCACCAGGTCAGGCGATCGGCGTCTGGCTGGCCGACTTCGATCCAGTGCAGGACGCGGTCGTCCAGGCTCTTTTCCCACAAGGCGGGTTCATCCACGTCCGACAGACCACGGCCGAATGACAGCTGCTCGTTGTACCAGAAGGCGTAGGCCAGCAGCCGCACGGTCATGCGTTCTTCGGTTTCCGAAGGGTGACGGGCGATGGTCTGCTTCACGGTCTCGTAAACGCTGCGGTCGAGGTCGGTGAGGTTCAGTTCAAACTTGTAGGTCGTGGACGGCTGGGCCATGAACGGGCTTCTTGATACGGGGAAAGGCGGCAAGTCTAACCGATGCTGTAGGTAATCATCGAACTGAAGGCGATTCTGCTTGCTCGTCTGACGTTCGGCTATGTTAAAACGGCGTATTCGCCCAGCCTTTGTCCTACAGGATCCCGCATGCCGCTCTCCGGAAAACCACTCTCAGGTCTGAAAGTCATTGAATTGGGTACCCTGATCGCCGGGCCGTTTGCCTCGCGCATTTGCGGTGAGTTTGGCGCCGAAGTGATCAAGATCGAATCCCCCGACGGTGGCGATCCGTTGCGCAAATGGCGAAAGCTGTACGAAGGCACCTCGCTGTGGTGGTTCGTTCAGGCGCGTAACAAAAAGTCCCTGACCCTGAACCTGAAACACCCCGACGGCCTGGCGATTCTGAAAAAGCTGCTCAGCGAAGCGGACATCCTGATCGAGAACTTTCGCCCTGGCGTCCTGGAAAAGCTCGGCCTGGGCTGGGAAGTCCTGCATGCATTGAACCCGAAGCTGGTGATGGTGCGCCTCTCCGGTTTCGGTCAGACCGGGCCGATGAAAGATCAACCCGGTTTTGGCGCGGTCGGTGAATCCATGGGTGGCCTGCGCTACATCACCGGGTTCGAGGACCGGCCACCGGTGCGCACCGGAATTTCCATCGGCGACTCGATTGCGGCGCTCTGGGGTGTGATCGGCGCACTGATGGCCCTGCGTCATCGCGAAGTGAACGGCGGTCTCGGCCAAGTGGTCGACGTGGCGCTGTACGAAGCAATCTTCGCGATGATGGAAAGCATGGTGCCGGAGTTCGATGTGTTTGGTTTTATTCGCGAACGCACCGGTAACATCATGCCGGGCATCACGCCCTCCTCGATCCACACCAGCGCCGACGGCAAACATGTGCAGATCGGCGCCAATGGCGATGCGATTTTCAAACGTTTCATGCTGATCATCGGCCGCGACGACCTGGCCAATGACCCAGTGCTGGCCAGCAATGACGGGCGTGATGGCCGTCGCGACGAGATTTATGGGGTGATCGACCGCTGGGTCAATTCGCTGCCACTGGACACGGTCATCGAACGGCTGAATCAAGCGGACGTCCCGGCCAGCCGGATCTTCAGCGCCGAAGACATGTTCAGCGATCCGCAGTACCTGGCCCGGGAAATGTTCCTGCAGGCCAAGCTTCCGGATGGCAAGGATTTCAAGATGCCGGGTATTGTGCCGAAACTCTCTGAAACACCTGGCACTTCAGAATGGGTCGGGCCGCAACTCGGTGAGCACAACGCACAAGTGCTCCAGGAACTTGGCTATGACGCGCTGCAAATTGCACAATTGCGCAAAGATGGGGCTATCTAAGCTCAAGCGCTGATTCTGCGTTACGGCCAATCGCAGGCAAAAAGAAACCCCGAGAAGTGGGGAGACGACTCGGGGTCAAACGTGGCCTACATAAAGACCCGTAGCAGCAAGCTACAAGCACCGGAGCACAATGCTTGATCCTGCTGTTGTAGGGTCTGACTGACTTTGTCGCGGGATGGTTCCCACAAAAATCACTTCAATTTCGGCTGGCCAGGATTTTGTCCTGAGCCGCATTACGCAATGCCGCGATGACACAGGGCTCCAGCCGTCCTTCGGCAATGAGTACGTCGCGGTGCAATCCGTCGACGACGTCGGTCAGCAGACGTTTGTCGGTCAGCTGCGCTTGATTGAATGCGCGTTCGACGACAATCGCGCCCGTCGTATTCTTCAATGTCACCAGGCATTCACCCTGGGCGCCCGACGGAGTCAGCGTGACCTGATAGGGGCTCAGCGCCTCTACGAGCAATAGACTAATACTTTCCATCTCGATCACCACTCAATAGTCCGAAAACAAAGTGCCTGGGGTCTGCTCACCATTAATGACCACTGGCCCGAGAAGAAAGTTCTGGATTTCAGGTGCAGGCGCGTCGGCGCCTCTGGTTGATAGAGCATGCACGGCGAAGATGACAAGGAGAAAACAAAGGCTTCACTCTCCTCGTCGCCGACTTCTGTCGGTCCAGCCTCCCAATAAACCTCGCAATTGGCCGTCGGCGCTGTAGAACGGCACAGTCCATTGGTAAACGTTCCTGACGCCATTGTGAAACAACAAATGACGCTCAATGAACCGGGGTTGGCGCGTGGCGAGCTGGACGGTAAATTCGGCATGCAGAAGTTCGGCGGTCGCCTTGGGCAGAAGGTCGAGCTCGATCAGCTGTCGCCCCTGAACCTGATCAAAACGGGTCGACAAGCCTTCCTCATAACTCTTGTTGCAAATGACCATCCGCCCTTCCAGGTCACGTACAAACATCGGGTCGGGCATCGCGTCCATCATCGCCTGCTGGAAGGCCAGTTGATCGCTGAGACTTTTCTCGGCCTTCAGGCGATGCTGGATCAGTACCGTCAGACGTCGATTCCAGAGCAAGGACAGCAGGCCGAACACGCTGACTATACAAATGCCCCAACACCCCCACTGGGTGAACCGTTGCCATCCAGTCGGCTCACGCACCGGGCCGATCCCGTTGAGCCACTTCGAGCGAATGGCACGCAACTCGGCAGGCGGAAACGCCTCGAGCGCCTTGTTGAGGACGCTGAGCAACTGCGGCTGACCTTTGCGTATTGTCAGGTAGTCCGCTTCCCATTTGCCCTCCACCGTACGCCCCACCTTGAGTTGTCCCGACGGGTAGAGCTGCGCGCCGGTTTCATTTTCGATGGTGGCGTAGGCATCTCCGCTCTCGACCAAGGCCCTGGCCTCGGCGTACGTTTTGACCGAGCGTAGCTCGATGGAGGGAAAGTCACGACGAATCACCGGCTCCAGCGCATGCCTGGCCGGCAGCACCACCACCCTTTTCATCAGTTGCTCCAGAGACTGGATCTCAGGCAAACCCGCCCGTCCGACAAATACCCACCCCGCTCCTCCGAATGCATGACTGAAATCCAGGAACGTCTTGCGTTCGTCGTTCATCGCCAGCGTCGTGCTCATGTCCGCCGCGCCACTCTCCAGCCTCTCAAGCAATTGGGCGGTGGAAAACGACTCCTCATGAATAAACTGCAACCCCGTCATCTCACCGATGCGATTGAGGAGGTCATTGTTCAAACCGCTCCATTGACCGTGCTCATCCTTGAACAGATACAGCGGATATTGAGTCGACGCGACGATGATTTGCGGGTTTTCGGCCATCCATTTTTTTTCTTCGGCATTCAGCTCAATCATCACGCCAATGACAGAGCCCTTTGCCTCGGAAATCGCCAATTGTGCCGACAGCGCCGTTTGAATAAAGCCGATGGCGCTGACTAAAAACACCCAGCACACAGCTGGTTTGAACCCTCTACAAAACCACATTGCCACTTCCTTCGTGATCAACTCACCCTTTCCTCACGGGCGAAAACGCTACAAGTGTGGCACGCAGAAATGAGAAAGCCCGTCAGGAGACGGGCTTCAAAATGTGACAGCTTTTACGGTTACAGCGGCTTGCCGCGGTTGCCATGCTGACTGACAAAGGCCTGCACGGCTTTCAGGTCGTTTGGCAACACGGTGCAACGCTCATCTCTCTCAAACAAATCAGAAAGATGTGCAGGGAGCTCAAGCGCTTTTCCTACGCCAGCCTTCTCCACTGCGTCCGGGAATTTGACTGGATGCGCGGTGCCGAGAATCACCATTGGAATATCCAGGCTGCGACGGCACTCGCGTGCAGCTTTCACGCCGATGGCCGTGTGAGGGTCCAGCAGCTCGCCGGTTTGCTCGTACACCTCGGCGATGGTTTCGCAGGTTTGCACGTCGTCCACGGACAGCGAATCAAACAGTTTGCGGGCTTCGGTCCAGCGCTCCTCTTCGACGCTGAAACCACCACCCTGTTTGAAGCTGTCCATTAGCCCGGCAATCGCCGCGCCATTGCGACCGTGCAAGTCGAACAGCAGGCGTTCGAAGTTCGACGACACCATGATGTCCATCGACGGCGACAGCGTGGCGTGCAGGGTTTCCTTGACGTACTGGTTGCCGCTCATGAAGCGGTGCAGGATGTCGTTGCGGTTAGTGGCGACGATCAACTGGTTGATCGGCAGGCCCATGTTGCGCGCCAGGTAACCGGCGAAGATGTCGCCGAAGTTGCCGGTTGGCACCGAGAACGATACCGAACGCGCCGGGCCTCCGAGCTGCAGGGCGGCGTGGAAGTAGTAGACGATCTGGGCCATGATCCGCGCCCAGTTGATCGAGTTCACCGCGACCAGACGCGTACCTTTGAGGAAGCTCTGGTCAGCGAAGCTCGCCTTGACCATTTCCTGGCAGTCATCGAAGTTGCCATCGATGGCGATGTTGTGGATGTTCTCGCCGAAAATGGTGGTCATCTGCCGACGCTGCACTTCGGACACGCGGTTGTGCGGGTGCAGGATGAAGATGTCGACGTTTTCGCAATGCTTGCAGCCTTCGATGGCGGCCGAACCGGTATCACCGGAAGTCGCGCCGACAATCACCACACGCTCGCCGCGCTTTTCCAGCACGTAGTCGAGCAGGCGACCGAGCAGTTGCAGGGCGAAGTCTTTAAACGCCAAGGTTGGGCCGTGGAACAGTTCCAGCACCCACTCGTTGCCGTTCAACTGACGCAGTGGCGCTACGGCGTTGTGCGAGAACACACCGTACGTTTCTTCGAGAATCTTTTTGAAATCGGCATCAGGGATGCTGCCGGTCACGAACGGGCGCATCACCCGGAAGGCCAGCTCGTGATATGGCAGGCCGGCCCAGGAAGCGATTTCTTCCTGGGTGAAACGTGGCAGGTTTTCCGGGACGTACAGACCGCCGTCTGTGGCGAGACCGGCCAGCAGGACGTCTTCGAAATTCAGGGCCGGTGCCTGGCCGCGGGTACTGATATAGCGCATTTTTTCAAACCTTCGGTTTGAGCCTCAAGATTCAAGCTTCAAGCTGCAAGCTGAGCAACACTGGTCTCTAGCTTGCAACTTTCAGCTTGCAGCTTGCAGCTGCTTAGTTAAGGTGTTCGACACGGATCCGTACAACCGGACCGACAACACCGGTCAACGCTTCAAGGGCGGCAATCGCGTCGTTCATGTGCTGTTCCAGCACACGGTGAGTCAGCATGATCATCGGCACCAGACCGTCATGCTCTTCCACTTCTTTCTGCATGATCGATTCGATGTTGATGCCACGCTCCGACAGGATGCTCGCCACCTGAGCCAACACGCCCGGATGGTCCTTGGCCTGAATGCGCAGGTAGTAGGCGCTTTCGCAGGATTCGATCGGCAGGATCGGATGCGCCGACAGCGAGTCCGGCTGGAAGGCCAGATGCGGTACGCGGTTTTCCGGGTCGGAGGTCATGGCGCGAACCACGTCCACCAGGTCGGCGATCACCGACGAAGCGGTTGGCTCCATGCCCGCACCTGCGCCGTAGAACAGCGTCGAACCGGCCGCATCGCCGTTGACCATGACCGCGTTCATCACGCCGTTGACGTTGGCGATCAGGCGATCAGCCGGGATCAGCGTCGGGTGTACGCGCAGTTCGATACCGGCAGGCGTGCTGCGTGCCACACCGAGGTGCTTGATGCGGTAGCCCAACGCTTCGGCGTAGTTCACGTCAGCGGTGGTCAGCTTGGTGATGCCTTCGGTGTAGGCCTTGTCGAATTGCAGCGGGATACCGAACGCGATGGAGGCCAGAATCGTCAGCTTGTGGGCTGCGTCGATGCCTTCAACGTCGAAAGTCGGATCGGCTTCGGCGTAACCCAGGGCTTGCGCCTCGGCCAACACGTCTTCGAAGGTTCGGCCCTTTTCACGCATTTCGGTGAGGATGAAGTTGCCGGTGCCGTTGATGATCCCGGCGACCCAGTTGATGCGGTTGGCGGACAGGCCTTCACGGATCGCCTTGATCACCGGAATGCCGCCGGCCACAGCCGCTTCGAACGCCACAATCACGCCTTTCTCGCGAGCCTTGGCGAAAATTTCATTACCGTGAACGGCAATCAGTGCCTTGTTCGCGGTGACCACATGCTTGCCATTCTCGATGGCCTTGAGTACCAGCTCGCGGGCAACGGTGTAGCCGCCCACCAACTCTATAACGATGTCGATCTCAGGGTTCGTGGCCACTTCGAAGACATCGTTGGTAATCGCAATACCGGTCGTTTGGAACTGAGGCTTTGGCGTGCGCGTGGCAATTTGTGCCACTTCGATTCCACGCCCGGCACGACGAGCAATTTCCTCGGCGTTGCGCTGAAGTACGTTGAAGGTACCGCCACCGACGGTTCCTAACCCACAGATGCCTACTTTGACCGGTTTCACTGTGAACTCCCCATAAAACGGCCGACTCAAGGTCGGCCGTGAAAACAACCGCGTACTCGCGGTTCCCTATTAATGACCCGGCAATGTTGCTGCCGGACCATGATCGTCAATGGCTGACCGTGACGATTCGAATTTACTTCGCGCTCAGTGCCAGTTTGGCGACTTGTGGCGCTGGCTGGTAGCCCGGAATGACCTGACCGTCGGCCAAAACGATGGCCGGTGTACCATTCACGCCAATCGACTGACCGAGGGCGAACTGTTTGGAAACCGGGTTATCGCACTTGGCGGCCTTGATTTCCTTGCCGTCGACCATTTTGTCCATGGCGGCTTTCTTGTCTTTCGAGCACCAGACCGCTTGCAGCTGTTCGTCACCCGGCGATCCCAGACCCTGGCGCGGGAATGCGACATAACGCACTTCGATGCCACGTTTATTCAGCTCAGGCACTTCGGCGTGCAGTTTGTGACAGTACGGGCAGGTGGTGTCGGTAAACACCGTGATGTGCGACTTGGTTTCACCGATGGCCGGATACACCACGGTGTCCGCGACAGGAATTTCATTGACCAGTTTGGAAACGCCCAGGCGCTCGGTCTTCTCGGTCAGGTTGACCGGTTTGCCGTCCTTGAGCTGAAACATGTAGCCCTGAACCACGTACTGGCCATCGGCGCTGGCGTACAACACGCGGCTACCTTTGAGTTTGACTTCGTACAGACCTGGCAGCGGGCTGGCCGTGATGGTTTCGACGGGCACGTCGAGCTGGAGGTTTTCCAGACTTTTACGAATGGCTTTGTCGGCCGCGTCATCAGCGACGGCAAAGGTGCTGACCAACGCAATGGCGGCGGCGGCGAAAATCTGGGTCAGACGCATGAGAACTCCTGAAGGCGGACAAATGGGACGATCAGAACGCCCGTGCGATACACCGGGTCATAAACGCCCATCGTGCAAACCGGCAAAGCCTACCACATAAGGCTCGCGTGGCCGAATGCGCCTGATGCACGACATCTCGCTCACGCTGCACGACGCATTTATGCAGCTGGCGAAGCCTGCGTCGGCCGGTCCGCGCTAACCGCGCGGGTGGTGTTTGGCGTGCAAGTCCTGCAAGCGTGCACGGGCGACATGGGTGTAGATCTGCGTGGTGGACAAATCGCTGTGGCCAAGCAGCATTTGCACCACACGCAGGTCGGCGCCGTGGTTGAGCAGGTGCGTCGCAAAAGCGTGGCGAAGGGTGTGTGGTGACAACGACTTGCCGATTCCGGCGACCTTGGCCTGGTGCTTGATGCGATGCCAAAAGGTCTGGCGGGTCATCTGTTCGCCGCGCAGGCTGGGGAACAGCACATCACTGGGACGCCCGCCGAGCAACTCGCCACGGGCGTCGCGCATGTAGCGCTCGACCCAGACAATCGCTTCCTCGCCCATCGGCACCAAGCGCTCCTTGCTGCCCTTGCCCATGACCCGGAGCACACCCTGGCGCAAATTGACCTGCTCCAGCGTCAGGCTTATCAGCTCTGTCACCCGCAAACCACACGCATAAAGCACTTCGAGCATGGCGCGGTCACGTTGGCCGATGGCTTCGCTCAGATCCGGCGCCTTGAGCAAGGCTTCGACGTCGGCTTCCGACAGGGATTTCGGCAAGGGCCTGCCCAGCTGCGGCATGTCGACGCGCAAGGTGGGGTCAACCGCGATCAGTTTTTCCCGCAGCAAATAACGATAAAAGCCACGCACACCCGAGAGGAATCGCGCCGTGGATCGGGGTTTGTAGTTTTGCTCCAGTCGCCAGGCCAAGTGATCGAGGATCAACTCACGGCCAGCGTTGATCAACTCCAGTCCTTTCTCCTGCAACCAGCCGTTGAACAGCGCGAGGTCGCTGCGATAGGCATCGCGGGTGTTATCGGCAAGACCTTTTTCCAGCCACAGGGCGTCGAGAAATTGGTCTATCAGCGGATGATCAATGGCAGGCATAAAGGCTCAGGCAAGACAGGTAACGACTGGAAAGTGACGAACAGTCTTTCATAGCACGCGCACTCGCGGAACCATTGCCGGCATAAATCGCAGGCAACAAAAAAGCAGCCCGTAGGCTGCTTTTTTCTGCATCGGAAGCTGGACTTAAGCCAGTTTTTCCTTGATGCGAGCTGCTTTACCAGACAGGTCACGCAGGTAGTACAGCTTGGCTTTACGTACGTCACCGCGACGTTTAACGGCCATGCTGTCGATTTGCGGGCTGTAGGTCTGGAAAGTACGCTCTACGCCAACACCGTTGGAGATTTTACGAACGGTGAAAGCACTGTTTACGCCGCGGTTACGCTTGGCGATAACAACACCTTCGAACGCTTGCAGACGCGAACGGTCGCCTTCCTTCACTTTCACCTGAACGACAATGGTGTCGCCCGGGGCAAAGGTAGGGATCTCTTTGGTCATCTGCTCTGCTTCGAGTGCAAGGATGATTTTGTTAGTCATGCTGTGCTCCTAAGGTAAATCGTCGGATCTACCATCGATACGTTGTTAACTATCGTCCCGCTCGCGGATGTATTCCTCGAGCAGCTTCTTCTCTTCTCCAGAAAGCGAGCGGCTTTCCAGAAGATCGGCGCGTCGTTCAAAGGTCCTACCAAGGGACTGCTGTAAACGCCAACGCCGGATATGCGCGTGATTGCCACTTAGCAACACGTCGGGAACACGCTGATCCGCATACACCTCCGGTCGGGTGTAGTGCGGGCAATCCAGCAGACCATCCGTAAAGGAATCTTCCTCGGCGGAGTCCGCATGCCCTAAAGCTCCAGGCAGCAGTCGTGTAACCGCATCGATCAGGACCATCGCCGGCAGCTCGCCGCCAGACAGTACATAGTCGCCAATCGACCACTCTTCATCGACATGAGTATCTATAAAACGCTCGTCAATGCCTTCATAGCGGCCGGCAATCAGGATCAATGCATCCAGATTCGCCAACTCGCGCACCGCCGACTGAGTCAGTTGACGGCCTTGGGGGGACAGGTAAATTACCTTCGCCGCCTCCCCGGCTGCTGCCTTGGCCTGAACCAGTGCATCTTCCAGGGGCTTGATCTTCATCACCATGCCCGGACCACCGCCAAATGGGCGATCATCCACAGTGTGATGTCGATCCGTCGTGTAGTCTCGCGGGTTCCAACAGGTGAGCTGCAACAGCCCCTGTTTCACCGCCCGACTGGTGATGCCGTACTCGCTGATGGCGGAGAACATCTCGGGAAACAAACTGATCACTTCTACGCGCAAGTTAGCCACGCTTAGAAGTCCGCGTCCCAATCCACCTTCATCTCGCCTGCGGCCAGATCGACAGCCAACACGCATTGTTCCGTATAGGGCAACAGGCGTTCGCGATCATCCAGGCTGCCAGCGCAAGGCTTGACCACCATTACATCATTGGCGCCGGTTTCCAGAAGATGATCGATTTTCCCGAGCAATTGCCCGAGTTGATCAATAACCTTCAGACCTTCCAGCTGGTACCAGTAGTACTCGCCGTCGGTCAATTCAGGGAACAGGTTGCGCGGCACGCAGATCTCATAACCGGCCAGAAGACGGGCTTCTTCACGATCATCAAGACCCTTGAGCTTTGCGACCAGGAACTTGTCGTTCCCACGTCCGCTGACCAGCTCGACCTGTTTCACATTGCCTTCGCGCTTGAGCGTCCAGGTTTTGTACTGCAACAGGTTTTCTGTCGGATCAGTAAAGGAATACACCTTCACTTCGCCGCGAACGCCATGAACCGAATAAATTTTGCCAATAACGATCAAATCATCAGCAACAGCTGGCGTCGCGTTCATATTGCTCAGGCCGCAGCCTTAGCCGCGTCCTTCAACAACTGAGCAACACGCTCAGAAGGTTGTGCACCAACGCTCAGCCAGTAGGCTACGCGCTCTTGGTTCACGGACAGACGGACTTCTTGACCACGAGCAACAGGGTTGAAGAAACCAACCTGTTCCTTGTGCGAACCGTCGCGCGGGTTGCGGCTGTCGGTTACGGTCAAGTGGTAAAACGGGCGCTTTTTGGAGCCGCCAAGGGCAAGACGGATTGTTAGCATGTGAACATCGTTCCTGTAGTCGGTGCTGCAAATCTAAAGGCACAGCGGGCATAGGTGCCCGAAAGGCCGCATATTCTAAGGAATATCCGGACTTTTGCAAATGTCTTTTTCCGGCGGCCTATCGGACGCCATCCAGATTTGCTATAGAGCCGTCGTTGAAAACGGCCAGTCAGCTCCCGCCAAGTGCGGGTTTGCTGGAGTTCCCACTTCCTTGTGGGGTTGCGCAAGAGCAAGCCCTTGCGCGAATTCTTTACATCTTTGGCATGCCGCCGCCGGGCAACATACCGCCCATGCCGCGCATCATTTTGGCCATTCCGCCCTTGGCGGAGAATTTCTTCATCATCTTCTGCATCTGCTTGTGTTGCTTGATCAAGCGACCGATGTCCTGCACCTGAGTGCCGGAACCCATGGCGATCCGGCGTTTGCGCGAACCGCTGATCACATCAGGGTCGCGGCGCTCGGCCGGGGTCATGGAGTTGATGATGGCTTCCATCTGCTTGAATTGCTTTTCTGCCGCACCCTGGGCATTGCCCATCTGCGCCAGGTTCACGCCGCCCATGTTGGGCAGTTTGTCCATGAGACCGCCGAGGCCGCCCATGTTCTTCATTTGTTGCAACTGATCGCGGAAGTCTTCGAGATCGAAACCCTTGCCCTTCTTCAGTTTCTTGGCCAGTTTGTCGGCCTTGTCCTTGTCGAGGGTCGCTTCGGCCTGTTCGATCAGGCTGAGCACGTCGCCCATGCCGAGGATGCGCGAAGCAATACGCTCAGGATGGAACGGATCGAGCGCTTCGCTCTTCTCGCCCATACCGATGAACTTGATCGGCTTGCCGGTGATGGCTCGAACCGACAGGGCGGCACCGCCACGGGCATCGCCGTCGACCTTGGTCAGGATCACCCCGGTCAGCGGCAGTGCATCACCAAACGCCTTGGCGGTGTTGGCGGCGTCCTGGCCGGTCATGGCGTCAACCACGAACAGGGTTTCGACCGGGTTGATCGCGGCGTGCAGCGCCTTGATCTCGCCCATCATCTCTTCGTCGATGTGTAAACGACCGGCGGTATCGACGATGACCACATCAATGAACTTAAGCTTTGCTTCTTTAATAGCCGCTTGCGCGATGTCGACCGGCTTCTGGCTCAGGTCGGACGGGAAGAAGGTAACACCGACTTCACCCGCAAGCATTTCCAGCTGTTTGATTGCCGCCGGACGGTAAACGTCCGCGGACACGACCATGACCGACTTTTTCTTGCGCTCTTTAAGGAAGCGCGCAAGTTTGCCGGCGGTGGTGGTTTTACCCGCGCCCTGCAAACCGGCCATCAGGATCACGGCAGGTGGAACGGCGCTCAGGTTCAGGTCTTCGTTGGCCGCGCCCATCAGGCTTTCGAGCTCGGCCTGGACGATCTTCACAAAGGCCTGGCCCGGTGTCAGGCTGCGCGACACCTCGGTGCCGACAGCGCGTTCCTTGACCGAATTGACGAAGTCTTTGACCACGGGCAAGGCGACGTCGGCTTCGAGCAACGCCATGCGCACTTCACGCAGGGTGTCTTTGATGTTGTCTTCGGTCAGCTTGGCCTTGCCGGTGACATGGCGCAGCGTCTGCGAGAGACGGTCGGTTAAGTTTTCAAACATTGCGCGATCCTTTCAGGCCCTGTGTAGACCGGGATAATGGCGGCCCAGACCGGAATAAACATGTGCTCGGCGAGCCTGCGGCGTGGGCAGGTCGCGGATTATAGCGAAGACTGCGTCTGGCGGACACCTCACACTTTCGTGCGGCGGGGGTTCTATGCCAAACTCAGCCCCTTTCGGGCTTGCCTAACAGGATTTATGCTCCCCTTGTCACCCAGTTTGCTTACCACTCTCGCCGCCGCCTGCTTATATGCCGCTGCGACTCTTTATCAGGGCTCTCGTCTGGCCACCGGCGCCAAGGCGAACAAGCGCCTGCTGGTCACGCTCGGCGTATTGGCGGTCCTGGCTCACAGCGCCAGCCTGCTTACCCACCTGCTGACGCCGATCGGCCTGGGCCTGGATTTTTTCAGCGCCGCCAGCCTGATTGCCGCCGCGGTCATTGCCTTGACCTTGCTGGCCTGCTCGCGGATCCCGGTGGAAAACCTGCTGATATTGCTGTTCCCGCTGGGGGCCGCGACCGTGCTGCTGGCGCAGTTCGCGCCGGCCGGCACCGTACAGATCATCGACGAAGCACCGGGCATCCTCGCCCATATCCTGCTGTCGATCCTCGCCTACGGCATGTTCACCATTGCGGTGTTCCAGTCCTTGCTACTGCTGGTTCAAGACCATCAGCTCAAGCACAAACATCCGTCAGGGCTGATCAGGAATTTCCCGCCGCTGCAAACCATGGAAAGCCTGCTGTTCGGTTTCCTGTGGGCCGGCTGGACGCTGCTATCGTTGTCGTTGATCTCCGGCTGGTTGTTTGTCGACAACCTGTTCGCCCAGCACCTGGTGCATAAAACCTTGCTGGCGTGCCTGGCCTGGATTGTCTTCAGTGTGCTGCTGTGGGGCCGCAATCGCCTCGGCTGGCGCGGACACAAGGCAATTCGCTGGACTCTGGCTGGTTTCTGCCTGCTGATGCTGGCGTATTTCGGCAGCAAGCTGGTTCGTGAATACATCCTGCATATCTGACGGGCGGCATTAATGGACGACTTGCCCATAGGGCCGATGCTCGCGGTATTGGCCCTGCTGATTTTATGGTCGGGGCTGTTTACCGCCATCGAAGCAGCACAACAGCAGTTGCTGGCCCAGCGGACTGCCTCGCGTTCGAGCGACAAACCGGTGGCGAAGCTGAGCTTCCCGCTCAACAGCCTGATCTTCTGCAACACCCTGTGCCGTGCGCTGGTCATGGTCATCAGCACGTTGCTGGCGATTTTCACCTGGGCCGGGAACGGCCCATGGGTCGCCTGTCTCGGCGCTGGCGCCGCACTCCTGGTGTTCGCCGACTACCTGCCGCGCACACTCGCCTATCGCCACCCTGACGCGGTGCTGAACCTGGGCAACACCTTGCTCGGCGCGCCACTGAAAATCATCTACCCGGCCGCCTGGATGCTCAATGGCTTGAGCCAGTTGTTGATGCGACCGTTCGCTCGCAAAGTCAAAGTCGTGCAGCAGAGCGAAGACGAAGCGCCGACGGATCGGCACGAAGATCAGGACCATAGCGTCTGCCGCCCGCACCCGCTGTCCGGCATCCACGCGCTGGACAACATCACGGTCAACGACATTCTGGTGCCGCGCAGTGACGTCGACGGCATCAACCTCGACGACCCGATTGAAGAAATCATCGAGCAATTGCGCCACAACAAGCGCACGCGCCTGCCGGTGTTCCACAGCGACATCAACCAGGTCGAAGCGGTGCTCAACACCCGGCACATCCGTCATTTGCTGGCCGATGCCAGCCTGACGATGGAAGCGCTGATGGCGGCCAGCCATGACCCTTATTTCGTCCCGGAAAGCACCCCGCTGCAGCTGCAGCTGCTGAACTTCCACAAGCAGCAGCGGCGCTTGGGCATGGTGGTCGACGAGTACGGCGAAGTGCTGGGTATCGTGACCCTGGAGGACATTCTTGAAGAAATCGTCGGTGAGTTCGAAAGCCAGCACAGCCTGGACAACCCGCACATCCATCCTCAGGCCGATGGACGCCTGGTGATTGATGGTGCGGCGTCGATTCGCGACTTGAACAAGAGCCTGGGCTGGCACCTGCCCAGCGATGGTCCGAAAACCCTTAACGGATTGGTGACCGAAGCCCTTGAGACCATTCCGGACAGCGCGGTATGCCTGAAGATCGGGCGCTATCGCCTGGAAATTCTGGAGACCGAAGACAATCGCGTCACGCGGGTGCTGATCTGGCATACCAGTTCAGTTCCAGTCGTTATTTAATCCCCTTGTTGAATCGTTAGGCTCCTTCCTATAATCGGGGCGCTTACCCAAGCCCCGCCTCACTCCAGTGCTACCCGCACTCTGCAACAAAACCCACATCCCTGGGTGTTCGACCATAATAATTCGCTCCACTGGGGCACATGACTGTCAGGGATAACCGCATGACGACCAGCACGACTTATACCGAAACCACGTCCGCACAACCGACGAACTCCGCCACCCGGGTGGCCACCGCGAGTTTCATCGGCACCGCCATCGAGTTTTACGACTTCTACGTCTATGCCACCGCAGCAGCGTTGGTGATCGGGCCGGTGTTCTTTCCACAGACCTCCGGCACCGCGCAAATGTTGTCGGCGTTTCTCACCTTCGGTATCGCCTTTCTTGCGCGACCGCTGGGTTCTGCCCTGTTCGGCCACTTCGGTGATCGCATCGGGCGAAAATCAACACTCGTCGCTTCGCTGCTGCTGATGGGCGTCTGCACGACGCTGATCGGCGTGTTGCCGGGTTACGACAGCATTGGCGCCTGGGCGCCGATCCTGCTTTGCGTGCTGCGCTTCGGCCAAGGCTTGGGGCTGGGCGGTGAATGGGGCGGTGCGGCGCTGCTGGCCACGGAGAACGCGCCCAAAGGCAAACGCGCCTGGTTCGGCATGTTCCCGCAGCTGGGTCCTTCGATTGGCTTTCTGGCGGCAAACGGTCTGTTCCTGACCCTTGCAATGACGCTGAACGATGAACAATTCCGCTCATGGGGCTGGCGGATTCCATTCCTGCTCAGTGCCGTACTGGTGATGGTCGGGTTGTACGTGCGCCTCAAGCTCCACGAAACCCCGGTGTTCGCCAATGCCATGGCTCGCCAGGAACGGGTGAAAATCCCGCTGGTCGAGCTGTTCAGCCAATACTGGGCACCGATGCTGCTGGGCGCCGGCTCGATGGTGGTGTGCTATGCGCTGTTCTACATCTCGACGGTGTTTTCGCTGAGTTACGGCGTGTCGACCCTCGGCTACACCCGTGAAACCTTCCTCGCCTTACTGTGCTTCGCGGTGCTGTTCATGGCCGCCGCGACGCCACTGTCGGCGTGGGCCAGCGACCGTTACGGGCGCAAACCGGTGCTGATCATCGGTGGCGTGCTGGCGATTTTGTCCGGGTTCTTGATGGAACCGCTGCTGACCCAAGGTTCAACCTGGGGCGTGGCGCTGTTCCTGTGCATCGAATTGTTTCTGATGGGCGTGACGTTTGCGCCGATGGGTGCGTTGCTGCCTGAGCTGTTTCCGACTCACGTTCGCTATACCGGAGCCTCGGCGGCGTACAACCTGGGCGGGATCGTCGGGGCCTCGGCGGCGCCATTCTTCGCGCAGAAGCTGGTGGCGATGGGCGGTCTGAGTTATGTCGGCGGGTATGTGTCGGTGGCGGCGGTGTTGAGCTTGATTGCGGTGCTGTGCCTGAAGGAGACGCGTAACAACGATTTGAATCGGGTAACCTGATAGATCGCCATCGCGGGCAAGCCCGGCTCCCACAGGGAACGCATTCGGCCAGAAAGAATGCAATTCCTGTGGGAGCCGGACTTGCCCGCGATAGGCGCGACTCGGTTTACAGCTCTACCGCGACAGCCTGAGAAGCACGGGTGGCCTTGGCACGAGCCAATTCAATCGACTCATCCCGCGCCAATGCCACGCCCATCCGGCGCTGACCATTCACTTCTGGCTTGCCAAACAGACGCAACGCCGTGTCCGGCTCGCTCAACGCAGCCCCCAGGTTGGCGAAAGCGGTCTGGGTCGACTGCCCTTCCACCAGAATCACCGCTGAAGCCGAAGGGCCGAACTGACGGATCAGCGGAATCGGCAGGCCCAGAATCGCCCGTGCGTGCAGCGCGAACTGCGACAGGTCCTGGGAAATCAGGGTCACCAGGCCAGTGTCATGCGGGCGCGGCGAGACTTCGCTGAACCACACCTGATCGCCTTTGATGAACAACTCGACGCCAAACAGGCCACGACCGCCCAGCGCCTCGGTGACCGCTTTGGCCACACGCTCGGACTCAGCCAAAGCAACCGGGCTCATGGCTTGTGGCTGCCAGGATTCCTGATAGTCGCCCTTCTCCTGACGGTGACCGACCGGCGCGCAGAAGGTGGTACCGCCGACGTGACGCACGGTCAGCAGGGTGATTTCGTAGTCGAAGTCGATGAAACCTTCAACGATCACGCGACCTTTGCCGGCGCGGCCGCCTTCTTGCGCGTAGTCCCACGCGGTTTTGACGTCATCGGCGCTACGCAACAGGCTCTGGCCTTTGCCCGAGGAACTCATCACCGGCTTGACCACGCATGGGAAGCCGAGGTCTTCGACGGCTTTGCTGTAATCCTCGAAAGTATCGGCGAAATGGTACGGCGAGGTCGGCAGGTCCAGCTCTTCGGCGGCCAGGCGACGGATGCCTTCACGGTTCATGGTCAGCTGCGCGGCACGCGCGGTCGGAATCACGGTGAAGCCTTCGGCTTCCAGTTCGACCAGAGTGGCGGTCGCGATGGCTTCGATTTCCGGCACGATGAAGTGCGGCTTCTCGGCTTCGATCACCGCACGCAGGGCGGCGCCATCGAGCATATTAATCACGTGGCTGCGATGGGCGACCTGCATGGCCGGGGCGTCGGCATAACGATCCACGGCAATCACTTCAACGCCCAGGCGTTGCAGCTCGATTACCACTTCCTTGCCCAACTCACCACAGCCACACAGCAATACGCGGGTCGCGGTTGGCGACAATGGAGTTCCGATACGGGTCATCTCAGGTCCTCAAGAAGCGGATCATCGAGGGATGCAACGCCATGCGCGCTTCCCATGGGGAGAAAGCGCGGCATTTTACATGAACCGAAGGGTTTGGCTTCAGCTGACGAGGGCCTGTTTGCGCAAGCGCCAGGCCATGATCAGCCAAACAACGGTCACGCCAGCGAACTTCGAACCCATGGCTGTGAGGATCACACCGGGAGTAAACGCGTCGATCATGCCGAAAAAAATGAAGGTATCGAGGGGAATGCTCAGCGCCGAACTTATCCAAAGGCGATCGTGCAACGGGCGTTTGGTGATGCTGAACACCAGCCAGTCGATGCACTCGGACACCGCAAACGCCGTGGCGCTGGCCAATGCGATAGATGGATCGGAGGTGACGTAGGACAGCACCAGCGCGGCCAGCATTGCGGCGATGGCGCCGTGACCGAAGCGGATCTGCACCATGTCGCGCAGTACGAACACCAATCCACCCCAGGCCGACCAGATGATGTCAAGGTGCGGTGGAAAAGGCGTAGTTGATCAGCACGACGCTGCTGATGTAGGCGATCAGAAAGAACATGGGACGGGGGAATACCTGTCAATTTGGTGCATAGATTACTTCAGCCCCGCCCCAACCATCAAACCCGGACACGAACCCTGTAGCAGCTGCCGAAGGCTGCGTCCGGCTGCGCAGCAGTCGTAAACCCTGAGAACGCGATTTGACTGAATAACCGAAGTGCCTGATTTTGCGACTGCTGCGCAGCCGGACGCAGCCGGACGCAGGCTGCGCCAGCTGCTACAGGTCCGGGGTTTTGCCGATCATCCACAGCAACCCGCTGGATTTGGCCCGCTCATGACACAACCCCAACACCGCGCGGCGCTCTTCGTTGTTCATACGGCTCCAGCGCGTGATCTCTTCCACCGTCCGCTGACACCCGGTGCAAATGTCGTCGTCATCCAACGCGCAAATATTCACGCAGGGCGATGGCACCGGTCGTTCAGTGGCGCTCATTCTTCCTGCTCGACCAGATCACGGGCATAGCGCTGCGAGTTATGCACATAGTGGGCAGCGCTGGCCTCCAGCATCTTCTTCTGCTGCTCGGTCAGCTCACGCACCACTTTGCCTGGGGAACCCATGACTAGCGACCCATCGGGAATTTCCTTGCCTTCGCCAATCAGCGAATTGGCGCCGATGATGCAGTTTTTGCCAATTTTCGCGCCATTCAGAATGACCGCATTAATGCCGATCAAGCTGTAATCACCCACGGTGCAGCCATGCAGCATGGCGTTATGACCAATGGTCACGCCAGTGCCGATGGTCAGCGGGTAGCCCATGTCGGTGTGCATCACGGTACCGTCCTGGACATTGCTGTTCTTGCCGATCAGGATCAGTTCGTTGTCGCCCCGCAGTACGGCGTTGAACCAGACGTTGGCGCCCTCTTCCAGTTTGACCTTGCCCACCAGCACGGCATTGGGCGCGACCCAGCTCTGCGGATGGGTTTCGACGCGGGCATCGCCCAGGCGATATTTCATCTTGTTGTCCTCAAGGCCAGGCAGGCTCATACAAAGCACGGTTGACGCCATACGAACGATGGCTCAGGTGTTGATAAAACTCTTGGGCGGTTGATGCAGGCTGATTTTCGCGTCATAGAGCAAATTGATCAACTCGACGATCATAATCGCCGTCAAGCCCCAGATCTTGTATTCGCCATAACGGTAGCTCGGCACGTACCAGCTACGGCCCTGGTAATCGATGCGATGGGTGTGTTCGCGCGGGTCCTTGCGGAAGAATTCGAGCGGTACGCTGAAGACAGCAGCGATCTCGGCATCGTTGGCCCGATATTCGACAAAATCCGGAATCACCCCGACATAAGGCGTGACCTTGATGCCGTGCAGGGAGATCAGCGGGCTAAGCGGGCCGATCACTTCAACCAGGCCCGGTGGCAGGCCGATTTCTTCTTCGGCCTCACGTAGCGCGGTGAAAATCAGGTCGGGGTCCTCGGGGTCGCGACGACCACCGGGAAAGGCCACTTCACCGCCATGGGTCGAGAGCCCGCTGGCGCGCAGGGTCAGAACCAGTTCTGGTTCATCACTGCGAGTGATGGGCACCAGTACCGCAGCCTCTGGGAAACGCTTGTCGGTTTCCAGTGTGCGTGGAGTGTGGTTGCTTACTCGATGCAGTAGCTCGTCCAGCATGAGACTTCTCGATTTATTCTCTACTTTGCATCATGCACCAATCGAACCGACCGCCCAACCCCATAACCACTGCATGTCGCTAAACGACAACTTGCCGACAGACACCGCCGCACGCCAAGATAGGCGCAGCATTCAGGAACCCAAGCATGAAATTTTGCAGTCAGTGCGGCAACCCGGTGACCCAGCGTATTCCCGAAGGCGATTCGCGTCTGCGATTTGTCTGCGACAGCTGCCATACGATTCACTACCAGAACCCCAACATCGTCGCCGGTTGCGTCGCGACCTGGGGCTCGAAAGTGTTGCTGTGTCGGCGTGCCATCGAGCCACGGCTCGGTTACTGGACCCTGCCTGCCGGTTTCATGGAGAACGGTGAAACCATCGAGCAGGCGGCCATTCGCGAAACCGCCGAAGAAGCCTGTGCCCGGGTGCGCAACCTGAGTATCTATACATTGATCGACGTGCCGCACATCAGCCAGGTGCATGTATTCTTTCGCGCCGAGCTGGCAGACCTGGACTTTTGTGCCGGCCCCGAGAGCCTGGAAGTGCAGCTTTTCGAGGAAGCCGACATCCCTTGGTCCGACCTGGCTTTCCGCACAGTGGGCCGTACCCTAGAATGCTTCTTCGCTGACCGGCGGACCGAGGCCTACCCTGTGCGGTCCGAATCGATCCCGCCACTTGCTCAGCTTGCCATCACTTAAAACATCTATAACTAAAATAGCCGACACCTCTAGGGATATCGTTTCAATGCGCTGGTTGCTTGTCGTTTTATGCTTGTCGTTCGTTGCCATGTCACAGGCTTCCGTTGCGGAACCCCTGAATGGCAGAGTCATCGAAAAAATTCTGGTCCTGAAATCCGCTCACCAACTGCAATTGATCAATAATGGCAAGCCGCTCAAGACCTATCGCATATCCTTGGGCAAGCATCCCCAAGGCCCAAAACTGATGGAGGGTGACAAACGCACGCCAGAAGGTCTCTATTGGGTGGACTGGCGCAAGGTCAGCGATCGCTTCAACCTGGCAATGCACATCTCCTACCCGAACATCAGCGACTCTGCCCGTTCGCGCAGAGAGGGTGTCGATCCCGGTGGCATGATCATGATCCACGGAACGCCGGACACTGAGGAAAACCCTGAATCCCTGTTCCACACCCTGGACTGGACGGACGGCTGCATCGCCATGCGCAACATGGACATGCGCGAAGTCTGGAACCTGGTACCGGACGGCACGATGATCGAGATCCGCCCGTAACCCCATTCTGGCTGGATCCTTGTAATTCAGAGCAACAAAAAACCCGCTGAACGCGAATTCAGCGGGTTTTTCATTTCAGCGGCAAGAGAATCAAAAATCCTCCAACCGCCACACCTCGTAAGCCGGCGCCTCATAGGGATGGCTCTGCTTCAGAGCCACCACCACCGCCCGAATCAACTCATCGCTGACCACCAGCTCAACCTTCCATTCCTCAACCTGTTCGACCTGTCCCGCTTCACCAATGAACGGCTGACTGCCGTCCAACGGGCGAAACTGGCCGAGGCCGAGCACTTGCCAGGCGCATTGGTCGTAAGCGCCGATCCGTCCGCCACCAGCGGCGAATACGGCACTTTTGACTTGCTCCACATGACTGGCCGGAACAAAAAAGCTGAGCTTGTACACGACGCTTAGTTCACCCGCTTTTAGTTTACCCAGACCCGAGCGTTACGGAACATACGCATCCAAGGTGCGTCTTCGTTCCAGTCTTCCGAACGCCACGAGTTCTGCACGGCGCGGAACACACGTTCCGGGTGCGGCATCATGATCGTTACGCGACCGTCGCGGCTGGTCAAACCGGTGATCCCGCGCGGCGAGCCGTTCGGGTTGGCCGGGTATTTTTCGGTGACCTTGCCGTGGTTGTCGACGAAGCGCATTGCCACGCAGCCCGACAGATCGGCTTCCAGCAACGCTTCTTCGCTGGCGAATTCGGCATGGCCTTCACCGTGAGCGATGGCGATTGGCATGCGCGAACCGGCCATGCCTTGCAGGAAGATCGAGTTCGACTCCTGGACCTGAACCATGGCCACGCGCGCTTCGAACTGCTCGGAGCGGTTACGCACGAAGTGCGGCCAGAACTCGCTGCCCGGGATCAGCTCGTGCAGGTTGGACATCATCTGGCAACCGTTGCACACGCCGAGGGTGAAGCTGTCGTTGCGTTCGAAGAAGCCCTGGAACGCATCGCGAGCACGGCTATTGAACAGCGCGGACTTGGCCCAGCCTTCGCCGGCACCGAGTACGTCGCCGTAGGAGAAACCACCGCACGCCACCAGACCTTTGAACTCGTTCAGGTCGACACGGCCGGCCAGAATGTCGCTCATGTGCACGTCGATCGCATTGAAACCGGCGCGGTCGAACGCGGCCGCCATTTCCACCTGACCGTTGACGCCCTGCTCACGCAGAACGGCAACCTGTGGGCGGATGCCTTTTTTGATGTAAGGCGCGGCAACGTCCTGGTTGACGTCGAAGCTGAGCTTGACGCTCAGGCCCGGGTTGTCTTCTTCCAGCAGCACGTCGAACTCTTGTTCGGCGCAATCGGCGTTGTCACGCAGACGCTGGATCTGGTAGCTGGTTTCAGCCCACTGACGCTGCAGCAGACGACGCTGACCTTCGAACACGGTTTCGCCGTTGAAGGTGATGTTGATCTGACCGTTGTTCATCGGCTGACCGATCACCGACACGCACTCGCCCAAACCGGCAGCGCTGAACTGCGCGAGGATGTCCGGTGTGGAGTCCTGACGAACCTGAATCACGGCGCCCAGTTCTTCGTTGAACAGGATCGCAGCGATGTCGGCGGAGGTTTCTGCCAGACCGTCGAGGTTCAGGCTCAGACCGCAGTGGCCGGCGAAGGCCATTTCCACCACGCTGGTCAGCAGACCACCGTCGGAACGGTCGTGGTACGCCAGCAGGTGACCGTCGGCATTCAGGCCCTGGATCACCGCAAAGAAGGCTTTGAGGTCTTCGGAATCATCTACGTCCGGCGCTTGCGAGCCGAGCTTGCCGTGCACCTGTGCCAGGATCGAGGCGCCCATGCGGTTTTGACCACGGCCCAGATCGATCAGGATCAGGTCGGTGGTGCCCTTGTCCATGCGCAGTTCCGGGGTCAGGGTCTGACGGATGTCAGCCACTGGCGCGAAACCGGTCACGATCAGGGACATTGGCGAAGTCACGGTCTTGTCGACGCCTTCGTCGTTCCAGCGCGTGGCCATGGACATGGAGTCCTTGCCCACCGGAATGGTGATGCCAAGCTCAGGACACAGTTCCATGCCGACCGCTTTCACGGTGTCGTACAGGCGCGCGTCTTCACCCGGGTGACCGGCAGCGGACATCCAGTTCGCCGATAGTTTGATGTCGGAGATCTTATTGATGCGCGAAGCGGCGATGTTGGTCAGGGTTTCGCCGATAGCCATACGGCCCGACGCCGGAGCGTCCAGCAGCGCCAGCGGAGTGCGCTCGCCCATGGCCATGGCTTCACCGGTGTAGACGTCGAAGCTGGTGGCGGTGACGGCAACGTCGGCCACCGGAACCTGCCACGGGCCAACCATTTGGTCACGGGCCACGAGGCCGGTGATGGTGCGGTCGCCGATGGTGATCAGGAAGCTTTTGCTCGCCACGGCCGGGTGATGCAGAACGCGCTCGACGCAATCTGCAATTTCAAGCGTCGACGGATCGAAATCGTCGCCCAGTTCGTTTTCACGAACGGCCGAACGGTGCATGCGCGGGGCTTTGCCCAGCAGCACTTCCAGCGGCATGTCCACCGGGCTGTTGCCGAAGTGGCTGTCGGTGACCGTCAGTTGCGGTTCGGCAGTGGCTTCGCCGACCACGGCGAACGGGCAGCGCTCGCGCTCGCAGATCGCCTGGAAGCGTTCGAAGTCAGCCGGGCCGACCGCCAGAACATAGCGTTCCTGGGATTCGTTACTCCAGATTTCGTGCGGGGCCATGCCCGGCTCGTCGTTTGGAATGTTGCGCAGTTCGAAGCGGCCACCACGGTTGCCGTCGTTGACCAGTTCCGGGAAGGCGTTGGACAGACCGCCCGCGCCGACGTCGTGAATGAAGCTGATCGGGTTCTTGTCACCCAACTGCCAGCAACGGTCGATGACTTCCTGGCAGCGACGCTCCATCTCAGGGTTTTCGCGTTGTACCGAAGCGAAGTCCAGGTCAGCCGAGCTGGTGCCGGTGGCCATGGAGGAAGCCGCGCCGCCGCCCAGACCGATCAGCATCGCCGGGCCGCCGAGCACGATCAGCTTGGAGCCGACGGTGATCTCGCCTTTCTGTACGTGTTCGGCACGGATGTTACCCATGCCGCCGGCCAGCATGATCGGCTTGTGGTAACCACGAACTTCGTCGCCACGCGGGGTGGTGATCGACTGTTCGAAGGTACGGAAGTAGCCGGTCAGGGCTGGACGACCGAATTCGTTGTTGAACGCGGCACCACCCAGTGGGCCTTCGATCATGATGTCCAGCGCGGTCACGATGCGCTCAGGCTTGCCGTACGGCACTTCCCACGGCTGTTCGAAGCCCGGGATTTGCAGGTTGGATACGGTGAAACCGGTCAGGCCAGCCTTTGGCTTGGCGCCACGGCCGGTCGCGCCTTCGTCCCGGATCTCACCGCCACTGCCGGTGGATGCGCCCGGGAACGGGGCAATCGCGGTCGGGTGGTTGTGGGTTTCGACTTTCATCAGGATGTGCACCGGTTCCTGCACCGCGCGGTACTGGCGGGTTTCAGGGTCCGGGAAGAAACGACCGGCGACGTTACCGACGATCACCGAAGCGTTGTCCTTATAAGCCGACAAGACACCTTCGCTGTGCATCTGGTAGGTGTTCTTGATCATGCCGAACAGGCTTTTTTCCTGGCTCTGACCGTCGATGTCCCAACTGGCGTTGAAAATCTTGTGACGGCAGTGCTCGGAGTTCGCCTGGGCGAACATCATCAGTTCGATGTCGTGCGGGTTGCGCTTCAAGCCGACGAAGGCGTTGACCAGGTAGTCGATTTCGTCTTCGGCCAGGGCCAGGCCCAGCTCGGTGTTGGCTTTTTCCAGCGCGGCGCGACCGCCACCCAGCACGTCGATCGCAGTCAGCGGCTTGGGTTCGGCGTGGCTGAACAGGCCGGCGGCCTGTTCGAGGTTGGCCAGAACGATCTGCGTCATGCGATCGTGCAGTACGTCAGCGATAAGCTGTGCTTGGGCGTCGCTGAACTGGCCAGCCACGTAGAACGCGATGCCGCGCTCCAGGCGCTGGATCTTGCTCAGGCCACAGTTGCGGGCGATGTCACTCGCTTTACTGGACCACGGCGAGATGGTGCCGAAACGCGGCAACACCAGGAACAGACGACCGGTCGGCTCTTGTACCGGAACACTTGGGCCGTACTTCAGAAGGCGCGCGAGCACCTGCTGTTCGTCGCCGGTCAGGACGCCGGTAACTTCGGCGAAGTGAGCGAATTCAGCATACAAGCCGCTGACAGCCGGGACCTTCTGGCTCAGTTGCTCAAGGAGTTTGCTGTGGCGAAAGGCAGAAAGGGCAGGAGCGCCGCGCAGGATCAACATCTTCGGGACAGCCTCGGGAGGGGTGTGCTTTGAGGCCGTGCATTCTAGCCTAAACCGCCCGCGACATCACCCGAAACGGTACGGGCGGCTGCACCTGGGTGTCGGACCGCAGATACGGGCCTCGAAAAGACACTCAAAAAGGGTTATTTTTTCCACTCGGAAAATGCTGTCCGGGCCCATTCCTGCGGGCTCCGGAGGCCTTTTCAATTGCCTAGCAGACAACCCCTTTGCTGTCGAGATATGGCGCTCGTGGTCCTTTGCGTATACTGCGCAGATGTTTTCCCCAACGGCTTTGCGTCCGCGGTACGCCAAATGGCTGATCGCAACCGGACTCTTCCTGCTGCTCAATGGCTGTGTTGATAAACCCAACACGCTGGAGCGCGTAAAGGAGGATGGCGTGCTGCGCGTGGTTACCCGCAACAGCCCCGCCACCTACTTCCAGGATCGCAACGGTGAAACCGGCTTCGAATACGAGCTGGTGAAGCGCTTCGCCGACGATCTGGGGGTGGAACTCAAGATCGAGACCGCCGACAACCTCGACGACCTGTACAGCCAGGTCGGCAAGCCTAACGGCCCGGTGCTGGCTGCGGCCGGTCTGGTCGGCAGCGAAGAACGTAAAAAACAGGTCAGGTTTTCCCACTCCTACCTGGATGTCACCCCACAGATTATCTACCGCAACGGCCAATCGCGGCCGACCGACGCCGGTGATCTGGTCGGCAAGAAGATCATGGTGCTCAAAGGAAGCACCCACGCCGAACAATTGGCTGCGCTGAAAAAGAAATACCCCGGCATTGAGTATGAAGAATCCGACGCGGTTGAAGTCGTCGACCTGCTGCGCATGGTCGATGAAGGCCAGATCGATCTGACCCTGGTCGACTCCAACGAAGTCGCTATGAACCAGGTGTACTTCACCAACATTCGGGTCGCCTTCGATCTCGGCGATGCCAGCAACCAGAGTTGGGCCGTGGCCGCTGGCGAAGACAACAGCCTGCTCAACGAAATCAACGACTACCTCGACAAGGTGCAGAAAAACGGCACCCTGCAACGCCTCAAAGACCGCTACTACGGGCATGTCGACGTTCTTGGCTACATGGGCGCCACCACCTTCGCCCAGCACTTGCAGCAGCGCCTGCCCAAGTACGAACAGCACTTCAAGGCATACGCCAAGAAAGAAAAAGTCGACTGGCGTCTGCTGGCCGCCATCGGTTATCAGGAGTCGTTGTGGCAACCGGCGGTCACGTCCAAGACCGGCGTGCGCGGCCTGATGATGCTGACCCAGAACACCGCGCAAGCAATGGGCGTGTCCAACCGCCTCGACCCCAAGCAAAGCATCATGGGTGGGGCCAAGTACCTGGCCTATATCAAGGATCAACTGGACGCGTCGATTCAGGAGCCGGATCGCACCTGGTTTGCCCTGGCGGCCTACAACGTCGGCACCGGCCACCTGGATGACGCGCGCAAACTGGCGAAGAAGGAAGGGTTGAACCCGGACAAGTGGCTGGATGTGAAGAAAATGCTGCCGCGCCTGTCAGAGAAGAAGTGGTACAGCAAGACGCGTTATGGCTACGCCCGGGGCGGCGAGCCGGTGCATTTCGTGGCGAACATCCGTCGTTACTACGACATCCTTACGTGGGTCACGCAGCCACAGCTTGAAGGTGATCAGGTGGCCGAAGGTAACCTGCATGTGCCGGGGATCGACAAATCGAAGCCTGCTCAAGAGCCTGCACCGCTCTGACCCCAACGACACAAATCAAATAATGTGGGAGCGAGCCTGCTCGCGATAGCTTTCTTGCAGTCAACATCTTCGTTGAATGTTAAGACGCCATCGCGAGCAGGCTCGCTCCCACAGTTGTTTTGCGTTTGGCTTTTAGGCTTTTGCGGCGGCCAGGATCAGCGCTTTCATCTCCGACACCGCCGACTTGAAGCCGACAAACAACGCATGCGCCACCAGCGCATGGCCGATGTTCAGTTCGTTGATGCCTTTGATCGCCGCCACCGCTTCAACGTTGTGGTAGTGCAAACCGTGCCCGGCATTGACGATCAGCCCTTGAGCCAAACCAAACGCGACGCCATCGGCCACACGCTTGAGCTCCTCAGCCACGTCGGTCGGCGTCTCGGCATCGGCGTAACGACCGGTATGCAGTTCGATGGCCGGCGCACCAACACGGCGGGACGCTTCAATCTGCCGCTCATCCGCGTCGATGAACAGCGACACTTCGCAGCCAAGCTTCGACAAGCGATCCACGGCGGCCTTGATCCGCGCCTCCTGCCCTGCCACGTCCAGGCCACCTTCAGTAGTCAGTTCCTGACGGGTTTCCGGGACCAGGCAAATGTGCGCCGGGCGGATGCGTTCGGCGAACACCATCATTTCTTCGGTGACGCCCATTTCGAAGTTCATGCGGGTTTGCAGCACGTCCTTGAGTAGCAAAACGTCGCGCTCCTGGATGTGCCGACGGTCTTCGCGCAAATGCACGGTGATGCCGTCAGCGCCCGCCTCTTCCGCGTCCAGTGCAGCCTTGACCGGGTCCGGGTAGCGAGTTCCCCGGGCCTGACGCAGGGTGGCAACGTGGTCGATGTTCACGCCAAGAAGAATGCGATTGCTGGTGGTCACGGAAGCGCTCCTGAATTGAAAGATTCGGCGCACAGCATACGGGGAGACTACGGCTTGCGAAACAGCTCGCGGCTGACTAAAGGACGGCCGCCCAGATGCACGGCCAATGCCTGACGCATCAGACGCTTGGCGGCGGACAGCGCCCCGGGCGCAGTCCAGTCGGCATCCGCCATGGCCAACAGTTCGGTGCCATTGAACAGCCCGGGTTGCAGCAGGTAGACCTGCTCCAGGCCAGCATCCACCTGTAAGCGGTAGAGACCGTCCGGGGCGATGGGCTCGCCGTGGATGTCCGAGGTCAGCGCAAAGCCGTAACCGAGGTCGTCGAGCAGGCGCCATTCGAAAGAGCGCAGCAACGGCTCCAGCGGACGGCCTTCGGCCAGGGCGAGCAACGTGTCGGCGTAGTGATCGAATACCGCGGGATGAGGGTCTTCGGCGGGCAGCAGGCGAATCAACAGCTCATTCAGGTAGAGGCCGCTGAACAGCGCCTCACCACTGAGCCAGGTTGAAACACCGGCGGCTTCCATCCGCCCGACGTTCTTTAACTCACCGCGCCCCCGAAACTCGACTTCCAGCGGCACGAACGGCCGCGCCAACGTCCCGGCCTTGCCCCGCGCACTGCGCAACACCGCCCGCAGCCGACCTTGCGGCGTGAGGAAATCCACCAATGCGCTGTTTTCGCGGTAAGCGCGGGAGTGGAGGACGTAGGCGGGTTGGGCGATGGGAGGGGTTGAGGACATGGAAGTCGCACTTCTCAATGAGCAAACACAGTTTTACTGACCACCACAAACCACTGTGGGAGCGAGCCTGCTCGCGATGGGGGCATCACATTCAGCATCAATGTTGAATGTCAGACCGCTATCGCGAGCAGGCTCGCTCCCACACGGGAATTATGCATCCAGGATCAGGCGTTACAGGTCGCCATAACCCAGCGAACGCAACGCGCGCTCGTCATCGGACCAGCCGCCTTTCACTTTGACCCAGAGGTTGAGCATGATCTTGGAGTCGAACAGCAGCTCCATGTCCTTGCGCGCCTCGGTGCCGATGCGCTTGATGCGCTCACCCTTGTCGCCAATGATGATTTTCTTCTGGCCGTCACGCTCAACGAGGATCAAGGCATGGATGTGCAGGGTTTTGCCCTGCTGCTTGAACTCTTCGATTTCCACGGTGATCTGGTACGGCAGCTCGGCGCCCATCTGGCGCATGATTTTCTCGCGCACCAGTTCAGCGGCGAGGAAGCGGCTGCTGCGGTCGGTGATCTGGTCTTCCGGGAAAAAGTGATCGTTTTCCGGCAGGTAACCGGCAATCACACGCTCCAGTGCTTCGAGGTTGTGCCCGTGCTGGGCCGAGATCGGCATGATCTGCGCGTTCGGCAGCTGTTCCTGCAACCAGGTCAGGTGCGGCATCAGTTCAGCTTTGTCTTCGATACGGTCAGTCTTGTTCAGCGCCACGATCAACGGACCGGTCACGTACTGGACGCGCTCGAGGACCATCTGGTCTTCGTCGGTCCACTTGGTGCGGTCAACGACGAAGATCACTACGTCGACGTCTTTCAACGCCGCCGATGCGGTCTTGTTCATGTAGCGGTTCAGCGCTTTTTCGCCACCCTTGTGCATGCCTGGGGTGTCGACGTAGATCGCCTGCACGGCGCCTTCGGTCTTGATACCCAGCATGTTGTGGCGGGTGGTTTGCGGTTTACGCGAGGTGATCGCCAGTTTCTGACCCAGGATGTGGTTCAGCAGCGTGGACTTGCCCACGTTGGGACGGCCGACGATGGCAACATAGCCACAGCGAGTTGCAGTTGAATCAGTCATTGCCATTCTCCACACCCAGGGCAATCAGTGCTGCGGCGGCCGCTACCTGTTCGGCAATACGACGACTCACACCCTGACCTCGGCTTTTTTCATTCAGTAAGGTGATTTCACATTCGACGAAGAACGTCCGGCAATGTGGCTCACCCTGGATATCCACCACTTCGTAACGTGGCAGCTCACAACCACGAGACTGCAGGAATTCCTGCAGGCGGGTTTTTGGATCTTTGTTGGTGTCGACCAATGTCAGGCCTTCGAACTCACCGGCCAGCCAGGCCAGCACGCGCTCGCGCGCCATGTCCATGCCGGCGTCGAGATAGATCGCACCAATCAGCGCTTCCAGGGCATCAGCCAAAATCGACTCGCGACGAAAACCGCCGCTTTTCAATTCACCGGAGCCCAGGCGCAGGTAATCGCCCAGATCGAAACCACGGGCCAGTACGGCCAGGGTCTCGCCTTTCACCAGGCGCGCACGCAAACGTGACAACTGGCCTTCACGCGCCAGCGGGAAGCGATCGAACAGCGCCTCGCCAGCGACGAAGTTAAGGATGGCATCACCGAGGAATTCCAGGCGTTCATTGTTACGCCCGGCAAAGCTGCGGTGAGTCAGGGCCAGGACCATCAGTTCCTGATCCTTGAAGGTGTAGCCGAGCTGACGCTCGAGACGACTTAAGGAGACGCTCACGGTTTACCCACGCTGAGTTCGTGGTTGGATTCCACCGCCATCGCCGAGAGTCGGCGCAGGCCTGGGACAATTAACGCTGTGTTCAAAAATAACGTCCTGAATATCATTGGCTTCATGCTGACGGCGCCGATTGTGTCGACTCCAGAAAAGCATTCGGCGCTGTGTTCAACAGCGCCGTGTGTGATTACTTGATCAGGCCAACCCGCGAAAAATTCGGCAGGTGACTGAGTTTAGGTTCCGGCCAGCTCATCCAGACTGCGAAGGCCTTGCCGACGATATTCTTGTCGGGAACCATGCCCAGCAGATCCTTGGGAATGCTTGGATCATCCCAAAAGCGACTGTCGTTTGAGTTGTCGCGGTTGTCGCCCATCATGAAGTAGTGCCCGGCTGGCACGGTCCACGAATGATCCGGCGCAGCACGATAGCGGCTCATTTCCTTGCGGATCAGGTGCTCGGCAGCGCCGAGTTTTTCCTTGTAGAGCTCAGCACTCCCCAGCGTGCCCGGTTCGGAGCCGACCATTTGTTCGGCAATCGACTCGCCGTTGACGAACAGACGCTTGTCAGCGGTATAACGAATCTTGTCACCCGGCAGGCCAACGACTCGCTTGATGTAGTTGACGTTCGGATCGCTCGGGTAGCGGAACACCATCACATCGCCGCGTTGTGGATCACCCACTTCGATGACTTTCTTGTCGATCACCGGCAGGCGGATCCCGTAAGAAAACTTGTTCACCAAAATGAAGTCGCCAACATCCAGGGTCGGTTTCATCGAACCGGAAGGAATCTGGAACGGTTCCACCAGGAACGAACGCAGGACCAGCACGATGAACAACACCGGAAAGAACGACTTGCCGTATTCGACCAGCAGCGGCTCTTTGTTCAGTTTCTCGACCACCACCACATCAGGCTGGCTGACGCTGCCCTGATAGGAGGCAATGGCAGCACGCCGACGCGGTGCCAGGAAAACCAGATCGAGCAACGCCAACAGACCGCAGACGAACACGGCGATGACCAGCAACAGCGGGAAATTTAGTGACATAGGACCTAACTATCCAACCTGAGCACTGCAAGGAAGGCTTCTTGTGGAATTTCCACGTTACCGACTTGCTTCATGCGTTTTTTACCGGCCTTTTGCTTTTCCAGCAGCTTTTTCTTACGGCTGACGTCGCCGCCGTAGCATTTGGCCAATACGTTCTTTCTGAGGGCCTTGACGGTTGTCCGCGCCACAATCTGCCCGCCAATGGCGGCCTGGATTGCCACGTCGAACATCTGTCGAGGAATCAGCTCCTTCATCTTCTCGGTCAACTGGCGACCTTTATAGTGCGAGTTGTCACGGTGCACGATCAGCGCCAGGGCGTCGACTTTGTCACCGTTGATCAGCACGTCCAGTTTCACCAGGCTAGCCGATTGATAACGATCGAAATGGTAGTCCAGCGAAGCATAGCCGCGACTGGTGGACTTCAGACGGTCAAAGAAGTCCAGCACCACTTCGTTCATCGGCAGGTCGTAGGTCACTTGTACCTGAGAGCCAAGGAACAGCATGTCGACCTGTACACCACGTTTTTCGATGCACAGGGTGATGACGTTGCCCAGGTGTTCTTGCGGCACAAGAATATTGGCCCGCACGATCGGCTCACGCATGTCTTCGATCGAGGACAGGTCCGGAAGCTTCGACGGGTTATCGACGTAGATCGTCTCGCCGGTCTTGAGCAGCAGCTCGAAGATTACCGTCGGCGCCGTGGTGATCAGGTCCAGGTTGTACTCGCGCTCCAGGCGCTCCTGGATGATTTCCATGTGCAGCATGCCGAGGAACCCGCAACGGAAACCGAAGCCCAGGGCGTCGGAACTTTCCGGGGTGTACTGCAGGGACGAATCGTTCAGCGTGAGCTTTTGCAGGGCTTCACGGAAATCTTCGAAGTCGTCGGAGCTGACCGGAAACAGACCGGCGTAGACCTGCGGCTGAATGCGTTTGAAACCCGGCAGCACGTCGACGTCTGGCGTCGTGCTCAACGTCAGGGTGTCGCCCACTGGCGCACCATGGATGTCCTTGATGCTGGCAATGATGAAGCCCACTTCACCGGCCTTCAGGTCAGCGGTTGGGGTGTGTTTCGGATTGAATACACCGACGCTGTCCACCAGGTGGATCTTGCCGGTGGATTTGACCAGGATCTTGTCGCCTTTCTTCACACGACCGTGACGCACGCGTACCAGGGAAACAACGCCAAGGTAGTTGTCAAACCAGGAGTCGATGATCAACGCTTGCAGCGGATCTTCGTAGTTGCCGGTGGGCGCAGGAATGGTGGCGACCAGGCGCTCGAGCACTTCGTCGACGCCCAGGCCGGTCTTGGCAGAGCACTCGACCGCGTCGGTGGCATCGATGCCGATGATTTTTTCGATTTCTTCTTTAACACGGTCCGGATCGGCCTGTGGCAGGTCGATCTTGTTCAGGACCGGCATGACTTCCAGACCCTGCTCGATCGCCGTGTAGCAGTTGGCAACCGACTGCGCTTCAACGCCCTGACCGGCATCGACCACCAGCAACGCACCTTCACAGGCCGCCAGCGACCGGCTGACTTCGTAGGTGAAGTCAACGTGGCCCGGGGTGTCAATGAAGTTCAGCTGGTACTTGATGCCATCCCGAGCGGTGTAATAAAGGGTGACGCTGTGGGCCTTGATGGTGATCCCGCGTTCACGCTCCAGGTCCATGGAGTCCAGCACCTGGGCTTCCATTTCGCGCTCGGCAAGGCCGCCGCACATCTGGATGAATCGATCAGCCAGCGTCGACTTGCCATGGTCAATGTGGGCGATGATGGAGAAATTGCGGATATGACTCAAATCACTCACGGATCAACACTCAAAAAGGCTGCAGGCATAGCCCGCCGAAAAATAGCCGGGAATTGTACCTGATCCACGGCGCAAGCGTCACGTTTGCAGGTCAGACGGCAGGTACAAAAACGCCCCGGTCTTGCGACAGGGGCGTTTTAAGCGTCCGCCAAGGGCTGTAGAACCCTTGATCAGCCGGCCCGGCGCAACAACCAGAAACCGGCCAGAGCACAGACACCGGCCGGAATGAGCACCGCAAACAGCGGCGAGAAACCGAACACCAGGCTCGAAGGCCCCAGCAAATCCTGGACGATACGGAAGGTAAAACCCACCAGAACGCCTGTGAACACACGCTGACCGAGGGTCACGGAGCGCAAAGGACCAAAAATGAAGGAAATCGCCATCAGTACCAGCGCGGCAGTCACCAGCGGCTGCAACACCTTGACCCAAAACGCCAGCCAGTAGCGGCCATTGCTCAGGCCCTGGTCAGCCAGATAGTGGATGTAATTCCACAGACCACTGATCGAGAGCGACTCAGGCGCCATTACCACGGTGTCCAGCAACTGCGGGCTCAGAGCAATATCCCAGCGTTCGACGGGGACAGCGACCACTTCGGTGCTCTTGTCATGGAACACCGTGGTCGTGACGTCGCTGAGTTGCCAGTGATCCTTGTCGAACTCGGCACGCTTGGCAAAGCTTGACGACAGCATGTGTCGCTCTTTATCGAAGCGATAGCGGGTCACACCGTAAAGAAGGCCATTGGGTTGCACCGAGTTGACGTGAATGAACTCGTCACCCTGGCGGTGCCACAGGCCGTGTTTGGCGCTTTGCGCATCGCCGCCGCCCTGAGCCAGCGAGCGATTGGCCTGAGCAGTGACCTCGGTGGCTGGCGCGACGTATTCGCCGATCAGCACACCCACCAACATCAGGACCAGCATTGGCTTCATGACCGCCCAGACGATTCGACCGATCGACACGCCAGCGGCGCGCATGATGGTCAGCTCACTGTTGCTGGCCAGACTGCCTAGGCCAATCAGGCATCCGATGAGTGCCGCCATGGGCAACATGTCGTAAAGACGGCGCGGAGCCGTCAGCAAGACGTAACTGGACGCGTCCAACAGGGTATAGGACTCGCCGACGTCGCTCATCTCATCGATGAAGGAAAAAAGCGTCGCCAGGCCGAGAATAATCCCCAATACCGCCAGGATCGCCATAAATACGCTGCTACCGATGTAGCGATCGAGCTTAACCACGAGCCACCTCCAGTGCACTGCGGCGACTCGCCATCTTCAAGCGCAACGGCTCCCAGTAAAGCAACCCGAGACCGATAACCAGGAACATCCCATGAACCCACCATAACCCCAGGGCAGGCGGAATCTTGCCCTTATCGAGGGCGCCGCGAGCGGCGATCAGGATGGTCAGGTAAGCCATATAAAGAAGAATCGCCGGCAGCAGCTTGAGGAAACGCCCCTGGCGCGGGTTGACGCGTGACAGCGGCACCGCCATCAGGGTCACGATGAACACCAGCAACGGCAGGGACAAACGCCATTGCAGCTCGCCGTGCGAACGAGGGTCTTCGTTGTCTATCAACGAACGGGTGCTCATTGCATCACGATCAGTCACTTCTTCACTGACCTCCGGCTTTGGCAGCAATACCCCGTACTCGTCGTATTTGATCGCCCGATAGTCGGCCTGCCCTGGATTACCGTCATAGCGATAGCCGTTGTCGAGAATCAGGTAGCGGTTGCCGTCCGGACGAATTTCCTGACGGCCCTTCTCGGCCACCAGTACGGAAATCCCGCGATCCTTCTGGTCGGAGTTGGTGTTTTTCTGCGAAATGAACACACCCGCCAGATTGACGCGGTCATCGGTCAGTTGCTCGGTATAGGTCACCCGAGTCCCGTCACGCAACGCCTGGAAGCGCCCAGGCTCCAGGGTATCGAATTCGGTGAGTGCATCCTGTTTGTTCAGCAGCAACTGAAACTGATTGGCACCTTGTGGTGCCAGGCTCAGGCTCAGCCAAGCCACTACCAGCGCGACGAGCGTGGCCGGAAACAGGGTAATGACAAACAAACGCTGCTGACTCATACCGGTGGCCGACAGCACGGTCATTTCGCTTTCGAGGTACAGGCGACCATAGGCCAGCAGGATCCCGAGAAACAGGCCCAGTGGCAGGATCAGTTGCAGGAAACCCGGCAGACGGAAGCCCATGATCAGAAACAGCGAGCCCGGATCCAGCAGGCCTGCGGCCGCTTGGGCAAGGTATTTGATGAAGCGACCGCTCATGATGATGACCAGCAGCACGGCGCTGACTGCGCTCAAGGTCAACAGGACTTCGCGGGACAGATATCGGAAGACGATCAAACCAGAGACTCCAGGGTTGTCAGGCTAAGGCGGCCAAACAAGCAAACGTATCAGACAGCCCACAGGGCAGAGCTGCCGAAAAAGATCGCGCATTATCCTGTGATTGGGTGCGCCTGTCACTGCGCATGCTCAAGCTGGCGGTCAATGCGCGGAAGATCGTACAACCGAGGGTTGTCAGGCGCACGGAGCGAGGTTCAAACTGCGGCCTTTATCGCGGGCCGTGACCTGCGTTTTTCCATCTATATAAGCAAGCGTCTGTGCGTCGCCGTTTTGCCCACGCACGTTGACCATTATTCAGGGACCCGGACATGGAACTGGTTGTAAAAAGCGTTAGCCCAGAAACGTTGAAGACCGCCACTCTGGTCGTCGCCGTCGGCGAAGGCCGCAAGCTTGGCGCTGTGGCCAGACAATTGGACGAACTGAGTGGCGGCACCCTGAGTGCAGTGCTCAAGCGCGGCGATATCGCCGGCAAGGTTGGCCAGAGCCTGTTGCTGCATAGCCTGCCAAACCTCAAGGCTGAACGCGTTCTGCTGGTAGGCGTGGGCAAGGACGAAGAGCTCGGCGACCGCCCGTTCCGCAAAATCATTGCCGGCGTACTCAACACCCTCAAAGGCCTGGGCGGCAGTGATGCGGTACTGGCGCTGGATGAAGTCGTGGTCAAAGGCCGAGACAGCTACGGCAAAACCCGCCTGCTGGCAGAAACCCTGGTGGACGGCGAATACACCTTCGACCAGTTCAAGAGCCAGAAAGCCGAACCTCGCGCCCTGAAAAAAATCACCCTGCTGACCATCAAGGCTGCACAGGCTGAAGTCCAGCGTGCCGTGACCCACGCCACCGCAATTGCCAACGGCATGGCTTTCACCCGCAACCTGGGCAACCTGCCGCCGAACATCTGCCACCCCACGTTCCTCGGCGAGCAAGCCAAGAACCTTGGTAAAGAATTCAAAAGCCTGAAAGTCGAAGTCCTTGACGAGAAGAAGATCAAGGACCTGGGCATGGGCTCGTTCTACGCCGTAGGCCAGGGCAGCGCCCAGCCGCCGCGCCTGATCGTCATGCAATACAACGGCGGCAAAAAATCCGAGAAACCCTACGCCTTGGTCGGCAAAGGCATCACCTTCGACACTGGCGGCATCAGCCTGAAGCCGGGCGCCGGCATGGATGAAATGAAGTACGACATGGGTGGCGCCGCCAGCGTGTTTGGCACCCTGCGTGCCGTGCTTGAGCTCAGCCTGCCGATCAATCTGGTGTGCATCCTGGCCTGCGCCGAGAACATGCCGAGCGGCAACGCTTCGCGCCCGGGCGACATCGTCACCACCATGAGCGGCCAGACTGTGGAGATCCTCAACACCGACGCCGAAGGTCGTCTGGTGCTGTGCGATGCCCTGACCTACTCCGAGCGTTTCAAGCCGCAAGCCGTGATTGATATCGCGACCCTGACCGGCGCTTGCGTCGTGGCCTTGGGCTCCCACACTTCGGGCCTGCTGGGTAACAACGACGAATTGATCGGCCAATTGCTGAGCGCCGGCCAGACGGCTGACGACCGCGCCTGGCAATTGCCGTTGTTCGACGAATACCAGGAGCAACTGGACAGCCCGTTCGCCGACATCGCCAACATTGGCGGCCCGAAAGCCGGCACCATCACCGCTGCCTGCTTCCTGTCGCGCTTCACCAAAAACCTGAATTGGGCGCACCTGGACATCGCCGGCACCGCATGGACCAGCGGTGGCAAGGACAAGGGCGCCACTGGCCGTCCTGTGCCATTGCTGACCCAATACCTGCTGGACCGCGCCAAAGCCTGAAACCGATGACCTGGGTCGGCGTTGCTTTCCAGTAGCGCCGCCCTTGGCTCAGGAACCGCAATGACCAAAGTCGACTTCTATATCCTGCCCAGCGCCGATCCGTCGGCACGGCTGGATTTCGCCTGCAAGCTCACCGAAAAAGCCTGGCGCATGGGCCACCGCATTTACCTGCATTGCAGCGATGCCGCCCAGCGCGAGGAACTCGATGCCCGTTTGTGGGCTTTCAAGGGCGAAAGCTTCGTGCCTCATGGTCCTGTCGAAAGCGAGCCGGACGGTCTGATTGTGCTGGGACTGGGTGATGACTGTGGTCAGCACCAGGATTTGCTGGTCAATCTCGACCTGAAAGTGCCGGCATTCGCCAACAAGTTCGCCCGCGTGGCGGAAGTAGTAGTGGAAGATCCGACGATTCGTGCGGCTGCGCGGGAGAGTTTCCGTTTCTACCGCGAACAGGGCTATCCTCTGCAAGACCACCGTTTACAGCGACTCTGAGCATTCCGATGGACACTCCGAAACCGCAACAACAGTCCGCGCACTTACTGGACGACCTCGAGTCGATCCGCCAACTGCTCGGCGATGACAACCTGCAACCACCGCTGCTGACCGACACGGTCATTGACAGTGACCAGGAACAGATTCCCATGTTGTTCGAGGCTGTCGGCAATGCGCCGCAGCCGGTCGAACCGACACCGCCACCGGCTCCTGTCGCGCAACCTTCGTCGGAACCCAGCAAGGGCAATGATGCCTTGCTGCATCTGGACAGCGAACTGCGCGCTGCCGCGATGCTGATCATGCAAGACGTGATCGACGACTTCGCCCCGCATATTGAAACCGAGATCAAGCGCCGGCTGGATGCGCGGATGGAGCGGTTATTAAGTCAGTACGAATAACCCCTAAATCACCCACGGCAGTTCGCTGCCGTGCTTGCCACGTACAGCTTTCCCGTAGCTCGCAAGGACGATGGAATACCTGACCGCTTATCTGAACTGTTATTTCTGACAGTAGGCGCGCTCCTGAAAAACCGTAAGCGTGAACACCTCACACTTACTGCAGGAGACATTGAAATGAGCGCCCCAACAATCTTCCAACCGATAACTAAACTCCCCCCCCAAGACAAGCCTGTTTTTTTAGGCAAAGCGGCACCGGGGGGCGGTCGTTATCGCCTGCCAAACCGGGACCGGACTTGTTCTGGCCAGGACGACCGCAGATAACAATGGCTCCTGGCTAGCGCGATGCTCCATCAATTTGCCAGAAGGCCCATACTCCATTTCGGCCTACCCCGAAGGCACTTCGGAATATGCTGAAAACTTCCCTTTCATCGTAGAGGCATCCAACGGCAGTACAGCCATGCCCTACGGCAGCAAACCCATCATCAGCCAACCGACGCCCGACAACCGTCTCGGTGCCGTTCTGGATCAAAGGCACGGCAGCCCCCAACACCAAGTTGCGCGTGGCTCGCTCCGGTGGCGGGCCGGAACTGGGCACCGCCTATGTCCGGCCTGATGGCAGTTGGGAACTTCAGGTAACCCAGCAGCTCGCAGCCGGCAACTTCTCCGCAGCCACGGCACAGGTTGAAAACGGGACAGAGGTTTCCCTTTGGGAAATCGTCGACTTCAATGTTTCAAGCTAACCAACTGTTCGTGAAATGCTCTATCGAACAAAAAACAAGAGTGCCTTTTCGCTGATACAGGTCGATGAAGGCACATCTAATCCTAATCATAGGACACTCACAATGACTACCTCTTACGCTATCGCGCTCCCACCACGGTGACTTCCCTCCCCCCTCGCTCAAGGTCCAGGACGCCGCGCACGCCATTGTTTATGTATATAAAACACACGGCAGTATTTTTTCGGCAAGCTAACAGTCAACAAATATGGGGATTGGGTTCAACGCGGCGGGCGAGCGGGTATCGGGCTGGACGAGTGTCATACTGACCGTACATGCATAATAGATACCTGCAGAAATCACTCAAAAAGGTGGACAAAAACCGATGATCACCAGGCCTTTCCCATCGATATAGGAGACCAGTTAAAAAGTATCAACATCATCGGAAAATGCGCTTGAAGTGACGATAGTATTATGCGCACTCTAAGTGCCCGAGGCGGGCTGACATCGAAAACCAGCCATACAAAGCGCCAACTGTAAAAAACCTGAAACACTCCAATTAACAACCGAAAAAAGGGGAGACCAAAGTCTCCCCATTAAATAAACGCCTTCTATATGCGTACAATTTGATCATTAATCCTACCAACTAGGAGGAGGAACGCTTGCTACACCACTTTCCGGGTTATACGTATTGTTAGACGAAAGGCGCCACTTAGCGTCCCCATTGGCTGCGGTAAACTCCAGATTGTTCCCCCCTGAAATTTGAGTCTCTGTACCGTCAACATTAATGACTTTCGAAAATTTGATCGTGAGGTTTTTTACAACAATCCTATTTGCAGCCGGCGTAACCTTACTCGTGCTTGGCAATTTCACTCCTTGCTCTGCCGCATAATCGTCATAAATATTTATTTCATACAAAACACCTGAATTGCTCATCTTAAATACCTTTTATAGACCGGGCATCAATAACATTCATCACAAGCATGAACTCGCTCATGCTAAAAACGGCCACTTATGCGAAATGTTTTTTGCACCAATATAGTTTATTTTAACTCCCGACTCATCTGACTCGAAAGTTCAACAACCATAGCAACCCAGAAATACGACATCAACTGCTATAAATGACAGTTGACAAAATCAATTAACCAACCACCTTTAAACATCAAATCCAGCAATACTTATAATCAGACGCGCCATCCGCTCAGTCGCCTTTAAAAACAGCCATTTACTTTGGACACCACTTCAAATCTGCAATTTTATGGCCCTATTCTAAATTACAGTTCAATATAAAAATAAAGAATAGGCGCACTTCGTTTTATAACAAACTCATCTCACCGTTCTCCAAACTCTTCTCTACGACCCGCCAGAAAATAAAATCATGCACAGACAGAATGCCCGATGAAGGGATTGCCGGCGGGGCGTTGCGTCACTCGCCCTGCGCCCCATGCCCCGCTATACTTGCCGGCTTTTCCTGAATAAATGCCAATAGGGTCCCGCCGCGCATGGATAAGACCTACCAGCCGCACGCCATTGAAACTTCCTGGTACAACACCTGGGAGTCAGAGAATTACTTCGCCCCGCAAGGCGCGGGCGAGTCCTACACCATCATGATCCCGCCGCCGAACGTCACTGGCAGCCTGCACATGGGTCACGGTTTTAACAACGCGATCATGGACGCCCTGATCCGTTTCCGCCGCATGCAGGGTCGCAACACCCTGTGGCAGCCGGGCACCGACCACGCAGGTATCGCCACGCAAATGCTGGTGGAACGCCAACTCGAAGCCAAAGGCCAGAGCCGCCACGACTTGGGTCGCGAGAAATTCCTGGAGAAAATCTGGGAATGGAAGGATGAATCCGGCGGCAACATCAGCCGTCAGATCCGTCGCCTCGGCTCGTCCGTAGACTGGAGCCGTGAGCGCTTCACCATGGATGACGGCCTCTCGGAATCCGTAAAAGAAGCCTTCGTGCGCCTGCACGAAGACGGCCTGATCTACCGCGGCAAGCGTCTGGTCAACTGGGACACCAAGCTGCACACAGCGATTTCCGACCTTGAAGTGGAAAACCACGACGAGAAGGGTTTCCTGTGGAACCTCAAGTATCCGCTGGCCGACGGCGTAAAAACCGCTGAAGGCAATGACTACCTGATCGTCGCGACCACTCGTCCGGAAACCATGCTCGGCGACGCCGCCGTGGCGGTTAACCCGAACGATGAACGCTACAAAGCCCTGATCGGCAAATTTGTCGAGCTGCCGCTGGTCGGCCGCCGCATCCCGATCATCGCCGACGATTACTGCGACCCTGAATTCGGCACCGGCTGCGTGAAAATCACCCCGGCCCACGATTTCAACGACTACGAAGTCGGCAAACGCCACAACCTGCCTCTGCTGAACATCTTCGACAAGAACGCCGCCGTACTGCCGGCCTGCCAGGTGTTCAACCTCGACGGCACCTTGAACGAAAGCATCGACGGCAAGATCCCGGCCGAATACGCCGGCCTCGACCGTTTCGAAGCCCGCAAGCAGATTGTTGCTGCGTTCGACGCCGCCGGCCTGCTGGTCAGCGTCAATGATCACGCGCTGAAAGTGCCGAAAGGCGACCGCTCCGGCACAATCATCGAACCGTGGCTGACCGACCAGTGGTACGTATCGACCAAACCATTGGCCGAACCCGCGATTGCTGCCGTAGAAGACGGCCGCATCCAGTTCGTACCCAAGCAATACGAAAACATGTACTTCTCGTGGATGCGCGACATCCAGGATTGGTGCATCAGCCGTCAGTTGTGGTGGGGCCACCGGATCCCGGCCTGGTACGACGAGTCGGGCAAAGTCTACGTCGGTCGCGACGAAGCCGAAGTGCGCGCCAAGAACAACCTCGGTCCGGACGTTGCGCTGCAACAGGACAACGACGTTCTCGACACCTGGTTCAGTTCGGGCCTGTGGACCTTCTCCACGCTCGGCTGGCCTGAGCAGACCGAATTCCTCAAGAAATTCCACTCCACTGACGTGCTGGTAACCGGTTTCGACATCATTTTCTTCTGGGTCGCCCGGATGATCATGCTCACCATGCATTTGGTGAAGAACGAAGACGGCACACCGCAGGTTCCGTTCAAGACCGTTTATGTGCACGGTCTGGTACGCGACGGCCAAGGCCAGAAGATGTCCAAGTCCAAGGGCAACGTCCTGGACCCGCTGGACATCATCGACGGCATCGAACTGGAAGAACTGGTGCAGAAACGCACGTCCGGCCTGATGCAGCCGAAACTGGCGAAGAAGATCGAGAAGCAGACCCGCGACGAGTTCGCCGACGGTATCGCCAGCTATGGCACCGACGCCCTGCGCTTCACCTTCTGCTCGCTGGCGTCCACCGGCCGTGACATCAAGTTCGACATGGGCCGCGTTGAAGGCTATCGCAACTTCTGCAACAAGATCTGGAACGCCGCGCGTTATGTTCTGGACAAGGGCGAAGACTGTGGCCAAAACGGCGAAGCCTACGAGCTGTCCCTGGCGGATCGCTGGATCATCTCGCAACTGCAACGCACCGAAGCCGAAGTGACCCGTCAACTCGACCAGTTCCGTTTCGACCTGGCGGCACAAGCCTTGTACGAGTTCATCTGGAACCAGTATTGCGACTGGTACCTGGAACTGTCCAAGCCTGTGCTGTGGGACGAAAACGCGCCGGTCGAACGTCAGCGCGGCACCCGCCGTACGCTGGTTCGCGTGCTGGAAGTTGCGCTGCGTCTGGCGCACCCGTTCATGCCGTTCATCACCGAAGAAATCTGGCAGCGCATCGCGCCGCTGGCCGGTATCGAAGGCAAGACGATCATGCTGCAACCTTGGCCAGTGGCCAATGAAGAGCGCATCGATCCGGCCGCCGAAGACGACATCGAATGGCTCAAGGAACTGATGCTCGGCACGCGTAACATCCGTGGCGAAATGAACATTGGCCCTGGCAAACCCCTGCCGATTTACCTGAAGAACGTCAGCACTGAAGATCAGCGTCGTCTCACCGAGAACGAAGCCTTGCTGAAGAAGCTGGCTCGCCTCGAATCGATCACGGTGTTAGCTGCCGGCGAAGAAGCACCACTGTCCGCCACGGCACTGGTTGGCGAGATGGAAGTGCTGGTGCCAATGGCCGGCCTCATAGACAAAGGTGCGGAACTGGCGCGTCTGGACAAGGAAATCCAGCGTCTGCAAGGTGAAGTTCAGCGCGTCGGTGGCAAGCTGTCGAACGCCGGTTTCGTGGACAAGGCCCCGGCTGAAGTCATCGAGAAAGAACGCGCCAAACTGGCTGAAGCTGAACAGGCTTTGGGCAAGTTGGCTGAGCAGCATGCGCGGATTGCCAGTTTGTAAAAGGGTAATGGCGTAAAGGAAAATGCCAGTCAGCTAAGTTGACTGGCATTTTTTGCTTCTGATCTGAGAATTCGAAGATTGGAACTTCATAACGCCCGGCTAAATATAATCCTCGCTTAGACGGGACAAGACGTCTGTAGTCACGCCCTACGCAAATTCGGCACTGTGGGAGCACTCGCCCAAGACGAGCGCCCCCAGGTTGTCGACGAACCATACGCCGACGACTTAAGTGTCTAAATCAACGGCGCCCTATATTGAATTCCCCCCAAGCCAGCCATGTGGCGTTATTGATGTTTCCATTGATGAAATTGTCCCGGTCAGACTCAAACACCCCGGCATTCGCGAGCACGCCAGTGACGAAGCAAATGACCGTATTCAAATCACCGACGTTAAAGAGCTGAGCGGCTCCTCCCTCCCTTATCAAGGACTTGCCATCGAAGGGGAAGTTTTTGATCGGATGGAGCGCATCGTCAACCAGATTTCTGACGGTTTTATCCAGTCCATTTATACCGCTTTTAATGAGCTGAGCAGGCTGCGCATACAATTTTGCGTAACCATTGAACAATCTTAACTGCCTCAGGGTAGGTACCATGCTAGACGTAGCTTTATGGATGAGGTTCCTGGCCACGGCCATGCCGGAGCGGGCCAGGTAAAGAGCAAATTGCCCGACTTTCTTGAGCAATGTCGCCACGCCACCAAAGACCGTCAACGCTAGTGACACCCAGCCCAAAATCGATGCCAGCTGGGGATTTGTATCGGCAATGACCACGGCAGTTATGGCGGTGGCAGCCGCAGCAATAGCCAGTCCGACCAAGGCAGCTGTCAGCAACAATGAGGCCCCCCCGGTCATTAAGGCAGTCATCACACCAATGCCCGACCAAATTATCGTACTGATCAATGCCGAGTCCTTGCCCAGGCCAAGTGGTCCCGGCGTGCTATCACCCCAATAGCGACGTAAGCCGCTGTTCACCGCACCAGAACCGACATGGCCGCTGGGGTCCTGCACATTAGCGGGGTCTCCGTTGCAGTACCCATAGGCGTGATGGCCGCCCAAATCGAAAGGGCTGAGGCTATCCTGAATACCAAAGCGCCGGCTGTCCGGGTCATACCAGCGATACCCCTGACCCAATGGGTACTGATCGTTGTCAGCGTCACGGTACTCGCCGTTGAAACCCAGTAACGAGTCTTTTTCATCCGAAGAGTGTTCGCCATAGGCGCTATAGGCATGATGCTTCAGGGTTTCTGCCTGCACGTCGTGGCTGACCAGTACCGTACCCTCGGCATCGCGCAGTTCTAACAAGGTCCTGTCTACCCCCGAACGCCTGACCAGCTGCACGGTACACGCAGCACTACCGGGGGACAGATGTCGGCCGGTGCCTGCTTCACTGGGGTGATACTCGCCGCGCACCTGAAGCCCGGAATAGATGATCTGACGTTGTTCCGTACCCTGGCCGCAGGTCATCATGCGGTCCATGGGATCGTAGGTATAATGCCTCGACCCCGCCTGCGTCATCCGTCCCAACCAGTCATAGCTATAGGTTTTGCCTTTCTGGTCTCGGGTCACCCGCCCCGCACCGTCATAGACCAGGGTCCAGGCAGTGGGATAGTCCGAATGGCTATGCGCTACTGTTTCAAGGCGACAGCCACTTTTGGCATCGTAGGTGTAGGTGCTGGTGCAGCTTTCTGTCCCGAACTGGGTGACACACGTACTGATATTCCCCAGCGCATCATAGGTGAACGTCTGACTGTCAATGTCTTTGTTCTGCGGGTTTTTCGGCCGCCATACACCGGTGGTTGTGCAAGAGGCGAGCCGCCCACCCTCCGTGTAGTCCAGAACACGCGAGCCCAGAACTTCGCTACCTTTTTTCAGCTGGATCGTGTTTAAGCTGTTATTGAAGTTGTAGAAACGATGCAACGTCAGGTCAACCTTGTCGCCAAGCTTGAAGCTGCGGCAGATTTCGCGCTGTTGAGGATCGTAGTCGTAGCTCACTGTGAGACTCGTCTGGCCCTGCGTAATGATTTCCTCCTTCAAACGTCCAAAAGAATTGTAGGCATGCGTGGTATTCAGGTCGCTGCTTTCTGTCTTCTGCCGTTGCCCAAGATTGTTATAGTCGTACTTGATCTCATTACCCTGTACATCCACTTCACTGAGCAAGCGCCCGCCGAAGGAATAGGTGCATTGGGCTTCTTTAGCGAGCGATGCTTGAGCCTCTTTAGTTGCCTGCGTTTGCGCTCGCTGCTTGCTTAATCGAGTGTTGAGATCGTGATCATATTTCAACAACCGCTCACCCTCGCCTGCCGTTGAGGTGAGTTGCGCACCATAGGCGTAGGTAAAACTCTTCTCGGTACCAGCCGCTGCGCTCACTTTACTCAAGCGATTGCCTAGTTCCTTGATGTATTCAAAGTTCAGCGTTGTGTCCTCGGCGGTTTTTTTCGAGCTAGGGACATTACTTGCGCCATCGTACGTGAAAGTTTCGGTAGAACTGCCTCGGGAAAACGAACTCACCCGCCCCCAACTGTCGAAGACGCGTTTACCCAATGTCCTTGTTACCCCATCAAACTCAATGTCGATCTGCTTGGCCTCACTGATCAGCCAGTGCAGGGGGTACTGGTAGCGGTAGGTATAAGTGAGTGCCGTGGCACCTTGCGCCTTACCTTTCTCCGAGTGTTGCTCACTCAACAAGCGTCCGAAACCATCGTAGGTATACGTGATAGTGATAATCCCGAACTCTGTGGTGGTCTGCAGCTGCGAGACCTGCCCGGCAGGGGTATAGGTGGCAGTCTGGGTTTGGTAAACCGTACCGGCCGCATTTTTCCACTCGACCTTGGCAACGGTTTCATCGTCGTTGTAACTCGTGACCTTGGCATGTTTGTCAGCCGCGCCTCCGGTCCATTCCGTCCGGGTCATGGCCACAGGGTCGTAAATGTTGAATGTTTCCAGGCCATCGCTGTACAGACGACCGCATTCCTCATTCCAGGTGTCGTACTTCAGTTCGTGCCACTCGCTGACTTGGGTGCCGTCGGCCAAGTAATCATGGCGAGTTGTGCGCAACTCGCGGCCCAGCTTGTCATAGCTGACCTCCAGAACCAGACGCCATTCAGGTGTTTCAGGTGTTTGCAAATACTCCTCGACCAGATTGCCCTGACCATCATATTCACTGGCACGCTTCAAGCCATTGGGTTCTGTTACTTCCAACCGCCCGGGGGATGGATAGGAATAGGTGGTCACCTGTTTGTAGGTCGCGCTTTGTGCACAGGTGGTGTGGGTGGACAATCGACCGTAGGCGTCGTAGCCATAGTCGGCACGATTGCCGTCTTCATCTACCTGACTAATCAGACGGCCACTCAGAATGCTGTGAGTCTCTGATGTGGCACGCTCATTACCTTGTGCGTCGGTTTTTGTGATTGTGGTCGTGAGTTCGGTTCCCTTAAGGGTGTAGTCGAAGATGCGTGCAGGCTCGCCGCCCCCCAATAACTCACCCTTACTTTCCGCGGAATCCAGGCTAACTTTCTTCTGACGCCCTTTGCGAAAGTCATTATCTTTGAAGTACTCCTCCTGCCGAACAACAAATGCTGCCTTCTTCAAGTCTTGGGCAGCATTAACCGCTTGCATTGTACGGCAAACCTTCAATTCGCTCAGGCCGTCGATGCGTTGGTAAAGATGATACTTAAAAGACACACAATCATTAATCGTTTCATACTGACTGACAAACCATTCTTCTCCACCATATCCAGAACCATCAACTTGCGATAACCTAGGCACTGCATCAGTATTTTTCCGAACAACTTCAGCACCAAGATACCTTAAATAAAAATCACTACCATCACGACACTCCCCCCAAAGTCAGAGTTGATAATTTCATTATAATATTCCTTACCTTCTTCTATAGAGTACCCATTATCCAATGCCCCAGCGCTTGCCATCCTCAAAACCGTCAAGACTTTTTGTGCATTCGATCCCTCCCCGCTAGTGTGATGCCACTCTGTATATCCTTCGCACTGCGCATTAGCATAGATTGCTCCATGAGAAGCCAACTTACTCAAAACTGTCTTTTTTCGGATCTTCTGATCTTTCTGATATTCGATTATCGTCGAACGATCTAACATATCCGTCTTCTCATGCAACGTTTCACTATAGTGCACTACTACCGAAGCCTCCTCTTGCGTCTTCGTCTCTTTGACCATTTCATGACGTTCATTATACTCATAAACAGTCTTGCGAATTGAGTTATCAACTAACCCTTGTATAGTTTTGTCGTTTTCCGAGGCACCCATTCTAACCGTGGTGGTATATTTAGTAGAATCAACCCAATCATAAGAGTAATACGTTTTGACATCAGCTGTGCTTAAGCGCGGTGAAAGCGTATGGGTGCCGACACAGGGAAGCGCCGATAACTTTTGGTTATTTTCAAACCGCAGCCCGTCGTCTTCATAGGCGACTGTTTCTTTAAGACCTTCAAAACTGTTGAACTCGTTCAACAACCAACCGCAGGTGGCATGATCCTGATAACCGAAGGTACATGTTGTGCCATCCGCAGCAGTCACTGATTTGAGCGCATGATTCTCAAGAGCAAGTTTGAAGCTCAGTTTTTCAGAGGCATCGTCGGGCCAGAAGTTGATTTCAGCTGATTCGTCGGTGTATTCCACCTTGAGCAAGACACGTGTAGCATCCTTGATTTGTGTCAATTGAATTTGATGGTGAGTACTATCGTTTATCACATGAGCCGTCGAAGTCCAGCCCAGTGTCAGAAAGTTGTAACCATCGGTCGTCAGCGTCTCTGGCATATAAATCTGAGTATCGCCCAGCTGTTTCAGCACTTCCACCCTGCCATCCCGCCGTAGCACCGTCAGTGTTCCTTGGTCCCAGGTGGCAATGACGGCTGGCTGTTCCAGTTCCTTGTCCTTTTCCACACGTAGCACTTCGCCCGAGTGCAACGTCAACTGCTGGTTTTCTTCATGGTAGTGGGTAAATGCGAAGGACCAACCGTCTCCCAGACCCGCGGCGTTGTTGACTACCGGGGTGTAGAAAAGGCTCATATCCACTACCGGCCCGGCACCCGCATTACCGGTCACCGCCGGTAACGGCACATAAACTTCAAACAAACCTGTTCGCGGGTCAACTGTGTTGCGTTTTTGAGTGGTGGCATTAAAAATCGCGTGGTTCTGCGAATCGCTAGGGTCGATGCCCATGATGTTATGTTCCATGACTCACCTCTGGTTATTCGTGTCTACTGTTAAATTTGACAGCAATAAAGGCCAATTCGGAATAATTGAAATCGTTGTTATGTTAGTAGCACGCATAACGGGTTCACCCGTACGGCAAGGAGAGCATCGACTTCACGAAAAGGAACATCCGACTGATCTGTTGGCCAGCGCCAATAAAGCCACTTTAAACAAGTAAGGCTTTCTGAATAGAAATGTCCACCCAAAAACAGATGTACAGCTATTTCCTGGATCGACACATAAATCGATCAGTCGTTACACGACCTTACTTATTGCGCGCTTGCAGGAGCAACATTCTGCTGCCCACTAGGAAGAGCGCCATCGGGAAGATCAGCGCCCGATAGAACGACACCTTGGCTCACCCAAGTCTTTCCATCAAACTTAAACACCACACCGGATTTCCCAGGAAGTTTGAGTGGCGCTCCCAAGCTGGTATTAGTCGCATTCACGGTCGTAGGTTCACCCCCCCGATTTTGAATATGAACCAAAGTACCAACATTGAAAGACGGATTCCCGGCGCTAATAGTTAGCGGGTTGGCATAACCAAAACCATCCCCCATATAATACATATTGACACCTTTCCCGGACTCCGTCTGGATAACACCAGGAGGATTATTCCGGTCAGGAGACCCTTCAAATGCCAATGCACTTGCCGACACCATAATCGCGCAGACTAATACAGAAATACTTTTCATATTCGACGTCCTTTTTTAGTTCTAAATAAAATGGAGGCTTTGGCCCACAAGAGAGAAAATAGCACTACCAAGAATAACGTCTACTGTAAGAACTAACAGGTTATGAGCACGATCGGGAATAGTTAACGACATTCTTATTCTATTTTTACAAAAAGTAGCGCTCGCTACCACGCTTCGCATTTCCAGAAGTAGAGCGCCGTTTTTCAAGCGAAGATGTGGGACAATACCCGCCACTTTTAGCCATACCCGAATCGACCACGCCCATGAACGCCCCCCGCACACCAAGACCTGCGCGTAAAAAGCCTGACACCGCCACCCCGGCCAAAGCCGTGGAGCCGCGTGAAAAGGCCAGCCTGCACCCGCGCAACCGCCATCAGGGTCGTTACGACTTCCCGGCGCTGATCAAAACCACGCCGGAACTGGCGAAGTTCGTGATCATCAACCCGTACGGCAAGGCAAGCATCGACTTCGCCAGCCCTGACGCAGTGCGTGTGTTCAACCGGGCGTTGCTCAAGTCGTTTTACGGCATCGCGCATTGGGACATCCCGGCTGATTACCTTTGCCCTCCGGTTCCGGGGCGTGCCGATTACGTGCACTTCCTCGCCGACCTGCTGGCAAGCGTAAATGACGGCGAGATCCCGCGTGGCGCGCCGGTCAAGGTGCTTGACATCGGCATGGGCGCCAACTGCGTCTATCCGTTGATAGGCTACAGCGACTACCGCTGGCACTTCCTCGGTTCGGAAATCGACCCGACGGCCGTCGCTGCAGCCAAAGCCATCGTGCAGTCCAACGGACTGAACAAGGCCATCCAATTGCGCCAGCAAAGCAATCCCAAGCACATCCTGCTGGGCTTGCTCGAACCCGGCGAGCGTTTTGACCTGACCATGTGCAATCCGCCGTTCCACGCCTCGATGGATGAAGCGACCAAGGGCAGTGAACGTAAATGGCGTGCTCTGGGCCGTGCCGACCCCAAACGCAAACTGCCGGTGCTGAACTTCGGCGGCCAATCGGCGGAGTTGTGGTGTGAAGGTGGCGAAGCGCGGTTTGTGACGCAGTTGATCGCCGAAAGTGCGAGTTTCCAGCACAAAGTACTGTGGTTCAGCACCCTGGTGTCGAAAGCCTCTAACCTGCCTGCGATCCAGACAGCCTTGAAAAAGGCTGGCGTGCTGGAAAGTCAGGTGGTGGAAATGTCCCAAGGCCAGAAGCAAAGCCGCTTCGTCGCCTGGACGTTCCAGACCAAATCCGAGCAAAAAGTCTGGCGCGAACGCTGGGTTAAAAAAAGCTGAGTAACTGACCGACACAAATCAACTGTGGGAGCGAGCCGGCTCCGGGCGGCGTTCCGACGAAGGGGCCGTCCCAGCCGACATTGATGCTGAATGTCAGATCGCTTTCGCGAGCAGGCTCGCTCCCACATTGGTTTAGCGCTGTTGGTAGTAAATCGCAGACACAAAAAAACCGTGCCCGGATTGCTCCGGAGCACGGTTTTTTTATAACAAGTCTTACTTGTTAACAGCGTCAGTCAGGCCTTTGGCCACAACCAGCTTGATAACTTTCTTGGCAGCGATTTCGATGGCAGCGCCAGTCGAAGGGTTACGGCCAGTACGGGCAGGACGCTCAGTCACTTTCAGTTTGCCGATACCTGGCAGAGTGATTTCGCCGCCGTTTTCCAGCTGATCAGCAACGATTTGGCCCAGTTGGTCCAGAGCGTTACGCGCGGTGGTTTTTGGCGCGTCGATAGCTTCAGCGATGTCGGCGATCAGTTGGTCTTTAGTAAGAGCCATGTAGTGTTCCTTCCCTATCAAATTCATATGGATTGCAGAGTGCAGTGTCAGCCATCGAGCCCGATCTTCTGGATCTGGCACCCTCGGCCAATAACCACTGGATCGGGGTTATAGATGCCGAAATCAGGGTTTGGTTCGACCTGACAAATGCTGAATGCACGCTTAACGCAGTGACTTCGCGTAAGACCGGGCAAAACTAGCACAGCGACGGGGAAATATCCGCCTCTAGCTACCCATTTGGTCAGCTTTATTGCTCTAAATCGGGAAAAAAACGCATAAGCACCGCCGGTCACCCCGGATTTGCCCTTCATGCCGCGCCCAAACGAGTGGATACGGTACACTTGGCACTTTTTCGGGGAGCACGCCCTCCTCTCTTCAATCAGCCGAGAAGCCCATGCCGATCCGTCATTGCATCGTCCACCTGATCGACAAAAAACCCGACGGCACGCCCGCAGTTCTTCACGCCCGCGACTCCGAACTGGCCGAGTCGAGCGCCATCGAGAACATGCTGGCCGACCTCAACGAAAGCTATAACGCCAAACAAGGCAAGGCCTGGGGTTTTTTCCATGCCGAATCCGGGGCGCACCCGTTCAGCGGCTGGCTGAAGGAATACTTCGAGGGCGGCAAGGACTTCACGGCCTTCAGCCGGGTAGCGGTGGAACATCTGCAAAAGCTGATGGAAGAGTCGAACCTCTCAGTGGGCGGCCACGTGCTATTCGCGCATTACCAGCAAGGCATGACCGATTACCTGGCGATCGCCCTCCTGCACCACAGTGAAGGCGTTGCAGTGACCGATCAGCTGGATGTCACCCCGTCCCGGCACCTGGATTTGGGCCAGTTGCACCTGGCGGCGCGAATCAACGTGTCCGAGTGGCAAAACAACAAGCAGTCCAAGCAGTACATTTCGTTCATCAAAGGCAAAAACGGCAAGAAGGTGTCGGAGTATTTCCGCGACTTCATCGGCTGCCAGGAAGGTGTCGACGGCCCTGGCGAAACCCGCACCCTGCTCAAGGCTTTCAGCGACTTCGTAGAAAGTGAAGACCTGCCGGAAGAGTCCGCCCGCGAGAAAACCAAGACCCTGGTGGATTACGCCAGCAGTCAGGCCAAGCTCGGCGAGCCCATGGGCCTGGAAGAACTCTCGGAGCTGATCGACGAAGAGCGCCCGAAAGCGTTCTACGATCACATCCGCAACAAGGATTACGGCCTGTCCCCGGAAATTCCGGCGGACAAGCGCACCCTGAATCAATTCCGTCGCTTCACCGGTCGTGCGGAAGGCCTGTCCATCAGCTTTGAAGCGCACCTGCTGGGTTCGAAGATCGAGTACGACGAAGAAGCCGGCACGCTGATCATCAAGGGCCTGCCGACGCAGTTGACCGATCAGCTCAAGCGACGCAACTAATGCTCAACGGCATCCTCAAAAAATTCCTGCTGATCTTGCTGGTGGTCGTGGTTTATCAGAACTGGGGCAAGATCGAGCGGGTGTTCAACCCTTCGCAAGTGGTGTCGGAGCAAACACAGGCCAAGGCCAACGTCGTGCTCTATGCCACTGACTGGTGCGGTTACTGCAAACTGACCCGGCGCTTTCTCGATCAGAAAGGCATTCCGTACAAGGAATTCGATATCGAGAAAGACACCGAGGCGCGCACGGCTTATGACGCGCTGGGTGGTGGAGGGATTCCGATCATCGACGTGAACGGCACGCTGATTCGCGGGTATGACCCGGACGCCATCCTCGCCGCACTGAAATAATTCATACAACCCTTGTGGTGAGGGAGCCTTGCCCTCTCACCACAAGAGTATGGGCATCAGTGTTTTTCGATGCGGAATCCAAAGCGTGGAAAGTGCACATGCACCACACCGCCGCGCTCGTCTTCACGGCGCAGAATCAGTTCTTCGGTGCCCGCAAACAGCAACTCGCCCGCCACCGGGTCAACACCATAATCAGTGGCGGAGATCACCACCTGCTGGCCAGTCTCAAAACCATTCGGCTCGTCGAACTGTTCGTCCGGCAACCTGGCTGGCGTGGCATTACGCGCCACCTCCAGCGCCTCCTCGGACGTCATCTCGCTCGACGCACCATGACCGAAGCCCATCACCCGCCCAAACCAGGCCGAAACAGCCGGATAGGCATCAACCAGCGGTGAAGTGACCGGCGTTGCTTTCAGGAACCACATTGGATGAGCCAGGGCAAAGTCGGCAATCGATGGTTCGCCGAACAAAAAGTCACCCTGTTCACGCTGAAGTTGCTGCTCCAGACGCGCCATGATCGTCGGCCATTGATGCTTCGCCTGCTCGGTGGGCAACTTGGTAGCGCTGCCACCGCTGAACAGGCCAGCGCGGTCGACGAGGAACGCCTTGATCGCTTCCGGTGGCAAATGGCCGAAACGCACCGCGATCGATTCCGGCTGAAATACCAGACTGACCGCATGCTGGAACACGACCGAATCAGCCCAGGCCGCGAAAGTCGCAGCAATCATTTCCTGACCTTCCGGGAAGAACGCGGGCAGGGCTTTTTCCTGCTCAAGGCGACGGGCGATCAGTGACGTGTCACAGTAAATATCCGCGCCAATCTGCAACACCGGCGTCTTGCGGTAGCCACCGGTCAAGGCGGTCAGATCGGGCTTGGGCATCACCGGCGAGATTTTCACCGAGCGCCAGGACAGCCCTTTGAAACCCAACAGCAGGCGAGCCTTTTCAGCAAAAGGGGACGTCGGGTAATGATGAAGAATCAACTCGGACATGCTCGGCTCCGCCGCACGGATTAGGAATCCGCAGCTTAACGCGCAATCAGCAAGCGGCCTACAGATCTACCTGATGGACGCTTATCAGTCAGGTTGATAAGCCCACAGCGGCACTCGCGACCAGACATTCCTTGGCGCTTTTTTTGAGTTTTTTGATCAGTCGCTCCTGACGCAGCGCTTCACTTTTGTCGCGGCAGATTTCCGTGTAGACGAGCGCCACGGCGGGGCTGGAAAGGAAAAACCGCGCCCCCTTGCCGCTCTTGTGAGTAGCGAAGCGACGCACGGGATCGTCGCTGATCCCGCAGTAGAGCGAGCCATTGGCCGCGCGCACGAGGTAGACGAACCAGGGTTTGCTGGCGGGCAGCGTCGCTTCGGCGGCAATGTCGGAAGATTCGTTCAGGGTGCTCACGTGACGATCAAGGCTTGTAGGAAACAAGCCGCGATCTTATCAGCGACTGGCCTGGAATGCCTTCAGCCCCTTCAGAGCCTGAGCGCGAACGGCGTTTCTGACCAGGGGCGTCCATCCCAGAACCAACCCTTTAAGACCCAGTGCCTGACGGGACCAGGTCCACAGATCAAAGCTGTCGTGATGTTCGCAAATCTTGCCATCGCGAAACACGAAACGTGCCTGAATGTCGTTGACCACGGTGTTGCCGGTCTGGCTGAACAGATAGGTGGCAACCCAGTGAGCGCCGCCGGCGCGCTCGTCAGATCGCACGTTGTCGAAAGTCAGTGAAAAATCCTTGGCCCGGGTCGTGAGCATGCGCCACATGTCGCCGGCATCGCGGCCGCGCAGTTCGCCGAACGCTGGATCACTGAACACCACATCGTCGGTGTAGCAGGCGCTCATGGCCTCGGCATCCAGGCGCTGGAAAGCCTGGTAAAACCGGGTGATCAATGCGCTGTGGGCATCACTCATGGGCAGACTCCCTGTGCTTGCAAAAATGACTTCGTAAGATGGTCTGCACGATAGTCTGCCACGGTGCGAAACACTATCGGCATTCGTGGGCCGAATACCGACAGTGCGGGAGGCATCAGACCTTTTCGCTTTCGACCTGAACGTACAGCGAACGCCCGGCGCCGAGGCCGGCGATGATCGCACTGAGGCCGATCACGCCGAAGATCCAGCCCACCGCCGTCCAGCCGCCAGTCCAGTCATGCACGATACCGACCGCGAACGGCCCCATCGATGCCAGGGTGTAGCCGAAACCCTGGGCCATGCTCGACAGGTTGGCCGCGACATGAGAATCGCGCGAACGCAGCACGATCAGGGTCAACGCCAGACTGAACGTAGCGCCCTGCCCCAGACCCAGCAGAATCGCCCAGCCCCACAGGCCTTCAATCGGCGCATAAAGACAGCCGAACAGACCGCCGAGGGTCAACACCATGACCACGACAATGGCCAACCGCTGATCCTTGCCGCGTGTCGCCAGCCAAGGCGCCACGAGCGAACTGGCCAACTGGACGATCACCGAACCGGACAACACCAGACCAGCCTGAGTCGGTGTCAGACCGCGACCAATCAGGATCGACGGCAACCAGCCAAATACGATGTAGGCCAGGGACGATTGCAGGCCCATGTACAAGGTCACTTGCCAGGCCAGCGGATCGCGCAGCAGTCCGCGAACGCGGTAAGCGACGTTGTGTGTGCCGTGCTTCTGTCCACCCACTTGCGGCAACCAGAAGATCGCCGCGACCAGCGCCGGCAGTACCCAGAAGCCCAGGCCCATAGCCCAGCTCTTGTCGAAATGTTCACTCAACGGCACGGTTGCGCCGGCTGCCATCGCGGCCCCCAAACACAACGCCATGGTGTAGACACCAGTCATGGTGCCGGCCTGCTTCGGGAAGTCGCGCTTGACGATGCCCGGCAACAACACACCGATCACACCGATGCTTGCACCCGCCAGCACGCTACCGGCAAACAAGCCGACCTCGCCAAACGAGCTGCGCAAAATGATTCCGCCCGCCAGCGTCAGCAGAATCCCCAACACCACCCGCTCTGCGCCAAAACGGCGCGCCAGCACCGGCGCCAATGGCGCGAACAAGCCAAGGCACAAGACCGGCAATGTCGTCAGCAAACCGGCTTGCGCAGCCGACAGACCGAGGGTCTTCGAGATCTCGCTGAGCATCGGCGCCATGCTCGACAGTGCCGGGCGCAGGTTCAACGCCACGAGGATCAGCCCCAGTAACAACAGCCATGGCCGACGCAGGATCGGGTGGCTCTGCTGGACCTGTTCGTCATCGGCCTCGGCATCGATCAGCAGCTCTTCGAGTTCCGCCGTGCGCTTGGGGTGAATGAGGTCGCGATCGCTACTGGGCATGGACTTCTCGGTTTCAAGGTTCATTGATCAATTGCCTCGACAGGGCTTTGGCCCGTTCCGGGTCCCGTTGCTCGACGGCATCCAGCAGTTCGATGTGCAGGTCGAATACTTCCTGGCGTCGCGGGGTGATATTCAAGGTCTGGCGCAATTGCGCGCCGACGACGCTGGAGAAATAGCGATACAGCTCGCTGAGCGTCGGGTTGTGCGCGGCATCCACCAGACGACGGTGGAACACCAGGTCGCAGGCGATGTAACTGTCGAGATCGCCGTGATAGTGGCTGCCGCTGACCCCGAGCGCTTCGCGCAAGGCCACCAGGTCTTCCTCGGTTCGGCGCAACGCCGCAAGTCCGATGGCTTCGACTTCAAGGATGTGCCGTGTCTCACGGGCCTGCTCGTGGGAACACCGGGACAACGCTTTCAGGGTGTCCAGCGGATCAATGACGGCTCGCAGGTAGCTGCCGTCGCCCTGACGGATGTCGATCAACCCGGAAAATGCCAACACCCGCATGGCTTCGCGCACGGTGTTGCGGCTGATGCCCAACTCGGTCGCCAGTTCCGGCTCGGTAGGCAAGCGCTGGCCGACGACCCAGACGCCGTCGTTAATGCGCCGGCGCAGTTGGTCAAGCGCCTGGTCGACCAAGGATCGCTTGGTCAATGGAGAAATGTCTGACATAGGATTCGCCCTTTCATCCAATCATAGGATGAATTTTCTGACATGTTAGTCAGCTTCATGTAGGACGGCAACCACCTACCGTCTAAGGGCAGGAAAAGGAGCGGGATTTTCGATTGGTCAAAATTACCCTTTAAGGGTAATTTAAGGGATAGGGTTTTTGGCTTCTTATGGAAAAGAACACACCCCATTACGACTTGGCGGTGGTCAAGGCAGAAGTCCGCAGGATGGGAAGCAAAGCATTCACAATGACCGCTCGGGAAGGCGGCCGAAAAATGTCCTTGAGCATCCGTCAGATGCTTCAAATTATTTACCTGCTGGAGTACCGGATGCTGCACAAGTCGATGACTACCTATGGCGATCATCGGGTTTGGCAGGACGTGTACCACCTAACATTCCAGCATCGGGAGATTTACATCAAAGTGACTTACCGCCCCGGCGGTGGGCATCCGGTGATCTCCTTCAAGGAGAAGAATCAATGAAAACTCAACAATGCGTCAGTTGTGGCACTCACAACGGCATGCATCACTTTGAAGGACGCACGCTCACTGTCGACTACAAACAGGTAGCTCGGCTGGTGCACGACATCGTCGGATGGGAATGCCAGGTCTGCGGTGAAATCGAATTTGATCACGACACCGACAGCGCCGAGCGCTACTCCGACGCCAGCGATCAATTGCTTGAAAACTACTTCCAAGTGATGGCTGCGGAGATGAAACGTATCCGCCGCAAACTGCATCTCACACAAAAAGACGCTGTTAAATTGCTGTCGGGCGCGGGTCACAACGCTTTTTCCCGCTACGAGCGCGGCGAAATTCCACCTCCTCAAGCGTTGTTTACGCTGATGTGCCTGCTGGATCGGCATCCTCACCTGCTGGCTGAAATACAAGCCATGAACGAAGGTTCCGACTTGAAGAGATTGCTGGCGGCACGCTTCCCGGAGCAGGAAACTGTACTAGCGTCCTGACCTCAAATCTCAGCCAAAAATAAACCCGGAACATTGTCCGGGTTTATTTCACCGCCAAGCTTCGATCAATGCAGAATCTGGCTCAGGAACATCTTGGTCCGCTCGTTCTGCGGGTTATCGAAGAAGTCGTTCGGCGCCGCTTGTTCGACGATTTCACCCTTGTCCATGAAGATCACACGGTTGGCCACGGTGCGGGCAAAGCCCATTTCGTGCGTCACGCAGAGCATGGTCATGCCGTCTTCCGCCAAGCCGATCATGGTGTCCAGCACCTCTTTCACCATCTCGGGGTCGAGCGCCGAAGTCGGTTCGTCGAACAGCATGATTTTCGGCTTCATGCACAGCGCGCGGGCAATCGCCACACGCTGTTGCTGACCACCGGACAGTTGCCCCGGGAATTTATGCGCCTGCTCCGGAATGCGTACGCGCTCCAGGTAGTGCATGGCGATTTCCTCAGCCTGACGCTTGGGCATTTTGCGTACCCACATCGGCGCCAGTGTGCAGTTCTGCAGGATGGTCAGGTGCGGGAACAGGTTGAAGTGCTGGAACACCATGCCGACTTCACGGCGGACCGATTCGATCTGCTTGAGGTCGTTGGTCAGTTCCACGCCGTCGACCACGATGCGCCCCTGCTGGTGTTCTTCCAGCCGGTTGAGGCAACGGATGGTGGTGGACTTGCCGGAACCCGACGGGCCGCACAACACGATACGCTCGCCCTGCTTGACGTTCAGGTTGATGTCTTTCAAGACGTGGAACTGGCCGTACCACTTGTTGACGCCCTGCATCTGAATAATGCCTTCAGGGCTCACAGGCTTTTTGATTGCTTCACTCATCACAAAACTCCTAACGCTTGTGGCCAGTATCCAGCTTGCGTTCCAAATGCATGGAATAGCGGGACATACCAAAACAGAAAATCCAGAACACCAGGGCCGCGAACACGTAGCCTTCAGTGGCCATGCCCAACCATTTCGGGTCGGCGGCGGCTTGTTTGACGCTGTTGAGCAGGTCGAACAGGCCGATGATGATCACCAGGCTTGTGTCCTTGAACAGCGCAATGAAGGTGTTGACGATGCCTGGGATCACCAGCTTCAGGGCTTGCGGCAGAATCACCAGGCCCATGCTGCGCCAGTAACCGAGGCCCATCGCGGCTGCGGCTTCGTATTGACCTTTCGGAATCGCTTGCAGACCACCGCGCACCACTTCGGCCACGTAGGCCGACTGGAACAGGATCACGCCGATCAGCGCCCGCAACAATTTGTCGAAGTTCATGCCTTCGGGCAGGAACAACGGCAACATCACCGAAGACATGAACAGCACCGTGATCAACGGCACGCCGCGCCAGAATTCGATAAAGGTCACGCAGACCACACGAATAGCCGGCATGTTCGAACGACGGCCCAATGCCAAGACAATACCCAGCGGCAGAGCGCCAGCGATACCGACCGTCGCAATCACCAGGGTCAGCATCAGGCCGCCCCATTGGCTGGTCGCCACGGTGCTCAAGCCCAATACGCCACCGTGCAGCAGGCACCACGAAATGATCGGGTACAGCACCAGGAAGCTCAGGCCATACACCGCTTTATGGTGAAAACGCGAGATGAACAGGGGCGCCACGCCAATGACTGCCAGCCACACGGTCAGGTCCACGCGCCAGCGTAGTTCCGGCGGGTAGTAGCCGTACATGAACTGACCAAAACGCTGCTGGATGAACACCCAGCAGGCGCCCTCCTTGGTGCAGTCAGCCTGGCTGGTGCCAACCCAGTTGGCATCAAGGATTGCCCAGTGCAGGATCGGCGGGATAACCAGGTAAATCAGGTAGAACGCAAACAGGGTCAGCAGGGTGTTGATCCAGCTGGAGAACATGTTGGCGCGCATCCACGCCACGACACCGATACTGCGGTTCGGTGGCGGCATGTCAGGTTTGAAAGTATGAGTGCTCATGCGCTTTTCCTTACCGCTCGATCAGCGCAATGCGCTTGTTGTACCAGTTCATCAGCAGGGAAATGCTGATACTGATCGCCAGGTACACGCTCATGGTGATCGCAATCACCTCGATCGCCTGCCCGGTCTGGTTCAGCACCGTACCGGCAAACAACGAAACCATTTCCGGATAACCGATACCGGCCGCCAGCGAGGAGTTCTTCGCCAGGTTCAGGTATTGGCTGGTGAGCGGTGGAATAATCACGCGCAGGGCTTGCGGGATGATGACCTTGCGCAGGGTCGGACCGTTGCGCAGGCCGAGCGAGTGCGCCGCTTCGGTCTGGCCGTGGCTGACCGACTTGATGCCCGAGCGCACGATCTCGGCGATGAATGCCGCGGTGTACACCGTCAAGGCCAGGGTCAATGCCAGCAGTTCCGGGATCAGCACCCAGCCACCGACGAAGTTGAAACCCTTGAGCTCCGGCATCTCCCAATGCACAGGCGCGCCGAAGATCAAAGCGCACAGCGCAGGAATCACCAGAAACAGCGCCAGGCCGACCCAGAACTTGTGGAACGGCACGCCCGTCGCTTCGAAGCGTTTGGTCGCCCAACGGCTCATCAGCACGATGGCGACAATGGCCACAACGATGCTGACCACAAACGGCCAGAAACCGTCCGCGATCAATGCTGCGGGCATGTTCAGGCCGCGACTGCTGACGAAGAAGGTGTCGCCGAAGTTATGGCTGTTGCGCGGCCCCGGCATGGTCAGGAATACCGCGAAGTACCAGAACAGGATTTGCAGCAGTGGCGGAATATTGCGGAAGACTTCCACATAAACAGTTGCCAGCTTGGCGATGATCCAGTTCTTGGACAGTCGTGACACCCCGACGATAAACCCGAGGATCGTCGCCAGGATTACGCCGATGAAGGTCACCAGCAACGTATTGAGCAGGCCGATGACAAACACCCGGGCATAGCTGTCCGATTCGGTGTAGTCGATCAGGGTTTGAGCGATGCCGAAACCGGCACTGCGCTCCAGAAAGTCGAAACCGGAGGTAATGCCCCGGTGTTGAAGGTTGGTCTGTGTGTTGTCGAACAGATACCAGCCCATCGAGACCACCGCCACAATGGTGATGATCTGAAATACCCACGCACGCACTTTAGGATCGCTGAGGCTGAGCCTCTGCTTTGGTGCGCCGATTGAATTTTGCATGAAGTGCCCCGGATGTAATGGAACAGAACATCACCCGGCGGTTGGCCCGCCGGGTGATAGAACCATCAGCGCACTGGTGGTGCGTATTGAATGCCGCCAGCGTTCCACAAGGCGTTCAGCCCGCGGTCGATTTCCAGCGGAGTGTTCTTGCCGAGGTTTTTCTCGAACACTTCGCCATAGTTGCCGACTTGTTTGACGATCTGGACGACCCAGTCCTTTTTCACTTTCAGGTCTTTGCCGTATTCACCATCGGTACCCAGCAGACGGGCAACGTCAGGGTTCTTGGTGGACTTGGCTTCAGCTTCGACGTTTTTCGAAGTGATGCCGGCCTCCTCAGCGTTGAGCATGGCGTAGCCAACCCAGCGCGCGATGGCCAGCCACTCGTCGTCGCCATTACGCACGACCGGGCCCAGAGGCTCCTTGGAGATGGTTTCCGGCAGTACCACGTAATCCTTCGGCGAGGCCAGCTTGCTGCGCTGGGCAAACAGCTGGGACTTGTCGGAAGTCAGAACGTCGCAACGACCGGATTCCAGCGACTTGGCGCTTTCGTCGGAGGTGTCGAAAGTGATCGGGGTGTATTTCAGACCGTTACCGCGGAAGTAGTCGGAAACGTTCAGCTCGGTGGTGGTACCGGCCTGGATGCAGATGGTTGCACCGTCCAGTTCCTTGGCACTCTTGACGCCCAGCTTGTTGTTAACCAGGAAGCCGATGCCGTCGTAGTAGGTGATAAAGCCAGGAAACTTCAGGCCCATGCCCGAGTCACGGGAGCTGGTCATGGTGGTGTTGCGCGACAGAATGTCGATTTCGCCCGACTGCAGCGCGGTGAAACGCTCTTTGGCGTTCAACTGACTGAATTTGACTTTGGTCGCGTCGCCGAAAATGGCCGCCGCTACAGCACGGCAATAGTCAGCATCGATACCGACGATCTTGCCCGTGGAGTCCGGAACCGAGAAGCCCGGCAGACCGTCACTCACACCACACTGTACGAAACCTTTTTTCTGCACTGCATCCAGGGTTGCACCCGCCTGAGCGAACCCGCTGATACCGAGTACTGCGGCTGCAGTCACGATAGCCAGGGTGGATTTCAACATCTTCATTCAAACCTCCAGTTTTGCTCTTGTTGTGTCGGAGCTGAGTCCTGTCGCACCCTTTTGAGGCGTAATCGACCCGTTTTGGCTTTTTTTGGGGTCAACCGACGTCGGACCTGCGCTATGAGTCTAGTTAGGAGAACATCCACATCATGGATAACTCACTTCTCACCAATCGGCCGAACGGGCTGTAGCCCTTTCACGTTCGCGAAGCCCGTAACGGCCACTGGCGAACATCCATCACCGGATTCTTTGCTATCCCGCGACCAGCAGTACACTGATAGTGTTACCGCAAGGCGCGAGATGGGTTGCACCGCTTCTTATTAGCAAAGCCCGTACCAGACCGCTCGCCAAAGCAAATGCGAAGCAGGTCAATAGCAAAACTTGTAACCTTGCGACATCTAATTAACTGATCAACTGACGGCGCACTCGGATCACGCACTGATTGAGCGCGCACGCACAACAATGGAGCACCCATGACCCAGCCCCTGATTCTTCAGCCCGGCAAGCCCGTAGACGCCTGCGTAATCTGGCTGCACGGCGTGGGCGCCGACCGCTACGACTTTCTGCCCGTGGCGGAAATTTTGCAGGAAAGCCTGCTGACCACCCGCTTCGTTCTGCCTCAGGCGCCCACCCGCGCAGTCACCATTAACGGTGGTTACGAGATGCCGAGCTGGTACGACATATTGGCCATGAGCCCGGCACGCGCGATCAGTCGCGAGCAGCTGGAAGAGTCGGCAAACATGCTCACAGTGCTGATCGAAGAGCAGCGATCCAGCGGAATAGACGCTTCGCGAATTTTTCTCGCAGGCTTTTCCCAAGGTGGAGCCGTGGTATTACACACCGCGTTCCTGAAATGGCAGGGGCCGTTGGGTGGCGTACTTGCCCTCTCCACCTACGCGCCCACGTTCAGCGATGAACTCGAACTTTCAGCCAGCCAGCAGCGTATTCCGGTGCTGTCTTTGCACGGTCAATACGATGATGTGGTTCAGAACTCCATGGGCCGCAGCGCTTACGAGTATTTGAAGCAACGTGGTGTCACCGTGACATGGCAAGAATACCCAATGGGCCACGAAGTGTTACCCGAAGAGATTCGCGACATCGGCGTCTGGCTTGCCGAGCGTTTGCGTTAACCGTGATGCCAAACGCAGCCCATTGATCATCCCACTACGCCGCGCCCGATTCTTGCATTACACTGGCCGGCGTACATTCCTTAACCAATTGATGAGATGACCGTGCTCAAAGCACTCAAGAAAATGTTCGGTAAAAGCGAGACTGAGCAGCTCGCGCCAGTTCCCAGCGCTCCGTCTCATACTCCCAGCCACCGCACCGACGGTAATCAGCCTGGCCGGACCGCAACCGCAGCGGTACCGAAACACGAGCCAATGACCACACCGGCCACCCAACCTGCCCCGGACGTTGCCTCTGAACAGCCGCGTAGCGAAGCGCCGAAACCGGCAAAACCGCGTCGCGAACCCAAGCCCAAGGCACCCGTCATCCCCTGGAAACTCGAAGACTTCGTCGTCGAACCCCTGGAAGGCAAAACCCGCTTCCACGATTTCAAACTCGCCCCGGAACTGATGCACGCCATCCAGGACCTGGGCTTCCCGTACTGCACACCGATCCAGGCGCAGGTGCTTGGCTTCACCCTGGCGGGCAAAGACGCCATCGGTCGCGCCCAGACCGGCACCGGCAAAACGGCCGCGTTCCTGATTTCGATCATCACCCAGCTGCTGCAAACCCCGCCGCCGAAAGAGCGCTACATGGGTGAGCCGCGAGCGCTGATCATTGCGCCAACCCGCGAACTGGTGGTGCAGATCGCCAAGGACGCTGCCGACCTGACCAAATACACCGGCCTCAACGTCATGACGTTTGTCGGCGGCATGGATTTCGACAAGCAGCTCAAGCACCTCGAAGCCCGTCACTGCGACATCCTCGTGGCCACTCCGGGCCGTTTACTCGACTTCAACCAGCGTGGCGACGTGCATTTGGACATGGTCGAAGTCATGGTGCTGGACGAAGCCGACCGGATGCTCGACATGGGTTTCATCCCACAAGTGCGTCAGATCATTCGCCAGACGCCGCCGAAGAACGAGCGTCAGACACTGCTGTTCTCCGCGACCTTCACCGAAGACGTGATGAACCTCGCCAAGCAATGGACCACCGAGCCTTCGATCGTCGAGATCGAAGCGCAGAACGTGGCGAGCGAAAACGTCGAGCAGCACATTTACGCCGTCGCCGGTGCCGACAAGTACAAACTGCTCTACAACCTGGTCAACGACAATGGCTGGGAGCGGGTGATGGTGTTCGCCAACCGCAAGGATGAGGTACGCCGCATTGAAGAACGCCTGGTGCGTGACGGCGTCAACGCCGCGCAACTGTCCGGCGATGTGCCGCAGCACAAGCGTATCAAGACCCTTGAAGGTTTCCGCGAAGGCAAGATTCGCGTACTGGTCGCCACCGATGTCGCCGGTCGCGGCATTCACATCGACGGCATCAGCCACGTGATCAACTTCACCCTGCCGGAAGTCCCGGACGACTACGTACACCGCATCGGTCGTACCGGTCGCGCAGGCGCCGATGGCGTGTCCATCAGCTTCGCCGGTGAAGATGACTCCTACCAGTTACCGTCCATCGAGGCGTTGCTGGGTCGCAAGATCAGCTGTGAAACACCACCGACGCATCTACTGCGGGCGGTTGAGCGCAAACGCCCATAACCGGGAATTTGCAGAAAGAGGCGCAGCCGGAAACGGACTGCGCTTTTTTTTTGCCCCGATTTTTTACAAGAGCTTGCCCAACACAACTAAATGTCCATAATGGACAAATTAGTTTAGTTCAGCGCCCGGAGCCAGCCATGTCCAGTACGCCTTACGTAATCAACCAATCCCAGGCCCGCGAACTGCTGGAGAAAGTCGACGTGCCGCAGATCCTGCGCAAGCTGTTCCGCGACCTGGCCGCCGGCCAGGCCGTACAACCGGCGCAGCAACTGGTGGAGTTCCCTCAGGGCGCTGGAGACTTCATCAACTACCTCGGCGTGCTGGCGAAAGATGGTGTCTACGGGGTTAAAACCTCGCCGTATATCGTGCGCGAACAAGGCCCACTGGTGACTGCGTGGACCCTGCTGATGTCGATGCAGACCGGCCAGCCATTGCTGCTGTGCGATGCAGGTGAGTTGACCACCGCACGCACGGCCGCAACCACCGCGGTAGCTGTCGATGCACTCGCCCCGTTGGCAGCGCAGCGTCTGGCGATCATCGGCAGCGGCAAAGTCGCCCAGGCGCATCTTCACTACGTCAAGCATCTGCGTGACTGGCAAAGCATCACCCTGTATTCGCCGAGCCTGAGCAACAAGAATCCTGAAGCATTGGCTCAGATCAACAGCCTCGATCCACGCCTGACCATCGTCGACAGTCGCGAAGCGGCAATTCAAGACGCCGACGTAATCATGCTGTGCACCTCGTCCGCAGGCCCGGTGATCGACCCGTCAAGCTTGAGCAAACCGGCGCTGATCACCTCCATCAGCACCAACGCCCCGCGCGCCCACGAAGTGCCACCGCAGAGCCTCAATGACATGCAAGTGTTCTGTGACTATCGCCTGACCACGCCGGGCTCCGCAGGTGAGATGCTGATCGCAGGCGAACAACATGGCTGGGACCTGCGCTTGATTCGGGGCGACCTGCCCGAGCTGCTGAGCGGCAAGGTACAACGCCCTGACTACGACCGGCCGGTGTTCTTCCGCTCCATCGGTCTGGGCCTGGAAGACATCGCACTGGCCAATGCCATCTACCACCTGCAGCACTAACCCCACAACTCACTGTGGGAGCGGGCTTGCCCGCGATGCAGGTGCCTCGCTCCGTCAGGCAGACTGCGGTGATGCTATCGCGGGCAAGCCCGGCTCCCACAGGGTTCCTCTATATCAACGGCATTTGCGCCCCATCAGGAGACGTTCATGAGCCAGGCAGACTTCATCATCATCGGCGGCGGGATTGCCGGGGCTTCCACCGGTTTCTGGCTGTCGCAGCAGGCCAGGGTGATTGTGCTCGAACGCGAATCGCATCCGGCCTATCACTCCACCGGCCGCTCCGCCGCGCTGTACACCGCTGCTTATGGCACACCTCAGGTTCGAGCGTTGACCCAGGCCAGTCGCGACTTCTTCGACGCTCCGCCCGCCGGTTTCTGCGAACACCCGTTGCTGACGCCACGCGGCGAGATGACCGTGGACTTCACCGGCGACCCCACCGAGTTGAACAATCAGTACCTCAGCGCCAAAGCCACGGTGCCCGAGATGCAACTACTCAGCGCCGACGAAGCCTGCGCCCACATGCCGATCCTGCGCAGGGAAAAAGTCCATGGCGCGATCTATGACCCGACCGCCAGTGACATCGACACCGATGCCCTGCACCAGGGTTATTTGCGCGGTATCCGTCGCAACAAAGGTGAAGTCGTCACCGACGCAGAAGTGCTCGGCCTGACCCGCGATGCCGAGGGTGTGTGGCACGTAACCACCAACGGCCAGACCTTCAGCGCCCCCATCATCATCAACGCCGCCGGTGCCTGGGCGGACAAAATCGGTGCACTGGCCGGCGCCCGGCCGCTGGGCCTGCAACCGAAACGCCGCGCGGCTTTCATCTTCGCCGGCCCTGAGGGCGTGGATATCCATCACTGGCCAATGCTGGTCAGCCTCGACGAATCGTTCTACATGAAACCCGACGCCGGCATGTTCCTCGGCTCACCGGCCAACGCCGACCCGGTGGATCCGCACGACGTACAGCCAGAAGAACTGGACATTGCCATGGGCATTTACCAGATCGAAGAAGCCACCACCCTGACCATCCGCCGCCCGACACGAACCTGGGCCGGGTTGCGCAGCTTTGTCAGCGACGGTGATTTACTGTCCGGCTTCGATCCGCAGGTGCCCGGCCTGTTCTGGGTCGCGGCGCAAGGGGGCTATGGCATCCAGACATCGCCGGCCATGGGCCAGGCCAGTGCTGCGCTGGTACGCGGTGAAAACTTGCCCGAGCAGCTCACGCGATTCGGGCTGGACGCCGGCATGCTCTCCCCCGCCCGCCTGGGCTGATCGACTGGTCAGGTGACGTGCCCACACGATTACGGCAAACTTCCAGCGCCCCTTTTGCGGGGCGCTGACGCTGCCTGGAGTTCCACTGTATGAACGCACCTGAAAAAGACCCGGCGCTGGACAACTACCGAGCGATTGCCGATGCCATCGCCACGCTGTTCTTCCCCCATGCCGAGGTGGTGCTGCACGACCTGCGCACGCAAAAGATCGACTACATCGCCAACAACCTGTCGAAACGGGAAATCGGCGATGACGCCGCGCTGGAGGACATGCTCAGCGACGATGTCAGCGAAACCAACATTGGGCCGTACGAAAAGCTCAATTGGGATGGTCAGAAGATTCGCAGCTTGAGCACGGTATTGCGCGACAGCGGAGGTCATCCGCTGGCCCTCCTGTGCGTCAACCTGAACATTTCGTTGTTCGAAAATGCCAAAGCGGCGCTCGACCTGTTCCTGTCGCCGAGCAAACTGATTCCGCAACCGGACTCACTGTTTCGTGATGACTGGCAGGAGCGGATCAACACCTTCCTGCACGCCTGGCTGCGTGAACGTCAACTGAGCCTGAACCTGCTGACACGCGATCACAAACGCGAACTGGTGCTGGCGCTGCATGCCGAAGGCGCTTTCAAGGGCAAGAGCGCGTCGAACTATGTGGCCAATGTGCTGAACATGGGACGGGCGACGGTTTACAAGCATTTGAAGGAATTGAAGGGCTAGGTTCGGAAGTTTGTGTTGCTTGATCTGGCCTCTTCGCGAGCAGGCTCGCTCCCACACTGAATCTGCGTCATGCGGAGATCAAATGTGGGAGCGAGACCGGCTTGCCGGCGAAGGCGATTTATCAATCGCCGTAGATGTCTGACTTGAAGTACTTGTCCGAGATTTTCTGATATTCGCCATTGGCACGAATGCCATCAATGGCCGAGTTCAGCTGGCCGACCAATTCAGCATTGCCCTTGCGCACCGCAATCCCGGCGCCCTCGCCCACGTATTTCGGGTCCTTCAACTCCGGCCCGACAAACGCGTAGCCCTTGCCGCGCGGCATCGACAAGAAGTCATTCAACGGAATGGTGTCGGCAAAAATCGCATCGAGGCGACCGGCAGCCAGGTCCATGTAGATTTCTTCGTTGTTGCTGTAGCGCTTGACGTTGACGCCCTTGGGTTCGAAAACCTCAGTGGCGTAACGGTCGGTGGTGGTGGCGCGCTGCACGCCTACGGTTTTGCCTTTGAGGCTGGCGTACTGGTCATCGACCACCGCGCCGTCCTTCATCACCAGACGCGATGAGGTGAAATAGTACTTGTGGGAGAAATCCACCGACTTCTTGCGGTCTTCGTTGATGGTCATGGACGACAGGGCCATGTCGATTTTCTTCACTTTAAGGGAAGGAATCAGTCCATCGAATTCGCCTTCGACCCACACACACTCGACCTTCATCTGCGCGCACAGGGCATTGCCGATGTCGTAGTCGAAACCGACAATCTTGCCCTGGTCGGTTTTGGAAGCAAACGGCGGGTAAGCCGCCTCGATACCGATGCGCAGCGCTTTTTCGGCGGCAAACACGCTGCTGCACGCCAACAGGCTCAGGGCCAGACCGGTGATGAGGGGGAATTTCTTCATGTTCGTTCTCTCGCGGGTTGTTGTTGGTTTGGCAAGACAGAAGGAAGAGCTGAAACGGTGAACAGGTTTTTTGTACTTGTAATTCCATACTGGACTTTTATGTATTACCCGTCAATCGGGCAAGCGGGATCATGCCCGGTCGATGGTCGGGCGGTGAGTCAGTTGGTTATTGGGTGAAGCGAATAGCCCCATCGCCAGCAGGCTGGCTCCCACAGGGGATCTTTGTCGAACACAAATATTGTGTTCATGGAGACCTACTGTGGGAGCGAGCCTGCTCGCGATGACTGACTTGAGGGCACTGCAGCAACTACTTCTTCCAGCGATCCGCCGCCGCATGATCACTGTCACGCCCCTCAACCCAACGCGGACCATCACTGGTGACTTCTTTCTTCCAGAACGGCGCGCGGGTTTTCAGGTAGTCCATGACAAAGGCGCAGGCGTCGAAAGCCGCCTGACGGTGGGCGCTGGCGGCGCCGACGAAGACGATCGGTTCTCCCGGTTCCAGGGCGCCAATGCGGTGCAGAACTTCCAGCTTCAACAGCGGCCAGCGCTGCTCGGCCTCCAGGGCGATCTTGCCCAGAGCCTTCTCGGTCATGCCCGGGTAATGCTCAAGAAACATCCCGGCCACATCAAGACCGTCATTAAAGTCACGCACGTAGCCGACAAAACTCACCACCGCGCCCACGCCCACATTGGCGGCGTGCATGGCGTTGACTTCAGCACCGGGATCGAATGCCGCGGACTGCACGCGAAGCGCCATGGGTCAGCCCCCGGTCACGGTCGGGAAGAACGCGACTTCATCGCCATCGCTGACCGGTTCGTCGAGCTGGCAAAGGTCTTCATTGCGGGCGCACATCAGGTTCTGCTCGCTCAACACATCGGCTCCGTCGCGCTGAGCCAGCAGCGCGCGCACGTCGTCGACCGTGGCGAAATCACCTTCAACCTTGACCGAGTCCACGCCGAGCGCTTCACGGTAACGGGCGAAAAACTTTACGGTGACGTTCATGATTGATCCGCCTGGAAATGCCCGCTCTTGCCCCCGACCTTCTCCAGCAACCGCACGCTTTCGATGGTCATCCCGCGATCCACGGCCTTGCACATGTCGTAGATCGTCAGTGCCGCCACGCTGGCGGCGGTCAGCGCTTCCATCTCGACACCGGTCTGCCCGGACAACTTGCAGCGCGCGACGATGCGCACGGTGTCATCACCTTCGGCACTGAGCTCGACCTTGACACCCGTCAGCATCAGCGGATGGCACAGAGGAATCAGATCGCTGGTTTTCTTCGCCGCTTGAATGCCGGCGATACGCGCAACGGCGAACACATCCCCCTTCGGGTGACCGCCACTGACGATCATCTGCAGGGTGTCGGGCAGCATGCGCACCAGCGCTTGGGCCGTCGCCTCACGGAACGTCACGGTTTTTTCGGTAACGTCGACCATGTTGGCGCGACCTTGGGAATCGAGATGAGTCAGCACGAGGCCTCCTTGAGGCAGCTGCAAGCGGCAAGCTACAAGCGGCAAGTGAAAAGCGCAGTCCGGTTGCAGGTTTGGGAAGGGAGTATTTAAGCAGCCGAACGCCGCAAGCTACAAGCGGCAAGTGAAGTTCACTTGGTTCGCTTGAAACTTGCGGCTTGCAGCTTAAAGCTTGCAGCTCAGAGGTGAGACTCTGCGTATTCAGCCAGAATCGAGCGAGGCACCCCTTGCAGGGTGATGTGCACACCGTTGGGGAAGTCTTTGAAGCGTTCGGTCAGGTACGTCAGCCCGGAGCTGGTCGCGGACAGGTAAGGGGTGTCGATCTGCGCCAGGTTGCCCAGGCACACCACTTTGGAACCGGCACCGGCACGGGTGATGATGGTTTTCATCTGGTGCGGTGTCAGGTTCTGGCATTCATCGATCAAAATCAGACTCTGCTGGAAGCTGCGACCTCTGATGTAGTTGAGGGATTTGAACTGCAACGGCACTTTGCTGAGGATGTAGTCGACGCTGCCATGGGTGTTTTCGTCATCCATGTGCAAGGCTTCGAGGTTGTCGGTGATGGCGCCCAGCCAAGGCTCCATTTTTTCTGCTTCGGTACCGGGCAGGAAGCCGATCTCCTGGTCCAGGCCCTGTACGCTGCGGGTGGCGATGATCCGGCGGTAGCGTTTGCTGACCATGGTCTGCTCGATCGCCGCCGCCAGGGCCAGGATGGTTTTACCCGAGCCGGCCGCACCGGTCAGGTTGACCAGGTGAATATCCGGGTCCAGCAAGGCAAACAGCGCCAGGCTCTGATAGATGTCACGGGGTTTCAGCCCCCAGGCTTCCTGGTGCAGCAGCGGTTCCTGATGCAGATCCAGGATCAGCAATCGGTCTTCTGAAATTTCCTTGATCCAGCCGACAAACCCCTGTTCATCAATGATGAACTCATTGACATGCACCGCCGGAAGGTTGTCGATCAGTTGCACCTCGTGCCACGTGCGGCCGTGGTCCTGACGGGTTTCGACCTTGCTCACACGGTCCCAGAAGGAGCCGGTCATGTTGTGGTAACCGTTGGGCAGCAATGAAACGTCGTCGACCAGTTGGTCTGTGCTGTAGTCCTCGGCCGCGATCCCGCAAGCGCGAGCCTTGAGGCGCATGTTGATGTCTTTGGTGACCAGCACAACGGGCAACTTGGGTTCGCGCGCGTGCAGATCAATCAACTGATTGATGATGATGTTGTCGTTCAGGTGTTCGGGAAGAATGATGTTCGGTTCGGCGCGTTTGCTCATCAGAATTGACAGCAAACCCTTCGGCCCACTTTTGCCCCGCTGGATCGGAACCCCCAGCTCTACATCTTCAGGACTGGCATCGCCCAGCGTCTTGTCGATCAGGCGAATCGCCTGACGGCATTCCGCAGCCACGCTGTGATGCCCGCTCTTGAGCTTGTCCAGCTCTTCAAGCACGGTCATCGGGATAGCTACGTGGTGTTCTTCGAAGTTAAGCAGGGCGTTTGGATCGTGAATCAATACGTTGGTATCGAGTACATAAAGGATTGGCTGGTTGGAGGAAGAACTACGTCCGTGATCATCCATACTCGGTCACCTTTGTGGGAGCCAGTCGACGCAATACCATGACAGTGCTGCGCCTCGAAGTGGCCACCGAATTCACCTGCGAGGATTCAAGTGAACTGCACACAAGTTGGGTCTTGGGAGACGCCACCTGTGTTGCAGGTTTCGGCGGTCTGCCTTCGTAATACTCCAAAACCCATGACAGAAAAAAGTACTTTGACGTTTTTTTGAAGTTTATTTTTCAGAGTGACCAATAACACTTGGCGGACTGCCATCACCCCGTTAAAGTCGGAAGTCCGCCTGCATCGAAATCCCTCCCAAAAACGCCAAAAACCCAATGTTTACGGCGCTTGTGCCAATCAGCTGCGTTTCAGCGAAACCCCACCTGACAGTCTTCCCAACCGATCCCGCTTTGCGCCGTTTGCGTGATGAGCCAGGGCAGCGCCGTTTTCACCGCGTCCTGCTTCACATTGAAATTGATCACGCCGTGGCGCCACAGCAGCATCAGCGTCAACACGCGTTGCGCGCTCGGGCTGCCCTTGAGCTTTCCGGCTCCGTCCTGGGCATCAATGTCCCACAGCGCTACCCGCAAGCCCTGAGCGTTGAAGAAGCTTTCGGCATCGGAGCGGCGTTGGCCATCGGGCGGACGAAACAGCGGCACGTAATTCTCCGGCAACTTGCTTTTGACCAGCTCGACGCTGCGTCGCACCGAGTCCTGCCAGTCCTGCCAGTGGCTGTGGGAGCGGAACTCCCAGCCCTGCACGCCAATGCATTGCTGCGAGTACACCCCTTGCAGGCTGGCCACGGATTGTTCGGCCAGGCGCGTCTGAATGTCCTTGCCGAGGACGAAAAACGTGCCGCTGATGTTCGACTTGCGCAGGTACTCGGCGACCCAACCGGTGTTGTCCGGAGCGATGTTGGCGGCGCTGTCGAAAGTCAGTAAAAACAGCCGGTCATGCATCCCGTCGCCATTGCGCTCATAGTCGCCAAAACGATCGACTTCGCTGCTGGTCTGCGGAAACAGGGCTGCCTTGCGTAGCTGCTCGTCCAGGTACTGGGCGTGGAACAACCGGCTCGGTTCGGCCCATTTGATGTAGTAACTCTCGTCGCTGACCTGGAACTTGGCCGCTTGCCCGCGCAAGGTCTCCATGTCTTCAACCAGGAAGCAGAAAGACGCATCCTGATCGCAGCTTTGCTGGGCGAAGTTGTAGTTGGTCAGCAGGCGTTGCCACAGGCGCTGGCGCAGTTGATTGACCGCTTCCAGATTGATCTTGCGCAACCCCAGATGCTGGGCCAGAGCGGGTTCATCCAGCGATTCGCTGGCCAGAAGCACGCGCGCAAACATGAGGATTTCGGCCCGTGACGCCACGTCGAACAGGGTCGGGCTGCTGAGCTTCTCAGGCCAGGTGCTGCGATCAAGCGTCGCTGCATCGCCGGGCGCCGCCATGGCGCCAAAGCTCAACAGCCAGACCGAGAATAGAAAAACGATACGCAATGGGATGTCTCCATAACAAAACCCGCGCGGCACTATATATCGAGACGATCAAAAGATCGCAGCCTCGCGTTGCTCGACAGCTGCTACACCTTCCGACGTCAACCCGGTCCCGTAGCAGCTGTCGAGCAACGCGAGGCTGCGATCTGTCCCATGGCACCACCCATCACCTATGACACCCATAGCTGGAGTCAACACGGACAACCCCCTAGAATCGCGCCCACGATTAAAGGAGACGACTTCATGCTGATGGTGATTTCCCCCGCCAAGACCCTCGATTACGAAACACCGCCGGCGACCCAGCGCTTTACCCAGCCGCAGTACCTCGATCACTCCCAAGAGCTGATCATGCAGTTGCGCGATCTGACACCAGCGCAAATCAGTGAGTTGATGCACGTCTCCGACAAGATCGGCGGGCTCAACGCCGCACGTTTCGGGAGCTGGACACCCGCGTTCACGCCGGAAAACGCCAAGCAAGCGCTGCTGGCCTTTAAAGGCGACGTGTACACCGGCCTTAATGCACAAACCTTCAGCGAAGCCGATTTCGATTACGCCCAACAGCATCTGCGCATGTTGTCCGGCCTGTATGGCCTGCTGCGACCTCTGGACCTGATGCAACCGTATCGTCTGGAGATGGGCACCAAACTGGCGAATGCCCGTGGCAAGGACCTGTACGCCTTTTGGGGCACGCGCATCAGCGAATGGCTGAACGAAGCGCTGGCCGATCAGGGCGATGACGTGCTGCTGAACCTGGCGTCCAACGAGTACTTCTCGGCCGTCAAACGCAACGCCTTGAACGCGCGCATCATCAATACCGACTTCAAGGACCTGAAGAACGGCCAGTACAAGATCATCAGTTTCTACGCGAAAAAAGCCCGCGGCATGATGAGCCGCTTCGTCATCGAAGAGCGCATCAATAACCCTGCCGACCTCAAGCAATTTGACGTTCAGGGTTACCGCTACAGCGCCGAGCAATCCAAACCGGACCATCTGGTTTTCCTGCGCGATCACGCCCCAGAATAAATGCACACACAGGGCGCACGACATCACCAACCTCGTCGAGCGCCCAACGCAGATCGTTCAACAATCGCCCTCCCGATTAGCCGATTTATTGGCGCCAAAGAAACACCACCCTTTTTGCTAACTTTAGTTTCACTCGACTTCGATGTTTTTTTTCAGTAGTGGCACTGAAATTTTTTATCGGTAGTGGCATAAAACTATCGAGCTCTGTTTTACCCCTATATATAAAGGCTGAAACTGCTCGTGCCATCAATATGAGAGCAGTGCCATCTTTTTCAATATTTCAAGAAATTTCAGATTTCGCGATGGGCGGACTGGAACTATGTCCAAATGCATAGCTCATACCATCGGTAACGATTATCGTCGTGCTTGTACGAGATAACTTACGCAGACAAGCCATTCACGTAGCGAAGTTGTCACATTAACTTCTGATCATGAGTCGCTTATTTGGGCAACACACACACAGGACAGGCGATATGCACCATTAATATCCCCTACAAGGCCATGACAGCGCCCCTATAAACGTGCTCGCCAGAGCACCCAACCGCTTGATTTACAGGCATATTGCCTGGCATTGAGCGCGCAAGATCCTTGTACCAGCGTCCTCAGGCCAGAGGACCTGATGCATTACAGGGCGCGTCATAAGAACAAGGCCTAGTTACGCACATCTTGAGTGCACTTATTTACACACTCGAAACTTCATATGCCCGCACACGGCATTGTGGCGCCTGTAAGCCGCACTTTCGAGTGCACTATGACCGTTAAAACCCTTAACTCCAGCCATCTAATGGCTTGTGAATACAGTCTTGATAACAGAGAGGTAATTGCGATGCGCATCAGCATATTTGGTTTGGGTTATGTCGGCGCTGTTTGTGCTGGCTGCCTGTCTGCACGGGGCCATGACGTCGTTGGCGTCGATGTTGCCAAAGACAAAATCGATATGATCAACGCCGGTAAATCACCGATTGTTGAACCGGGTCTGGGCGAGCTTCTACGCAAAGGTATCGATACTGGCAAACTGCGCGGTACAACCAACTTCGCCGAGGCGATTCGTGACACCGACCTGTCGATGATCTGCGTCGGAACGCCGAGCAAGAAGAACGGCGACCTGGAACTGAACTACATCGAAGCCGTGTGCCGCGAAATCGGTTTTGTCCTGCGTGACAAGACCACCCGTCACACCATCGTGGTTCGCAGCACTGTGCTGCCGGGCACCGTGGCCAACGTGGTGATCCCGATCCTCGAAGACTGCTCCGGCAAGAAAGCCGGCGTTGATTTCGGTGTGGCAGTGAACCCTGAGTTCCTGCGTGAAAGTACTGCGATCGCCGACTACGATCTGCCGCCAATGACCGTCATCGGCGAATTCGACAAAGCGTCGGGCGACGTTCTGCAATCGCTGTACGAAGAGCTCGACGCGCCGATCATCCGCAAGGACATCGCTGTTGCCGAGATGATCAAGTACACCTGCAACGTGTGGCACGCCACCAAGGTCACCTTCGCCAACGAGATCGGCAACATCGCCAAGGCTGTCGGTGTTGATGGTCGTGAAGTGATGGAAGTGGTCTGCCAGGACAAAACCCTGAACCTGTCCCAGTACTACATGCGCCCAGGCTTTGCGTTCGGCGGCTCTTGCCTGCCAAAAGACGTGCGTGCCCTGACCTACCGCGCCGGCTCCCTGGACGTGGAAGCCCCGTTGCTGAACTCGCTGATGCGCAGTAACGAATCCCAGGTGCAGAACGCCTTCGACATCGTTTCCAGCCACGACAAACGCAAAGTCGCCCTGCTGGGCTTGAGCTTCAAGGCCGGCACTGACGATCTGCGTGAAAGCCCGCTGGTTGATCTGGCGGAAATGCTGATCGGCAAGGGTTACGACCTGAGCATCTACGACAGCAACGTCGAATACGCCCGTGTCCATGGTGCGAACAAGGATTACATCGAGTCGAAAATCCCCCACGTCTCGTCCTTGCTCAACTCCGACTTCGACGACGTGATCAACAACTCCGACGTGATCATCCTCGGTAACCGTGACGAGAAATTCCGCGCCCTGGCGCAGAACGCTCCGCACGGCAAGCAAGTGGTCGATCTGGTCGGTTTCATGACCAAAGCCACTAGCGTTTCCGGGCGTACCGAAGGCATCTGCTGGTAAAGCAGCCGCAAGCTTCAAGCTTCAAGCCGCAAGTCAAAGCTCCTCACTTGGAGCTTGAAGCTTGGGGCTTGCAACTGACTTTAGGATTCCGATTATGCACAGGCTAAAGCACGGCCTGCTTCAGGCCGCCGGTTGGCTGTTTTACCTAAGTTTATTGATGGGCATCGCCATGGCGTTGCCTGCGTCCACGTTCGACTCCGAGTCGAAGGACTTCATCTTCCTGATTGGTTTTATCGGGATCTGGCGTTACTCGATGGGCGCCACGCATTTTCTGCGCGGCATGCTGTTTCTGTACGTGGTCTACCCGCACCTGCGGCGCAAAGTGCGCAAGCTGGGTAAAGCGGCGGACCCGTCCCATGTATTTTTGATGGTCACCAGCTTCCGTATCGACGCATTGACCACCGCACAGGTTTACGCCTCGGTGATTCGCGAAGCCATCGACTGCGGCCTGCCGACCACCATGGTCTGCTCGATCGTGGAAATGTCCGATGAGAAACTGGTGAAAAGCCTTTGGGCCCGGATGAACCCGCCGGCCCGGGTCAAACTCGACTTCGTGCGCATTCCCGGCACCGGCAAGCGCGACGGCCTGGCCTACGGTTTCCGCGCCATCTCCCGCCACTTGCCGGACGACCGTGCCGTGGTGGCCGTGATCGATGGCGACACCGTGCTCGGCGAAGGCGTAGTGCGCAAGACCGTGCCGTGGTTCCAGTTGTTCGGCAACGTCGGCGGCCTGACCACCAACGAGTTCTGCGAAGTGCGCGGTGGCTACATCATGAGCGAATGGCACAAGCTGCGTTTCGCCCAGCGTCACATCAACATGTGCTCGATGGCGCTGTCCAAGCGCGTACTGACCATGACCGGGCGCATGTCGGTGTTCCGTGCCACGGTGGTCACCAACCCGGAATTCATTGCCGACGTGGAAAGCGACTCGCTGCAACACTGGCGCCTGGGTCGTTTCAAGTTCCTTACCGGCGACGACAAGTCGAGCTGGTTCAGCCTGATGCGTCTGGGCTACGACACCTTCTACGTGCCCGACGCTGCGATCAACACCGTCGAACATCCGCCGGAAAAGAGCTTCATAAAGGCCAGTCGCAAGCTGATGTTCCGCTGGTACGGCAACAACCTGCGGCAGAACTCCCGCGCCCTGGGCCTGGGGGTCAAACGCCTCGGTGCGTTCACCTCCGTGGTGCTGTTCGATCAGCGCGTGTCGATGTGGACCTCCCTGCTGGGCCTGACCGTGGCGCTGATCGCCAGCTTCAAGTACGGCACCGCGTTCATCCTGGTGTACCTGCTGTGGATCGGCATTACCCGCCTGATCCTGACCCTGCTGCTGTCCTGCTCCGGTCACCGGATCGGCCCGGCCTACCCGGCGATTCTCTATTACAACCAGATCGTCGGCGCGCTGGTGAAGATCTACGTGTTCTTCCGCCTCGACCAACAATCCTGGACTCGCCAGCCCACTTCCCTGACCCGTGATCTCGCCAGCTTTCAACGTTGGTTCAACACCTGGTCGTCTCGGACCATGACCTTCTCCGCCGGCAGCATTTTTGTCGCCGTGCTGCTGATGATGGTCTGACCGCCCCCTTATTGAATTAACCAGGAAATCGCCCCTATGAATACCGCCGTCAACGCCAACGTAGTGCATGAATCCGAAGCCCAGCGCCAACACGCCCGAGTGAAAATCCCGGCCAAGCTGCGTTTCTTCGGCCCTGACCGGACTCCGGTCGAAGCCCGGGTTATCGACCTTTCCGCTGGCGGTCTGTCGTTCAACGCCGGTCAATTGCCGCTGAAGATCGGTGACGTGTACAAGGCCCGTCTGCAATTCGTCATCGACAACCTCGGCCTGGCCATGGACGTGGAGCTGCAGGTTCGCTCCTTCGACCGCGAGACCGGCCGTGCCGGTTGCCAGTTCCAGAACCTGGAACCGCGAGACATTTCCACCCTGCGTCACCTGATCACTTCTCACCTGGCCGGCGACATCGTCAGCATGGGTGAAATGCTGGCGACCCTGCAGCGCGATAACTTCACCAAGGCGCGCAAGGTCAGTGATGGCGGCCACGGCATGACCGCGTTCGGTCGTCTGCGTGCAGTGACCTTCAGCCTGGGGGTTTTCATCGTCGGCGTCGCGGCATTCGGTTTCATTTTCAAATCGGTGTACGGCATGTACTTCGTCAGCCACGCCCAGGCCGGTCTGGTCAGCGTGCCGGGCATGAGCATCACCATGCCGCGTGACGGTACCGTGCAGAGCCTGATCAAGGCCGACGGCATTGCCGCCAAAGGCGCCCCGCTCGCCACCTTCAGCACCAGCATGCTCGATGTACTCAAAGGGCATCTGGATGAAGACCAACTGAAACCGGGCAAGGTTGAAGAACTGTTCGGCAAACAAATGACCGGCACCCTTACCTCGCCTTGCGATTGCACCGTGGCGCAACAACTGGTTGCCAACGGTCAGTACGCCAGCAAGGGCGACGTGATCTTCCAGCTGGTGCCGCGTAACAGCGAAGCCAACGTTGAAGCCCGCTTCTCCTATCGCCAGTTCCGCGACGTGCGTCCGGGTACTGCGGTCAGCTTCCAGGTTGCCGGCGAAGACAAGACCCGCACCGGCAAGATCGTCAGCAGTACCAGCCTGAAAAGCGCAGACCTGTCGTCTGACATCCGCGTGCTGATCCAGCCTGATGAAGCCCTGGACAGCGGCCTCGCCGGTCGCCCGGTGGAAGTGAACAGCGATCGCGGCCCGAACCTGAACTGGCTGATCGACAAAGCCATGGCTGTTGGTCTTTAAGTCGAGGAAATGCCCGTGACTATCACAAAAATATCCAACACACCGCATATCCCCAGTGGGATTGTGATGTGTGCGCTGGCTTTGGCAGTCAGCCTCAGCGGTTGTGCCGGCCTGCCCGATCAGCGTCTGGCCAACGAAGCCCTCAAGCGCGGTGACACGGCGCTGGCTCAGCAGAACTACAAGCAACTGGCCGACCTGGGCTACAGCGAAGCGCAAGTGGGCCTGGCGGATATCCAGGTCGACAGCCGTGACCCGGTGCAGGTCAAACAAGCCGAGGCGACTTACCGCGCCGCGGCCGACGTATCGCCGCGCGCTCAGGCTCGCCTGGGTCGTCTGCTGGTGGCCAAGCCCGGTTCCACCGAAGCCGAGCAGCACGAAGCCGAAGCCCTGTTGAAAAAAGCCTCGGCCAATGGCGAAGGCAACACTCTGATTCCGCTGGCCATGCTGTACCTGCAATACCCGCACAGCTTCCCGAATGTCGATGCGCAGAAGCAGATCAGCCAATGGCGTGCCGAAGGCAAGCCGGAAGCCGGTCTGGCCCAAGTGCTGCTCTATCGCACCCAGGGCACTTACGACCAGCACCTGGACGAAGTCGCCAGCATCTGCAAAGCCGCGCTGAACACCACTGATATCTGCTACGTCGAGCTGGCCACGGTTTATCAGAAACAGGCCAAGCCCGAGCAACAGGCCGAGCTGATCAAGCAGATGCAAGCCGCACACGCTCGCGGCACCGTCTCCGCGCAGCGGGTGGACAGTGTCGCCCGTGTGCTCGCCGATCCGACCCTGGGCAAGACCGACGAGAAAACCGCGCAGTCGCTGCTCGAACCCATCGCTCCGGGCTACCCGGCATCGTGGGTCACCCTCGCGCAATTGATCTACGACTTCCCTGAACTGGGTGACGTCGACCAGATGATGAAGTACCTGGACAACGGTCGCGCCGCCGACCAGTCACGCGCCGAACTGCTGCTGGGCAAGCTCTACTACGAAGGCAAAATGGTCCCGGTTGACGCCAAGGTTGCCGAAGAACATTTCAAGAAAGCCGTCGGCCGCGAAGTGGCCGCCGATTACTACCTCGGCCAGATCTATCGCCGTGGTTACCTGGGCGAAGTCTATCCGCAAAAAGCCCTGGATCACTTGCTGACCGCTGCGCGCAACGGCCAGAGCAGTGCCGACTTCGCCATCGCCCAGCTGTTTTCCCAAGGCAAGGGCACCAAGCCCGACCCGCTTAACGCCTATGTCTTCAGCCAATTGGCCAAGGCACAGAACACCCCGCAAGCCACCGAACTTGCGCAAACACTCGAAGCACAACTGCCGCCTGCCCAGCTCGCCGAGGCCCAACGCCTGTTGAAACAAGAACAGGCCGTTCGTGGTGCCTTGAGCCAGAACACGCTGGAACTGCATGCCCTGCAAGAAGAAGACGGCGAGGAATCCCTATGAAGTTGAATCCATTCGTTCAGGCCGGTATTGGCCTGACATTCGCCTTGTTGTGGTCGTGTCCGACCCTGGCGGCAGCGACCGAAACCAAGAACTACGGCCTTGACGTGAAAATCACCGGCCAGTCCGAAGGTGACGTTGACCTGGGCACCCAGAGTGGCGGCGACGTCAACGGTGTCGGTCTCGATCTGCGGCCATGGGTCTATGGCGAAAGTGGCGCGTGGAGCGCCTATGCCATGGGGCAGGCGGTCACCTCCACCGACATCATCGAAACCGACACCCTGCAACAGGGCAATGGCACCGAGTCCACCGATGTCGGTGATCGCAAGGCGAAGAAAAACTACCTGGCGATGCGCGAGTTCTGGGTCGGCTACAGCGGCTTCACGCCATACCCCGGCGAGAACCTCAAGCTCGGTCGCCAGCGCCTGCACAATGATGACGGCCAGTGGCGCGACACCAACATCGAAGCGCTGAACTGGACCTTCGACACCACCCTGCTGCGCGCCAACGTCGGTATTGCCGAACGCTTCAGCGAGTACCGTACCGACCTGACAGAGCTGGCGCCGGACGACAAGGATCGCCTGCACGCCTTCGCCGATGCGGCGTACCAGTGGACACCGGGTCACTGGGTCGGCATCCGCGGCCATCACGCCCACGATGACGGCAAGCTCGACTACCCGACACCGGGTGAGGCCAGCGACTCTCTGGACAAAAAACAGAACGGCAACATCAGTTGGCTCGGCCTCAACGCCGATAGCGATGCCTATAACTGGCGCAATACCAACACAGTCAACTACTGGGCCAGCGTCACTGGCATGAGCGGCGAGCGCGACACGGTCAACCCGTTGAACGCCGATGGCACCGCTCCGGCACAACCCAAGAGCAGCGGCGACGTCGATGGCTGGGCCACCGACCTGGGTGTACGCCTGCGCCTCGATCCGCAATGGCAAGTCGGTGCGGCCTATGCCCGTGCCAGCAGCGATTACGAACAGAACGGCCTGGAAAGCAACCGCTCCAACTACACCGGCACGCGCTCGCGGGTACACCGTTTCGGCGAAGCCTTCCGTGGCGAGGCGAGCAACCTGCAGAGCGGCACTTTGTTCGGTTCGTGGATGCTCAATGACGAGTACGACGCCACCCTGATCTACCACAAATTCTGGCGTGTCGACGGCAACAAGCCGATCGGCAGCAACGGCATCGACGCTGTGCAGAACAACACCGACGACGCCACCGGCGCCATTCTCTCCACCAGCTCCCTGCCCCTGAACAATGGCGACACAGACCTCGGTCAGGAAATGGACCTGGTCGTCACCAAGTACTTCAAGCAAGGCCTGCTGCCGGCATCGTTGAGCCAGGCAATCGATGAGCCTTCGGCGCTGGTGCGTTTCCGTGGTGGCGTGTTCAAGCCCGGTGATGCGTATGGCAAGGAAGTCGATTCGTACATGCACCGCGCGTTTATCGACGTGGTCTGGCGCTTCTGATGCAAACCGCGAAGGGAGTGCCCGACATGAACAGTGCCAAAAAAGGTTCCATGACCTTGCTGGCCGGCGCGATGCTGCTGGCGAGTGCGGCCGCCTTCGCCAACGTGGAACCGGCTGTACCTAAACCGGGCAAGCCGGTGACCATGGCCAAGGAACTGCAACAGGCCAAGACCTACACCGTCAGCAGCGCGCCGACTGCACCGCTGGAGCTTGCCAAGCCAAAACTGCCGGACACCTCTGGCTTCACCGCCGAGGCCATCGCCGCGAAAATCGTGCGCACCAAGGCCGGCAAAATCAGCGTGCGCCGGATGATGCAGGAAAACGCCCTGAAGGACTTCATCGGTGGCGACAACAAGATGGCCGAATGGGTGGTGCGTCAGCACGGCATCCCGCAGGCGATCTTCATCGACGACGGCTACATGAACCTCAAGGACCTGGCGAAGAAGCTGCCAAAGCAGTACTTCAGCGAAACCTCGCCGGGCGTGTTCCTGGCGAAGCTGCCGATTGTGGTGGGTAACAAGGGCATTCTGGAAATCGACAAACAGACCCAGGAATTGCGCCTGTCCCAAGAGGCCGGTTCGTTCCTGGTCAACGACGGCCAGCTGTTTGTGCGTGACACCAAAATCACGGGATGGAGCGAGAAGACAAGCGGCCCGGCGGCCTTCAAGTCGGCCAAGGAATTCCGTCCGTTCATGCTGTCTTGGGGTGGCACCGAAACCTACATCGCCAACAGCAAGATCGCCAGTTTCGGCTACGCCAACAGTAAGTCCTACGGCGTGAGTATTTCCCAGTACACGCCGAACATGGCCAAGGTCTTGAAGCGCCCTGAACCGACGGGCTGGATCGTCGGCTCCGAGTTCTCGGACATGTGGTACGGCTTCTACTGCTATGAAACCCGCGACTTCGTGGTCAAGGGCAACACCTACAAAGACAACATCGTCTACGGTATCGACCCACACGACCGTTCCCACGGCCTGATCATTGCCGACAACACCGTCTACGGGACGAAGAAGAAGCACGGGATCATTATTTCCCGTGAGGTCAACGACAGCTTCATCTTCAACAACCGCAGCTACGACAACAAGCTCTCGGGGCTGGTGATCGACCGTAACAGCGTGAACAACCTGATCGCCTACAACGAGATCTACAAGAACCACACCGACGGCATCACCCTCTACGAGAGCGCCGACAACCTGATCTACGGCAATAAGGTGATCAGCAACAAACGCCACGGCATCCGCATTCGTAACAGCGTGAACATTCGCCTCTACGAAAACCTGTCCCTGGCCAACGGCCTGACCGGCGTCTACGGCCACATCAAAGACCTGAGCGACACCGACCGCGACATCAAGCTCGACCCGTTCGATGCCCAGGTATCGCTGATCGTGGTCGGCGGCGAACTGGCCGGCAACGGCAGTGGCCCGCTGTCCATCGACTCGCCGCTGAGCGTCGAGTTGTATCGCGTGTCCATGCTCGCCCCGACCAAATCCAGCGGCATCAGCTTCAGCGGGATTCTCGGCGAGCGTCAGGATGAAATTCTCGACCTGCTGGTGCGCCAGCAGAAAGCCGTGCTGATCGACCCTGTCGAACGCCAGACTGAAATGCGGGACTGAGGATAATTTTATGCACACACACTTGATCAAATTACTCAGCCTGTCGGCCCTGACCGCCGGCATTCTCGCGGCCAGCGGCGGTGTTCGTGCCGATGAAGTCAAGGCACCCAGCTTCAGCGCCGAACCGTGCTGCAACCTGTGCCCCGCAGCCCATGACGCGAAGAATTACACCACGCGTTATCAGCAGAACTTCACCACGCTGGTGCAGGCTCAGGGCGATTGGTTGTTCCGTACCCAGGAAGACTTGCGCACCGAGTTCGACACCACCCCCGCCGGCTACAAACGCATGAAAGAACTGCACGATGCGTTCAAGAGCAAAGGCGTGGAGCTCGTTGTTGTTTATCAACCCACTCGTGGCCTGGTGAACCGCAACAAGCTCAACCCGGAAGAAAAAGCCAAGTACGATTTCGACAAGGCTTTGAGGAACTACAAGTCCATGCTCGGGCGTTTCGCCGCCATGGGTTACGTGGTTCCAGACCTGTCACCGCTGACCAACGAATCGCTGCCAGAGACCCTGCCCGCCCACGACTTCTACTTCCGTGGCGACCAGCACTGGACACCGTATGGTGCCCAACGCACGGCGAAAATCGTCGCGGAAAAGGTCAAGCAGATCCCGGCATTTGCCGGCATTGCGAAACGCGAATTCGAGACCCACAAGTCGGGTCGCATGGGCAAGACCGGAACGTTACACAACATGGCCGGTCAACTCTGTGGCACCAGCTACGCGGTCCAGTACATGGATCAGTTCACCACCGAGCCCAAGGGCGAAGCCGCCGACGGCGATCTGTTCAGCGACGCCGGCAACCCGGAGATCACCCTGGTCGGCACCAGCCATAGCGGCAAGAACTACAACTTCTCCGGTTTCCTCGAAGAGGCCATCGGCGCCGACATCCTCAACGTGGCGTTCCCCGGTGGTGGCCTGGAAGGTTCGATGCTCCAGTACCTGGGCAGTGAAGAGTTCCAGACCAAGCCGCCAAAGATTTTGATCTGGGAGTTCTCGCCGCTTTATCGCCTCGACCAGGAAACCATCTACCGCCAGATGATGGCGCTGCTGGACAACGGTTGCGAAGGCAAGGCTGTACAGATGTCCGGCAGCACCACGCTGAAACCGGGCAAGAATGAATTGATGGTTAACAGCAAGAACCTGAACCTGCAAAACAGCAGCCACCAGGTTGATATCCGCTTCGCCGATCCGTCGGTGAAAACCCTGCAAGCCACCCTCTGGTACATGAACGGTCGCCACGAGGACATCAAGATCGAAAAACCGGAAACCTCCGACACCGACGGGCGTTTCGCCTTTGAGTTGCGCACGGACGAAGACTGGGCCTCGCAGAATCTGCTGGCCGTCGAAGTCCAGGGCCCTGAAGCAGGTGCCGCGCCGCAGAAAGTCGAAGCGAAAATATGCAAACGCAACGTGTTCCCGAGTGCCGAGCAGCGTACTGCTTCGGTCGGGCAATGAGGTCTGCCATGCAAAACCGAACGTTGAAAAATCTGATCGCGCCCTCGCTGTTGGCCCTGGCGATGTTCGCCGGTGCCAGCCAGGCCGCCGCGCCGCTACGCCCGCCCCAGGGTTATTTCGCGCCGATTGAAAAAATCAAAACCGGCGACGGCGGCGAAAGCTGTGATGCGATCCCGACGCCGTACACCGGCTCGCTGCAATTTCGCAGCAAATATGAAGGCTCCGACAAGGCCCGTTCGACCCTGAACGAGCAATCGGAAAAAGCCTTTCGCGACAGCACCGCCGACATCACCAAAATCGAGCGCGGCACCAGTAAGCAAGTGATGCAATTCATGCGTGACGGTCGTCCGGAACAACTGGAATGCACGTTGAGCTGGCTGACGGCTTGGGCCAAGGCCGATGCGTTGATGTCCAAGGACTTCAACCACACCGGCAAGTCCATGCGCAAATGGGCCCTGGGCAGCATGGCTTCGTCGTATATCCGCTTGAAGTTCTCCAACTCCAATCCATTGGCCAACCATCAGCAAGAGTCCCAGTTGATCGAAGCCTGGTTCAGCAAAATGGCCGATCAGGTGGTCAGCGACTGGGACAACCTGCCGCTTGAGCAAACCAACAATCACTCGTACTGGGCGGCCTGGTCGGTGATGGCCACGTCGATCGCGACCAACCGTCGCGACCTGTTTGACTGGGCCGTGAAGGAATACAAGGTCGGCGCCAACCAGGTCGACGCGCAGGGTTTCCTGCCGAACGAACTCAAACGCCAGCAACGCGCCCTCGCCTACCACAACTACGCCCTGCCGCCACTGGCGATGATCGCCAGTTTTGCGCAGGTCAACGGTGTGGATGTGCGCCAGGAAAACAACGGCGCGCTGAAACGCCTGGGTGATCAAGTGCTGGCCGGGGTTAAAGACCCGGACATCTTCGAGAAGAAGAACGGCAAGGAACAGGACATGACCGACCTCAAGGTCGACTCGAAATTTGCCTGGCTCGAACCGTACTGCACGCTCTACACCTGTGCGCCGGATGTGTTGAAGAAGAAGCACGGGATGCAACCGTTCAAGACCTTCCGCCTCGGCGGGGATTTGACCAAGGTCTACGACCCGGCCAATGAAAAAGGCAAAGGGTCCTAGCACCTACACAAATGAGGCGGACGCAAAGCGTCCATTGAGGCATTCCCACGCAGAGCGTGGGAACGATCGTAGCTCTCCAGATTTCAGTGGGGGGTTTGGGGGGGCCGTTGGCCCTTGACTGTTGGTTAAACACGGAGAGATCGGGATGGTATTTTCATCCAATGTGTTCCTGTTTCTGTTCTTGCCGATCTTTCTCGGCTTGTACTACTTGAGCGGAATACGCTATCGCAACCTGCTGCTGCTGATCGCCAGCTACATGTTCTACGCCTGGTGGCGTGTGGACTTCCTGGCGCTGTTCGCCGCCGTCACGCTGTGGAACTACTGGATCGGCCTCAAAGTCGGTGCAGCAGGTGTGCGCACCAAACCGGCCCAGCGCTGGTTGCTGCTCGGCGTCGCCGTCGACCTGTGCATCCTGGGCTACTTCAAGTACGCCAACTTCGGCGTCGACAGCATCAACGCGATGATGACCTCGGTCGGCCTGTCGCCGTTCATCCTGACCCACGTGCTGTTGCCGATCGGTATCTCGTTCTACATCTTCGAGTCCATCAGCTACATCATCGACGTCTACCGTGGTGACACCCCGGCGACTCGCAACCTGATCGACTTCGCGGCGTTCGTGGCGATCTTCCCGCACCTGATTGCCGGCCCGGTGTTGCGTTTCCGCGACCTCGCCGACCAGTTCAACAACCGCACCCACACCCTCGTCAAGTTTTCCGAGGGCTGCACGCGGTTCATGCAGGGTTTCATCAAGAAAGTCTTCATCGCCGATACCCTCGCAGTCGTGGCTGACCACTGCTTTGCCCTGCAAAACCCGACCACGGGCGATGCCTGGCTTGGCGCACTGGCTTACACCGCGCAGCTGTATTTCGACTTCTCCGGCTACAGCGACATGGCCATCGGCCTGGGCTTGATGATGGGTTTCCGCTTCATGGAAAACTTCAAACAGCCGTACATCAGCCAGTCGATCACCGAGTTCTGGCGGCGCTGGCACATCAGCCTCTCCACCTGGCTGCGTGATTACCTGTACATCACGCTGGGCGGTAACCGCAAAGGCACGCTGATGACCTATCGCAACCTGTTCCTGACCATGTTGCTCGGTGGTCTGTGGCACGGCGCGAACATCACCTACATCGTCTGGGGTGCATGGCACGGCATGTGGCTGGCGATTGAAAAAGCGCTGGGCCTGAACACCTCGCCGCGCAGCATCAACCCGATCCGCTGGGCACTGACCTTCCTGCTGGTGGTGATGGGCTGGGTGATCTTCCGCGCAGAAAACCTGCACGTCGCCGGCCGTATGTACGGCGCGATGTTCAGCTTCGGCGAATGGTCGCTGTCGGAACTCAACCAGGCCAGCCTCACCGGCCTGCAAGTGGCAACCCTGGTGGTGGCTTACGTGACGCTGGCGTTCTTCGGCATCCGTGATTTCTACAGCAATCAGCCGCCAGCCAAGACCAAGCCTGACGCCAACGTCGAGGCCGATGGTCCTGCCGGCGCAACCCCTGGAATGATCAAAGCCGTACCGGGTGACAACCCGGCCAGCATCCACCAACCGGGTTACACCGTTGGCGTTGAAGCCACCGTGCAACCGGCGTACTGGACCGCTGACTGGTCGCGTTACGTGATGCGCACGCTGGTGCTGGTGCTGTTTATCGCTTCGATTCTAAAACTCTCGGCGCAAAGCTTCTCGCCGTTCCTTTACTTCCAGTTCTGAGGGATCTGACCATGACCCGCTCATTACGCATCTTCTACATCGCCCTGTTCCTGCTGACCCTGGCGGTACTGGGCCTGTGGTCCACGCGCAGCTTCCTGGGCTTCAGCACCAACGCCGACGCGACGGTGCTCAACGGCCGCTGGACCAAGGCCGTGGAGACGCACTACGACGACGAGTTTCCGATCAAGCGCCTGGGCACCAACCTCTGGGCCGCGCTGGATTTCAAACTGTTCAACGAAGGTCGTCCGGGCGTTGTGCTCGGTCGCGATCAGTGGCTCTACAGCGATGAAGAGTTCAACCCGATCGTCAACGAAGAGTTGAACCTGCAAGGCAACTACGCGCTGGTCGAAGGCGTGCGCCAGACCCTGAAAGCGCAAGGCGTGAAACTGGTCATGGCCATCGTGCCGGCCAAGACGCGCCTGTACCCGGAGCATCTGGGTGAGGCGAAGCCTTCGAGCATTCACGCCAACCTCTATCAGGACTTCCATGCCCGTGTGGCGGCCGACAAGATCCTCGCCCCCGACTTGCTCGGCCCGATGCAAAAGGCCAAGCAGAACGGTCAGCAAGTGTTCCTGCGCACCGACACCCACTGGACCCCGGAAGGCGCGCAAATCGCTGCCGAAGCCTTGGCCAGTACCATCGCTGACAAATTCCCGTTGAGCGGCGAGCCGCAAAACTTCGTCACCGAACCTGCGGAAAAAATCACGCACAAGGGCGACCTGCGCTTGTTCCTGCCGCTGGACCCGCTGTTCGAAAACATGATGCCGGCGCCTGAACCGCTGCAAAAGCGCAACACCGTGGCGGCGCAAGATCTGCCGACCGGTGACGACGCGCTGTTCGCCAACACTGAAGTGCCGGTGGCCCTGATCGGCACCAGCTACAGCGCCAACCCGAACTGGAATTTTGTCGGCGCGCTGAAGCAAGCGCTGCGCAGCGACGTGGTCAATTACGCCGAAGACGGCCATGGCCCGATTCTGCCGATGCTCAGCTACCTGAAAAGCGATGCTTTCAAGAACAGCCCGCCACAGGTGCTGATCTGGGAGTTTCCTGAACGTTATCTGCCCGTGAACAACGAAATCGGCGACGCCGACCCGCAGTGGGTCGCAGAGCTCAAAGAAGCCGGCGCCCGCCAACAAAACGTAGCCGCAAACACTAAATCCGAGACGCCCGACCGGGCGCAAAACTGAAAGAGAGAGGTACTACCATGACTTTCACTACAACTCCTCGCCGTCTCGCCAAGACCTTTGCACTCGTCGCTGGCATGAGCGTTCTGTCGATGCAAGCCTTCGCCGGCGATGCCGCGCTCTACGGCCCGACCGCACCGAAAGGTTCGAGCTTCGTGCGTGTTTTCAACGCCGGCAACGCTGAAGTCAGCGCCACCGTCGGTAGCACCAACCTGAGCGACGTCGCACCGCTGTCCAGCACCGACTTCAGCTTCATGCCAGGCGGCGATTACAGCGCCAAGGTCGGCAGCCAGACCCTGCCGGTGAAACTGGCCAGTGATCACTATTACACCCTGGTCAACAACGCCAGCGGCGCACCGCAACTGATCGAAGAACCGCCGTTCAAGAACAAGCAGAAGTCCCTGGTGCGCCTGCAGAACCTGAGCGACAAACCCCTGACCCTGAAAACCGCTGACGGCAAGACCGACGTGGTGCCGAGCGTGGCCGCCAAGGGCCGTGGCGAGCGCGAGATCAACCCGGTGAAAGTCAGCCTGGCGCTGTTTGAAGGCGACAAGAAAGTCGGCGACGTCAAACCGGTTGCCCTGGAACGCGGTGAAGCGGCGGTGCTGTACGTCACCGGCAACGGCAGCAGCCTGTCGCCAGTCTGGGTAAAACGCCCGGTTTCGACGCGCTAACCAATTTGTCAGGACGATGATCCCCTGTAGCAGCTGGCGAAGCCTGCGTCCGACTGCGCTGCAGTCGCAATCCAGGCAACTCGGTTTTTCTGAACGACCGTGTTGACCGGATTTACGACGGCTTCGCCGCCGAACGCAGCCTCGCAGGCTCGGCAGCTGCTACATGGGTGAAACGACTTGGCCACGGAATAAGAACAAGAGTGAAACGACAGAACGTACGTAGCTCTAACCAATCGATTTTGAAGGAGTAACAACATGATTCCGGTGATCTTGTCAGGTGGTAGTGGCTCACGTCTTTGGCCGCTTTCGCGTAAGCAGTTTCCCAAGCAGTTCCTCGCCCTGACCGGTGAGCACACGCTGTTCCAGCAAACCCTGGAACGCCTGGTGTTCGAAGGCATGGACACGCCGATTGTGGTGTGCAACAAGGACCACCGCTTTATCGTCAACGAACAGTTGAGCGCGCGCAAACTGGAAGTCCAGCGCATCCTGATGGAACCGTTTGGCCGCAACACCGCGCCGGCTGTGGCCTTGACCGCGATGATGCTGGTCAATGAAGGTCGCGACGAGCTGATGCTGGTACTGCCGGCTGACCACGTGCTGGAAGACCAGAAAGCCCTGCAACGCGCCCTGGCCCTGGCCACCGTCGCAGCTGAAAACGGCGAAATGGTGCTGTTCGGCGTCCCGGCCACCAAACCGGAAACCGGCTATGGCTACATCAAGTCGACCAACGATTCGCTGCTGCCGGAAGGCGTCAGCCGCGTCTCGCACTTTGTCGAAAAACCGGATGTCAAACGCGCCACCGAGTTCGTCGCCTCCGGCGGTTACTTCTGGAACAGCGGCATGTTCCTGTTTCGCGCCAGCCGCTTCCTCGAAGAGCTGAAGAAACACGATCCGGACATCTACGACACCTGCCTGCTGACCCTTGAGCGCAGCGACCAGGACAACGACACCATCACTCTCGACGAAGCCACTTTCGCCTGCTGCCCGGACAACTCCATCGACTACTCGGTGATGGAAAAAACCCAGCGCGCCTGCGTTGTACCGCTGACTGCCGGCTGGAGCGATGTCGGTTGCTGGTCGTCGCTGTGGGAAGTGAACGAAAAAGACGCCAACGGCAACGTCACCAAAGGCGACGTGATCATCCAGGACAGCAAAAACTGCATGATCCACGGCAACGGCAAACTGGTGTCGGTGATCGGCCTGGAAAACATCGTGGTCGTCGAAACCAAAGACGCCATGATGATTGTGCACAAGGACAAGGTCCAGGGCGTGAAACAGATGGTCAACACCCTCAACGAACAGGGTCGCAGCGAAACCCAGAACCACTGCGAAGTCTATCGTCCGTGGGGCTCCTACGATTCGGTGGACATGGGCGGCCGCTTCCAGGTCAAGCACATCTCGGTCAAACCGGGCGCGTGCCTGTCGCTGCAAATGCACCACCACCGCGCCGAACACTGGATCGTGGTCAGCGGCACCGCCGAAGTGACCTGCGACGACAACGTGTTCCTGCTTTGCGAAAACCAGTCGACCTACATCCCGATTGCTTCGGTCCACCGTTTGCGTAACCCGGGCAAGATTCCACTCGAGATCATCGAAGTGCAATCGGGCAGCTACCTGGGTGAAGACGATATCGAGCGCTTTGAAGATATCTACGGTCGCTCCACCCCGATCGAGCGCGGCGTGTCGGTGAAAACCATCGCGCAGTAAACGCGCAGTAAAACAAGAAGCCCTCGTCCAGCCCGCTGCGTTCCCTATCCGCAGTGGGTTGGGCGGGGGCTTTTTTATGGGTGCCAGCCTTGTGACTACCGCCGAGCCGGAGCTGAGCCGGACCGTCCATTGAGCGATTGCCGTCTACCCGCATAAGGTTTAGGCGCGAGAAGCCCCATCAAGTCCTGGTTTCTATTCAACTGCTGAACCATCGCCCCTGTCTGCGTCGAAAGATCGGAAATTCGCTCAAAGGTTTCCGGGTTCGAGCTACCGGATTCGGCGAATTCAGTCTTGATCGCCTGCATTCTGAACTCCAGCATATCGATCACCGCTGGCGTATCGTCGAAAACCTCGCTAAGCGACGCGGCATTCAGTCCTTGAGAGGCTTTGTAAAAATCGCGCCCCGTATTAATCAGCCCTTGCGCCTCCGATCCCAGCTTGCTGGCGACCGTTTCGACAATTTTCTCGACAATGGCGGTAGCGGCTTTCTTCCCCAGCTGAGTTCGCCCCTCCTGTGTTCGCGGGTCTATTGCCGATAGCTGAAATTTTACCGCCTGGAGGTTGGTTTTCTTTTTCGGTTCAACGCCCTCAATGAATGACTTCGGGTTCATTTCATTGCCCTTGAAGTTGATCGGCCGCTCCAGTCGAAAGGTGTCCACCACCTTGGAAATCAGAGCATTTGCCGCCTTGGCGCCGATAGCCGCCCCCGCTTTTCGTCCCAAAGCGCCAACCACAGGACCTGCCAACCCACCAATGGCACCGCCGGCCTCGGCCCCCGCCGCCGTACCGGCGGCGCTGGTAGCACTACTGGCAAGTTGAGTTGCTACACGTCGACCCAAGGCTTTAAACCGATGTTGCGCATAGGCGTGATTGAGCAGCGAATTCTTGAAGTCACCGGCTCCGTCCGCAACCGATGACAACAGAGCGTTTTGTTTATCCAGGCTGTCGTTCAGCTCCGAAGCTTCAGTCAACTCGCCACCGTCGCTATCGACATACGTCATGGGGGAGTTTGCGACCATTTGATAAACGTTCGGCCCATCAACAAACCCTTTGGGATCAGGATTGAGCCAACGGAACAACCACGGGATGTAATAACGCAGGCCAAAGTAGTAGAGCCCCGTTGCATCCTGCTCCTTTCCCGAATAGCGAACGGTTTTATAGTCGACGTCAATCACATCCGGGCCGGCATACCACGCGGTCTGGCCGAAAGGATAAAAGACTTCCTGGCTGATGATTTGCGCGTCAATGGCCAGTTCCAGGGTGCAGGAGTTCAGGTGATCGACCAGGTTGAACCGATATTGGTCGTTGACCCCTGACCGCGGAACGCTCTCCCAATGCAACACCCGCACAGTGTTGAGCCCGGCCTCCACGGTAATGACTTGCAGCACCTCCCCAGTGCCACTGTCGGTGCGAATTTCCAGCCCCGGCAAGTAACGCACCTGCGCCACTACCGTCCGGGCGCGGATCCGCAACGAGCGAATTTTACGTACCCGCTGACCGGTCCCATCGTAAAAATAGGCCTCCTGGTCATTGACCCCTGAGGCGCGCACAACCGGGCTGACCGACTGCAATTGATTGCGCAGATCCCACGTCAAAAGACGCCCCTGATCGAGCTCCAGTAAATTGCCGTTGGCATCGAACGCGGCAGCGATTTCCGCTTCGGTCGGTGGCACGCTGTTACGCCACGGCAGACAGCGATTGCTGAACTGTGCGGCCTTCAGCTCACGCCCTGGACTTTGCGCGCCACTGTGCGTCAGCTTCAGCAGATTGCCGCCCGTGTCATAGCGATAGGTCTGGCGGTAGTTGCTGAGTGCCGCCGGGTCATTACGACCGACTGACTCCGGGGCCTGAATCGGGCCACCCGCCTCCCAGCCAGATGCCGCGATCAATTGATAAAGACTGTCGTAGATAAATCGACTGACGGGTTCGATGCGTTGATTGTTGAAGTACCGCACCGGCATCGCCTTGTCTTCGATGCTCAGCACATTGCCCATTCGGTCATAACGGTAAATCAGATATTGCAGCAATCCGGCCCCATCGCTGTACGCCCGTCGCTCCAGCAGACGACTGTCTTCAGGCCGGTATTTCAGACTCGTCTGCACCCCGCTGCCCGCGACTTCCCGTTCGACTTGCCCCTCGGCGTTGTACTCAATTCCACTGACGAGCTTTTGCCAGGATGTCTGGTTTGCCAATTTCAACGCGCTGAGGCGCAGCCGCCCATCTTGCGTGTAGTTGAAGGTCTGGTGGTTTTTGCTGGCATCGACCGTTTCCAACACAACACCCTGCGGACCGTAGCGCCACGTGGAGTTCGCGCCCGCGCCGGGTTCCAGTAATCGCTGGCGTTCGGCCTCCGCCTCCGGCCAATCAGGCGCAACAAGGTCCAGTGTGAAGTGACGGATTTGTTCGAGGCATTGACCGATGACCGAAAATGACTCAAACAACACGGTTCCCGCCGGATCATCATGACGAATCAATTGACCGCACAGGTTCCGCAGGTCTTGGTCGGGCCCGCCATACGTCATGCGTTCAACACAACGGCGTGGCTCCGCCCTCCCCTGTTCAAACACCGAAACGGGACGAAGCAAGGCGTCGTAGAAGATTTCGCGTTGGGTATCGCGGCCATCCCATCCGTGCAAAATCTCATGGCCCAGTCCCGGCAGGCTGAGTCGCCATCCGGCATCGACACTGATCGTGCGCAACGCCTCACCGGACAGCGAATGCACGGTGACAAGGTTGGCGGGCGCCAGCGGATCTTGGTCCTGTAGCAACCAAAGCCGTGGGTCCCACTGTTTGGCGCAGTGCCCGGCGGCATTGCGAAGAGTGCGATTGATGCGGGCCAGAGTCGGCTCGCCTTCAACCGCGCGCCAATAATCAATTGAACGGATCGGCAGCTCCCGCGGATCGACAACCGACAACCTGGGAGTTTTGTAATGCATGCCGGCGCGCCCCTGTAAGCCAGCGACTATCTAACCGGTTGTCGAAATAACGGGCTACTGTCAGAAATTACAGTACCGACCAATGGCAACCGACCTGATCCATGAATGTCCATTCCCACAGCCCTTCGGTAGGATGGTACTCATGAGTTCAAGGAGCGTACCTACATGTTCATCGGCGTCCTGCTGGTCATCACTTGGTTGATTTTGCTGCTGCGCTACCCGGCAAAGGCGTTTCCCGTCTCTGTGGCGGCCGCGGTCGGTTTGGCGCTGGTGGCCACGTGGGTAATCTGGATGGACAACCGCGAGGTCAAGCAACTCGCACGCTTGGAGTTGCGCATTGCCTACGCGCCCGAGCAGTGCCCGGCGGATCGTCCGTTGCAGCTAAAAATGAACAACGGCAACGACGTCCCGCTGACCGAATTGCGTTGGCGCATCGCGGCGTATGCGCCGGGCGATACCGTGAATCTGGCCGATAACCAATATACCGCCCCGCGTTATCGGGGCCCCGGCGAATTGCAGGCCGGCGCCAACTGGGAGGACTGCTTGCCAATGCCGCCCCTGCGCCCCGGCTATCGCCCACAAACCCTGGAGTTTCGCGCTGAGCGTTTGCAGGGTAGTTTCTCCGACTGATTGCCTATTTCTTTTTGCACAAGGACCGCGCCATGCCCGTTGCGTTGATTACCGGTTGTTCCAGCGGCATTGGCCGCGCCCTCGCCGAGGTGTTCAAAAATGCCGGCTACGAAGTGTGGGCCAGCGCCCGCAAGGTTGAAGACGTCGCCGCGTTAACGGCTGCCGGTTTTACCGCCGTGCAACTGGACGTCAATGACAGCGCGGCACTCGAACAGCTGGCGGAACAGATCAATCAGCAACGAGGCGGCCTCGACGTGCTGATCAACAACGCCGGATATGGCGCCATGGGGCCGCTGCTCGACGGCGGTGTTGCGGCCATGCAGCGGCAGTTCGAAACCAATGTATTCGCCATCGTCGGTGTTACCCGCGCACTGTTCCCGGTACTGCGTCGAGCCAAAGGATTGGTGGTGAACATCGGTAGCGTTTCAGGGATCCTGGTCACGCCGTTTGCGGGTGCTTATTGCGCTTCGAAAGCCGCCGTTCATGCGTTGAGCGATGCGTTGCGCATGGAACTGGCGCCGTTCGGGATCCGCGTGATGGAAGTCCAGCCGGGGGCCATCGAATCCAGCTTCGCTAAAAATGCCGGGCATGAGGCTGAACAACTGATCACCGAACAATCGCCGTGGTTTCCACTGCGCGAAGGCATTCGCGCGCGAGCCAAGGCTTCGCAGGACAAACCGACACCGGCCAGGGAGTTTGCAGAGGGTTTGCTCAAGGCTGTGCAACAGAGCAAACCACCGCGCCTGATTCGATTGGGCAATGGCAGCCGGGCGTTGCCGTTGTTGGCGGGGTTGTTGCCGAAGGGGTTGTTGGAGGCGGGGTTGATGAGGCGGTTCGGGTTACGCGGGCAGCTCTGAGACCGAGTCGACGCCATCGCGAGCAGGCTCGCTCCCACAGGGTTCTGCTGGGTGGCATAGATAGCATTCACACCAAAGATCACTGTGGAGCGAGACCGGCTTGCCGGCGATAGTGTCAGAACAGACACCGAAAAATTTCAGGACACACTACCATGACCGACTACACCGACTACTTCGACGAAGTCATCCAGGCCCACGTCGCCATCGAACAATGGCTCGCCGAGGAGCAAGACGATTCCGCGCTTGAACAACTCCTGAGCCGATTTTCACCGCAGTTTTCCATGCTCTCGCCGTTGGGCCGGGTGCTGGATTTCGAGGCGTTGAGCGAGCTGTTTCAGCTGGCGGGCGGGAAGAAGCTCGGGTTCAGGATCGAGCTCAGCGAGTTGCGCGGTGTTGCGCTGTATGACGGTGGCGCGGTAGTGAGTTATCGCGAGCAGCAGACCGATGCGACCGGGCTGCATTCGGATCGGCGCTCGACCGTGGTGTTTGAGAAAGACGCCGATGGCGGGCTGATCTGGCAGCACTTGCATGAGACGTTTTGCAAAGGCTGATCTATAGCCTTTTTTTTCTGTGAGACCGAGTTGCCCCCTTCGCGAGCAGGCTCGCTCCCACAGGGAAACGCATTCCAATGTGGGAGCGAGTCTGCTCGCGATGGGAACAACTCGGTCCAACGACTAGTTAACCACCACCGTACACGTTATCCCCGCCGCCAACAGCACCCCCTCCGGCACTTCATCAATGTGAATCCGCACCGGCACGCGCTGCGCCAGCCGCACCCAGTTAAACGTCGGGTTCACATCGGCAATCAGCTCGCGACTCTGCGGGTTATCCCGGTCATAGATGCCGCGAGAGATACTCTCCACATGCCCCTTCAGCACTTCGCCGCTCATCAATTGCATGTCGGCCTTGTCACCCACTCGCACGTGCGGCAGTTTGGTTTCTTCAAAGAAGCCATACACCCAAAACGAGTTCATATCGACCACGGCCATTTTCGCTTCGCCAATGCGCGCGTAGTCGCCGCGATGGACGTTGAGGTTGGTCACGTAACCGTCCACCGCCGCCCGCACTTCGGTGCGTTTGAGGTTCAGTTCAGCGGCTTCGAGTTGCGCTTGGGCATGCTGATAATCAGCCAATGCCGAGTCGGCAATGTTGCTGGCGTCGTCGCGGTTTTCCCTGGAAATCACCAGGTTGTCCATGTCGGCGCGGCGGCGTGCGTTGACCTTGCGCATCTCCCAGGTCGACTTGCGTGAGGCCACCAGCGCCTGCGCCTGTTTGACCGCAATGCGGTAGTGCTCGGGGTCGATCTGCATCAGCAAGTCGCCCTTCTTCACCTGCTGGTTATCGCGCACCGGCACGTCCACCACTTCCCCGGTGACGTCAGCGGCGACGTTGATGATGTCGGCGCGCACCCGGCCGTCGCGAGTCCAGGGGGTGTCCATGTAATGCACCCACAGGGTCCGGCCGATCCATAGGGCGAGCGCCAGCACCAACAGGGTGGCGAGCAGGCTGAAAAGCTTTTTCATCAGGGCGTTCTCAGTGATAGAGAGTCAGAGATAGAGGGTCAACGGTAAACAGTCAGCGCCAGCGCGCCGAACAGACAGGTAAACAGGCTCAGGCGCAGCAGCGCCGGATGCCAGAAGAAGCGGTACAGATCGAACCCGGACAGAAACCGGTCCAGCGCCCAGGCCAACGCCGCAGCAATGAAAAACATCAGGGTCATGGTCGGCATGTACACGCCGTGGAAGGCGATTTCACGAGGCATGTTCAAGTCCTTGAGGCTCGGTGTTGGTGCAGGCGGCGAGCGGCGATTGCGGGTCCAGCAATGAGGTGCGAATGAAGTGCAGGTAGCTCTTCACCCGGCGCAAGGCCGAGGTGTCGAAGTGCGGCGCAAAAGGTTCGTCGGTGGCTTGCACACGGCTGATCGCATGGTCAACCGCAATCAGGCTGCGCTCCAGATTGCTCTGGCTCGGTTGCAGGAATAGCCGCACCAGCGAACGCCCCATCACGCGGATGGCCTGACGCCAGAGTTGCGATTCGGCATAGGCCGGATGCACCGGCAGAATCGCCTGTTCCTTGCGCAACTCGATGATCGCGTGGCCGACCTCCAGCACCACGAACATCCAGCGCAACAAGTCCCGTTGCACCTGCGGCTGACCGGCGGCCAACCCATAGGCTTGATGCAACAAGTCCCGCGTGCGGCTTTCAAAACTCGACGCCAACCCCTTGAGTTTGCCGCTGATCGCATACACCACTTGGCCGCGCAGATCCTGCTCCAGCCTGTGCCACAACCAGCGACTGTTCGGCGGCAGAATGATCGCCCCGGCGGCCGCGCACACCAGCATGCCGAGCACCATGGCGATGTAGTCGTTGATGAAGGCGTAAGGGTTGTAGACCGTGAGGTTGTCCGGCACCGAACCGGTGCTGAAAAAGATCAGCAAGCCGAGGCCGACGCCGGCGTATTGCGGCCGCGACGTGAGGAACGAACCGAGCACGATCACCGGCGCGAGCATCACGCACAACAACGGGAAACCGTCGATCCACGGGAAGATGAAAAACATCTCGACGAAGCCGATCAGCGCGCCAAGGAAGGTGCCGCAGGCCATCTGAAACGCCATGCGTTTCGGGTTTGGTGTCGCGGCTGAAAGACCGACGGTGGCGGCGGCAATCAACGTCATCGTCGCCCCGCTCGGCCACGCCGTCGCCACCCAATAGCTGCCGAGCACCACCAGAATGAACGCCGCGCGAATCCCCGACGCCGCCGAGGCCATCCAGTTGGTTTGCGGGGTGAACGGCTCGTCCCATTGCTCACGCGCATGGCTGTGATCGGCGAGCGAGGCGTGGGTCTGTGCATAACTGTGCAAGTCGTCGACGAAGCGATAGAGCAGTTCGTATGCGGTGTGGAAATCCAGTTGCTCGGCGTCGCCGGGATGGCTCTCTTGAAAGGTCGTGCGCAGGCTTCGGACCCGCGCCGGCAAACCTTCTTTGTAAGCGCTCAATTCGACCACCAATCGAGCCGCGTCCGCGTGGGTCAGGGCGCGGCCGCTGAAGCCGTCGAGCACTTGCGCCAGATCCTGCAAACCCGGTTTGATCGCCTTGACCACCTGATCGGCACCACTGCTGTCCAAGCGTTCGAGCAACTGATGCAAGGCGTTGAATCGCGTGGTGATCCCCATGAACTCGCTGTTCAAACGATTGAGCCGACCGTTGCGCCGACGCATGTGCGGGTCTTCGAACACGGTGACACTGCGCAGGCCTTCCAGCCCGACCGCTTCGGCGATGAAGCGCACATTGCCGGCTTCAAAAGCGTCCCGTTTGCTGCAACCGCGCAAGCCGTCGGTAACGAACAACGCGAACACACTGAAGCGTTGGTACAAGGCGTTGCGCATCGCGGCGCTCGCGGTTTGCGGCAGGATCGCCGCACTGACCAGCGTCGAGCAGAGAATGCCGAGGGAGATTTCCAACACGCGCCACACGGCGGCCATGAACGCCCCGTCCGGGTGCGCCAACGCCGGCAAACCGACCATCGCGGCGGTGTACCCGGCCAGCACGAAACCGTAAGCACGAAAGTTGCGATACCGCGCCGCGCCGGCCGAGCAGATACCCACCCATATCGCCAGCGAGCCGAGAAACAGTTCAGTGTTTTGCGCGAACAACGCAATCAGCGCGACCATCACCGCCGACCCGGTCAAGGTGCCCACAAAGCGGTAAAAACCCTTGGCGAACACCTGACCACTTTGCGGCTGCATGACGATGAACACGGTGATCATCGCCGTGCGCGGTTGCGGCAATTCCAGACGCATCGCCAGCCACAATGTCAGAAATGCGGCGAACAACACCTTGAAAATGTAGACCCAGGTCACGCCGTCGCTGCGTGCCCAGTCGAAGAAACCCCGGCGCCATTCAAGGGAATACAGCCAGCGCAAAGGTGCGGGCAAGGGAGTCATGAAATCCTGCTCATTGGTCGAAGGTTGTGCAGCGAATTGGCCCATGTGGGAGCGAGCCTGCTCGCGAAAGCGGTGTATCAGGCAACATCATCATTGACTGACACGCCCTCTTCGCGAGCAGGCTCGCTCCCACAGGGTTGGTGTTCACTTCGAGATGCTCTGGAGCAAGGCCGGGGTTTTCGGTGCAGCGGTCTGGCTGTCTTTCGGCACGTCATTACCCGCACCAAGCCCCCCACCCAACGCCGTCACCAGTTCAGCATGAGCACTGAGCCGAGCCGCCTGCACCTGCTGCTGAACCTGCTGCTGCTTGAACAACAACGTCTGCGCGTTAAGCACATTGAGGTAGTCAGTGAGCCCACGCTGATACGCGATCATCGCGATGTCATACGTCTTCTGCGCGGTGGCCACGGATTCGGCGGAGAAGGCTTGCTGCTTGTCCATGGACTCGCGGCGGATCAACTGGTCGGAGATGCTTTTCAGTGCGTTGACCAGTGTCTGGTTGTACTTGGCCACGGCGATGTCATAGCCCGCCGAGGCTTCGCCCAGTTCGGCGCGCAAACGCCCGCCATCGAAGATCGGCAACGAGATCGCCGGGCCGACGCTGTAGTTGAGTTTCTTGCCGGTCAAAAACTCCAGCGCCCCGCCGCCCGTGGCCATGTAGCCGAGGCTGCCAACCAGATCGACATTGGGATAAAAGCCAGCATGGGCGACATCAATGCCCCGCGCCTGAGCCGCCACTTGCCAGCGACTGGCAACCACGTCAGGGCGTTGACCGAGCAATTGCGCAGGCAGCGACGACGGCAATTTCAGCGCCGTGCCCAACGACAGCGTTGGCCGCTGCAAGTGCGTGCCCTCCCCCGGCCCCTTGCCTGCCAGGGCCGCGAGCTGGTTGCGACTGAGGGCGATGGCTTCGTCCAGCGCATCGATCTGGCGATGGGTTTCCGGCAACGGCGTCTCGGCCTGACTGACTTCAAAGTGAGTGCCGATGCCACCGTCCAGACGCTTCTGGGCGAGGTCGAGAATCTGCTGTTGCTGCTTCAGCGTCGCTTCGACGATGTCGCGTTGGGCGTAATGCAGCGACAGTTCGATGTAGGCGCGCACGATGTTGTTCTGCAATTCGAGCTGCGCCAGACGCGCTTCGGCAGCGCTCATGTGCGCCATGTCCACGGCGCGCTCGGCGGCATTGCTTTCACGGTCCCAGAGGTCGAGTGCATAGCTGAAACCCAAGGCGGCGTTGTTATCCCAGGTCGTGGTGTTGGCCAACTCCCCCGGCCCGTAGAACTGATCGGTCGGCCAGTTGTGACGCTTGAGGGTTGCTTCGCCATTGATCTGCAATGACTCGGCGGATTCGGCGATACCAGCCATGGACTTGGCATGACGCACCCGCGCCGCCGCCATCGCCATGCTCGGGCTGCCTTGTACGGCGAGGTAGATCCAGTGATTCAGTTGCGGGTCGCCATAGGCCTGCCACCACTGAGCGGCGGGCCAGTGCGCGTCCTGTGCAGCGCTTTGAATAGCTTCGTCGGTGGCCAATGAATCAGCCTCAAGCGCCTTGCCCTGCGGGGCAATACCTCCAGTTCCGATGCAGCCGCTGATTGCCAGGGATAAAGCCAAAACACTGAGCGTCTGAAACGCTCTGCTGATGCGACGCGGCACTGCTGCGATTTCCTGAAAGAGGGGAGGTACGAATTCCTGTGGGAGCCGGCTTGTCCTAATGCCGGTCAGTTAAGCCATAACGCGTTCTGTAGCAGCTGGCGAAGCCTGCGTCGGCCGGTCCGCGCTCGGGCGCAGCAGTCGTAAAACCGGAGTTTGCGGTCTACCTGAAACACCGCATCGTCTGATGTCACGACTGCTGCGCCCGAGCGC
>NZ_JAVDUA010000003.1:0-286351 GCF_031456105.1 Pseudomonas sp. BE134 | reverse complement strand
TGGCCCTTGGGGGGGGATTTCCCCCCGTTGGTCGGGGGCGGGGGGGGGTTTTTGTCCAAAAACGGGGGGGGGGTTTTTCATTTTAAACCCGGGTTTTTTTAAACCCAAACCACGCCCCCAATTCTTCGTCTTGTTTTGATCGGTCTCTATGTCAACCCTGCGCACCTTTTTCATCATGGCCCTGCTGGGCCTGAGCCTCTCCATTGGCACGCTGCAAGCGGCCGAGCCGCCGTCCAGCGAAGCCGTACAGGCAAGCCTGGACAAGATCGCCGACCGCAAACTGCCAGAAGCCGATCAGAAAGCCCTGCAAGCCGTTCTGCAAAACACGCTGACCCAGCTCAACAACCAGCGTGACTACGAGCAGAAACTGGCCGATGTCAAACAGCAACTGGCCGCCGCGCCAAAACAAATTATCGAGAATCAGCGTGAACTGGCGCGCCTGAAGGGCACCAAAACGCAGCCGGTGACCCAACGCTACGCCAACCTGTCGATCCCGCAACTCGAGCAAATGCTCACCGAGCGCTCGACCCAGCAAAGCGACCTGCAAAGGGCCTTGACCGACGCCAACACCCTGGTGATCACTGCTCAGACCCGCCCCGAGCGTGCCCAGGCCGAAATTTCGGCCAGCCAGACGCGCATTCAACAAATCAACAACATCCTCAAGACCGGCAAAGATGCCGGCAAAACCTTGAACGGCGAACAGCGCGATTTGCTCAATGCCGAACTCGCCGCCCTGAACGCATTGATTCCCCTGCGTCGCCAGGAATTGGCCGGCAACAATCAGCTGCAGGATCTAGGCAACAGCCAGCACGATTTGCTCTCGGAAAAATCCGATCGCCTGGATCAGGAAATCCAGGAGCTGCAAACCCTGATCAACCAGAAGCGCCTGGCCCAGTCCCAAGAGACGGTGACCCAGCAATCCATCGAGGCGCAGAAATCCGGCAGCAGCAGCCTGTTGGCCACCGAAAGTGCAGCCAACCTGAAGCTTTCCGACTACTTGCTCAAAAGCACGGACCGCCTCAACGAAGTCACTCAGCAAAACCTGCTGACCAAGCAGCAACTGGACAACGTCACCCAGAGCGATTCGGCGCTGGACGAGCAAATCAACGTGCTCAAGGGCAGCTTGTTGCTCTCCAAGATTCTCTATAAACAGAAACAGTCCCTGCCGCGTTTAAGGCTGGACCGCAACCTGGCGGACCAGATCGCCGACATTCGTCTGTATCAGTTTGACGTCAACCAACAACGCGAACTGCTGAGCAACCCGGCCAGCTACGTTGACAACCTGTTGTCGACTCAACCACCGGAACAAGTCACCCCGCAACTGCGCAAGAGCCTGCTGGAACTGGCCACGACCCGCGCCGACCTGCTGGAGCGGCTGAATCGCGAATTGAGCGCCGTGCTCAACGAATCCATCACCCTGCAACTCAATCAGAAACAACTGCTGAGCACCGCGCAAAGCCTGCGCGCGACCCTCGACGAACAAATGTTCTGGATTCCCAGCAATAAGCCGCTGGACATGGAATGGATACGCGCGGTACCGGAACGCTTGCAGCGCCAGATCACGACCTTGCCGTGGTTCTCCAGCCTGAGTGAGTTGAGCGACGGTCTGATTCAACGGCCCCTGTTGTTTCTGCCGTTGGTGCTGCTGATTGGTGTTTTGTTGTGGCGACGCAAAAGCCTGTACGCCCAACTGAACAAAGTTCACAAGGATATCGGCCACTTCAAGCGCGACAGCCAGTGGCATACGCCGCAGGCCATTCTGGTCAATATTTTGCTGGCGCTGCCGGTCGCGCTGGGCCTGGCCTTGTGTGGTCTCGCCTTGCAGATCGACGCCCGCGGGCAGAACGCCAACATGGGCGCCGCGTTGCTGCAAATGGCTCAGGCGTGGCTGGTGTTCTACACCGCCTACCGGATCCTCGCGCCGGGTGGCGTGGCCGAACTGCATTTCCGTTGGGAAAAACCTCAGGTCGAATTCCTGCAGGGCTGGATCCGTCGACTCGGCCTGGTGGTGATGGCGCTGGTGGCGGTGGTGGCCGTCGCCGAGCTGCAACCGGCGACCCTGGCCGATGATGTACTCGGCATGCCCGTGGTGTTGGCCTGCTACGCTTTGATGGCCTGGCTGCTCAGCCGCTTGTTGATGCGTAGCCCGACACACGAGAACGCTTCGCTATTTCGCAAATTGGTGGGGATCCTGTTTACCGCCCTGCCGATCGCATTGTTCGTGGCGGTGTGCTTCGGCTACTACTACACCGCACTCAAGCTCACCGACCGACTGATCAATACCCTTTACCTGCTGATGTTCTGGCTGGTGATCGAAGCCACTTTTGTCCGCGGGCTCAGCGTTGCGGCGCGCCGCCTGGCGTACCAGCGAGCCCTGACCAAACGTCAGGCAGCCAAAGAGGCCGGTGACGGCGACGCCGTGATCGAAGAACCGACGCTGGACATCGAAAAGGTCAACGAACAATCCCTGCGCCTGATCCGTCTGGCGCTGCTCGGCGCTTTCATGGGCGCACTGTACTGGGCCTGGTCCGATCTGATTTCGGTGTTCTCGTACCTGGACAACATCACCCTCTACGAATACACCAGCGGTACGGGCGCAACCATGAGCATGGTGCCGATCAGCATCGGCGACATGCTGGGTGCGCTGATCATCATCGGTATCACTTTCGCCCTCGCCCGCAACTTGCCAGGCCTGTTGGAAGTGTTCGTGTTGTCCAAGCTCAATCTGGCGCAGGGCAGCGCCTACGCCACGACCACGCTGCTGTCTTACGTGATTGCCGGGGTCGGTTTCGTCACGACCCTATCCACGCTCGGCGTGAGCTGGGACAAGCTGCAATGGCTGGTGGCAGCGCTCTCGGTCGGCCTGGGTTTCGGGATGCAGGAGATCTTTGCGAACTTCATCTCCGGCATCATGATTCTGTTCGAACGCCCGGTGCGGATCGGCGACACCATCACCATCGGCAACCTGTCCGGCACGGTCAGCAAGATCCGCATCCGCGCCACGACCATCACCGACTTCGACCGCAAGGACATCATTGTCCCGAACAAGACGTTCATTACCGGGCAACTGATCAACTGGTCCCTGACCGACACCATCACCCGGGTCACGCTCAAGCTCGGCGTCGACTACGGCTCGGACCTCGACCTGGTCAAAGAGCTGCTGCTCAAGGCCGCCCGGGACAACCCGCGCGTGCTCAAGGACCCGGAACCGCACGTGTACTTCCTTAATTTCGGTGAAAGCACCCTCGACCACGAGTTACGCATGCACGTGCGCGACCTTGGCGACCGAAACCCGGTGCTCGATGAGGTCAACCGCTTCATCAACCACGAGTTCAAGAAGCAGCACATCAACATCTCGTTCCGGCAGATGGAGGTCTACCTCAAGAACCTTCACGGCCAGGAATACAAATTGGTGCCGGTCGAACCGGAAAACAAAACCATCGTGCCGATGGCGGATGGTAAACCGCTGCAAGAACCGCCAGCCGCCACGCTCGACTAACCGCTCTATCCCTAGCAGAATGCTCGGACATTCTGCTGGAGATGGCCGTTGAAAGCCCTCGACGAACTGACCTTCGATAATCGTTTTGCCCGCCTGGGCGATACGTTTTCCGCCCATGTGCTGCCCGAGCCCATCGATAACCCGCGCTTGGTGGTGGCCAGTCCTGCGGCCATGAAGCTGCTGGATCTGGACCCGGCCGTAGCCCAAACCCCGGAGTTCGCCGAGCTGTTCAGCGGCCATAAGCTCTGGGCCGACGCGGTGCCACGGGCGATGGTCTATTCCGGGCATCAGTTCGGCTCCTACAACCCTCAACTGGGCGACGGCCGCGGTTTATTGCTGGGCGAGGTCTACAACGAGGCCGGAGAGCATTGGGACTTGCACCTCAAGGGTGCCGGGCAAACTCCGTTTTCGCGCATGGGCGATGGCCGTGCGGTCTTGCGCTCCTCGATCCGCGAATTCCTTGCCTCTGAGGCCCTGCATGCACTAAACATCCCGACCACCCGCGCCCTGTGCGTGATCGGCTCCGACACGCCAGTGTGGCGCGAGAAGCAGGAACGCGCGGCAATGGTCCTGCGCCTGGCACCCAGCCATGTGCGCTTCGGGCATTTCGAATATTTCTACTACACCAAACGTCCCGAGAAGCAGAAAGAACTCGGCGACCACGTGCTGGCCATGCATTTCCCCGAATGCCTGGAACAACCGGAACCGTATCTGGCGATGTTCCGTGAAATCGTCGAGCGCAACGCCGAGCTGATTGCCAAATGGCAGGCGTATGGCTTCTGCCACGGGGTGATGAACTCCGACAACATGTCGATCCTGGGCATCACCTTCGACTTCGGCCCGTTCGCCTTCCTCGACGACTTCGACGCCCACTTCATCTGCAACCACTCCGACGATCAGGGCCGGTACTCCTTCAGCAACCAGGTGCCGATCGGCCAGTGGAACCTCAGTGCCCTGGCCCAGGCTCTGACGCCATTCATCAGCGTCGAAGCCCTGCGCGAAACCCTCGGGCTGTACCTGCCGCTGTACCAGGCCCATTACCTGGACCTGATGCGCCGCCGCCTCGGTTTCACCACCGCTGAAGACGATGACCAAAAAATGCTGGAACACCTGCTGCAACTGATGCAGAACAGTGGCGTCGATTACAGCCTGTTCTTCCGTCGACTTGGGGATGAGTCGCCTGAACAGGCCGTCGCCCGCTTGCGCGATGACTTCGTCGACATCAAGGGCTTCGATGCCTGGGGCGAGCTTTACGTCGCCCGGGTGGCTCGCGAAGGCGTGGTTGATCAGCAACAGCGCCGAACGCGAATGCACGCGGTCAATCCGCTGTACATCCTGCGCAATTACCTGGCGCAAAAGGCTATCGATGCGGCTGAGAGCGGCGACTACTCAGAGGTTCGCCGGTTGCATGCGGTGTTGAGCAATCCGTTTGAGGAACAGCCGGGGATGGACACTTACGCCGAGCGGCCGCCGGAGTGGGGGAAGCATTTGGAGATTAGTTGTTCGTCTTGAGGAAGGTTATTCCAGCGGATCGATGGCACTGACGACTCGAGCAACGATGTCGGCCATCGTCACGTCATCAAGACGCTCGATAAACTTGGCAGAGCCGTCACGGACGCGCTGTTCAATATCAAAACTGCGTACCTGATTACACACCGCGACACCCGTCGTGTCATGACCGGAAACGACAACCGCAAGTCCCGAGTTTCGACTGAAGTTGCCGCCACTGGTGACAGGGACGGTCATGCTGACACCCAATGCATTGATCTCCCTTGGTGTAATCACCACGAAGCGGTGCCGATTCATCATTTCTCGCCCCGCAACCGGATTTGGGTCAACCCAATAGACGTCGCCTCGCTGCGGGGCTTGTCGACGGACCATTAACCTAACTCCCGACCAACTGGATTACCTTCACGTGCAGACGCTGTTTGCGCATTCAGTTCAGCCATTTCTTCGGAACCTTCAAGCAACTCGGTCAAGCTGTAGCGTTTACGAGGAGTCGGTGCAACGGGGCGAGCAATCAACTCACCATCAACCACGTTCAGCTCCAACTGCGCCCCAACTTCCAGGTGCAGGAGCTTCAACAAGGTAGGCGGAAGCGTAATTACTGCGGCACCACCTTGACGGCGGATTTTGGAAGTCACGGACATGGGAGAACTCCTATCCGGCAAGTGGAAGATATCGATCTCTCGATTAGTGCAACAAACGTAGCACGCGAATGAAAGCAGAGCGACCTCCTCGGAAAACGACAGAGTGAATGTTGAGTGCCTCCAGCGTAGCCAACGCTCCAGGACTACAAATCTCAAAACTGTGAGCAGTTGCGACAGTAGTGAGCGTGCCTTCTTATCCTACTGACTTGATAAGTTCTGACCCCGACTCCAAATCAGCATGTCTGACTGCTCAACTTTTTGGATCTCCAATGACCACCCCACTCCTCATCCCCTGCCCCCACTGCAACGGTCTCAACCGCATCCCCGCCGAGCGCCTCAACGACCATCCAAAATGTGGTCGCTGCAAGGCCGAGGTTTTACTGAGCAAACCGTTTGAATTGAAGCAAGGCGATTACGCCAGCCAGATCAAAGGCGATCTGCCGTTGCTGGTGGATGTGTGGGCGGATTGGTGTGGGCCGTGCAAGTCTTTTGCGCCGGTGTTCGAGCAGGCGGCCGGTCAGTTGGCGGGCAAGTGCCGGTTGGCGAAACTCGACAGCGAGGCGAACCAGCAGCTGTCGGCGCAGTTGGGGATTCGCTCGATTCCGAGTCTGATTCTGTTCAAGAATGGCGGGGAAGTGGCGCGCCAGAGCGGGGCGTTTCCGCTGCCGCAGTTGATGAGCTGGTTGCGTAGTCATGGGATTTAAGCAGCGCATTACCCACTGTGGGAGCGAGCCTGCTCGCGATGGCGGGGTAACAGTCAAAATTTTAGTCGACTGACACTCCGCTATCGCGAGCAGGCTCGCTCCCACAGGTGTTCGGTGGTGTAAGCAAGAATCAGGCACTTTCCAGCAGTTTGTGCAGCTCGACGAATTGCTGGGTCAGCTTGTGCCGGGGGTCGAGGTGGATCAGTGGCGTGTTGGCCTGGTGGGATTCACGCATACGCACTGAACTGGCCAGGTACACCGGCAATACCGGCAAACCTTCGGCAATCAATTCGTCGAGAATCTGCTGGGGCAGGCTGGCGCGGGCCTGGAACTGGTTGACCACGATTCCTTCGACTTCCAGGCCTTCGTTGTGGTCTTCCTTGAGTTCTTCGATTTCCGCCAGCAAGCCGTACAAGGCCTGACGCGAAAAGCTGTCGCAGTCGAAGGGGATCAGCACACGATCGGCGGCAATCAACGCTGATACCGCATAGAAGTTCAGCGCGGGCGGTGTATCCAGGTAGATCCGGTCGTAATCTTCCCCCAGCTCCTCAAGCAATTTACGCAGCTTGTTGATCTTGTGTTTAGCCTCAAGCTTGGGCTGCAAATCAGCCAACTCGGCGGTGGCGGTGACCACGTGCAGGTTGTCGAAGGGTGTTTCGTAGATGTCGACCTGGTTTTTTTTCGAAAACGGCCCGGAGGACAGGGTTTGCTTGAAGAAATCGGCGATGCCCATCGGGATGTCACTGCCGGTGAGGCCTGTCAGGTATTGAGTGGAGTTGGCCTGGGCATCGAGATCCACCAATAAGGTGCGATAGCCCTGACTGGCGCTGACCGCCGCAAGATTGCAGGCAATACTGGATTTACCCACGCCACCTTTTTGATTAAACACCACGCGCCGCATGTCAAAACCTCTCCGTGTATCAAAGAATGACCGAGTGTAGTGTTCCAGCGCATCGCTTAGCTACCTCGGCAGAACGGACTACACGGTCAAATCCAATCTCCTCACGAAAAAACAGCAATTACCTCCATTGATTCGAGCAAAGGCCGACAGCCATGAACTTCACGGTGTGGATAATGGCTAATCGATACCTTTTGCCGAACCGGACGGTACATTTCACTGCACAAAATGTAACCAGCATTTGCTACGCACCCGTAGCACCGGGATAATGCGCGCCACTCGGCGCTACGCGTCACGTAAGGTCTGTCGCTGTCTTTGCGGCTCACCGCGTCAAAGAAGCCCTCTGGGGGCGGGATGTATGTCTGTGATCAACTTCAACATCGCCCAATGGCGCGCGTGGGCTCCCGGGCTCGAAAGCGTGGACGATTGGCAGGCATGGAGCCGACAGCCGGTCGTGCTTGCGAGCAGCGATGCCGCCCCCGACGTGTCGTTTCTGCCCGCCATGCAGCGCCGACGACTCAGCCGTTTGGCGCGGATGGCATTCAGTGTCGGCTGGCCCTTGGCCGATGGCCGCCAGGACCTACCGCTGGTCTTTATTTCCCGCCATGGCGAAACCCCACGCACCTTCGAAATCCTCAGCGATCTGGCCGCCGACCAACCGTTGTCGCCGACTCACTTCAGTCTGTCCGTCCACAACGCCGTTATCGGCCTTTGGTCGATCATGCGGGGCGAAACCAGCGAAATGACGGCCCTCGCCGCAGCCGGTGACGGGCTTGAACACGGCATGCTAGAGGCCGCGGCGTTGCTGGAAGAAGGCGCACCTGCCGTCCTGCTGATTGTCACCGAAGAACAGCCGCCCAGCGCCTACGAAACATGGATCGACGATGTACCGTTTCCCTATGCCGTCGCCCTGTTGCTGACCCCTGGCACCGACTGGCAGCTGTCCCTGAACAGCACGACGCAAAGGTTGTCCAACGCCCACTGGCCCCATGCCCTGAATTTGTTGCGTACCCTGCTCGGCCAGCAATCCACCTGCCAACATGCCTGGAAGAATCGTGTATGGACCTGGCATCGCACCCCGTGACCGGAAAAAACCGCGACGCCTATTACTGGCGTCTGCTGGCCACTGCCGCAAGCTTCACCCTGTTCGGGTTGGGCGGCCTGTGCCTGCGGCTGGTGGTTTTTCCGTTGCTCAATTGCCTGCCCGGTGATGCCCAGACCCACCGTCTGCGCGCCCGACAAACCGTCAGCCGCTGCTTCTGGCTTTTTGTCCGGTTCATGGCCCGAACCGGCGTTCTGACCTATGACATCCAGGGTGCGGAAAAGCTCGGGCGCCCCGGGCAAATGATCCTTGCCAATCACCCCTCACTGATCGATGTCGTGTTTCTGATTGGCCTGGTGCGTCACGCCAACTGCGTCGTCAAACAAAGTCTCTGGGAAAACCCCTTTACCCGCGCCCCGCTGCGCCGCACCGAATACATCAGCAACGACGGCAGCATGGACATGCTCGACGCGGCTGCCGACGCGCTGAAAAGCGGTCAAACCTTGATCATTTTCCCCGAAGGCACGCGCACTCAGCCTGGCGAGGCGCCGGCCTTTCATCGGGGGGGCGCGGCAATTGCCCTGCGCGGTGCGAAAATCCTCACGCCGGTAATCATCAAGGTCAGCCCGACGACATTGACCAAGGCCGAGCCCTGGTATCGGATCCCGAAACGCCGCGTACACTTCAGTTTCCGCGTCGGGGCCGATATAGACCCACAGACTTTCGCCGCGTGTGGCCCGCCCCCCCAGGCTTCGCGCAAGCTCAACGATTATTTGCATACATACTTTATTAAGGAGCTCGCCGAAGATGAGCGATCTGCACACGAATAGCCTGGTACTGGAAATCAAAGAACTGATCATCGATGCCCTCGGCCTCGAAGACATCAGTGCCGACGACATCGACAATGATCAGGCGCTGTTCGGCGAAGGCCTGGGTCTGGATTCGGTGGACGCTCTGGAGCTCGGCCTGGCAATCCAGAAAAAATACGGCATCAAAATCGACGCCGATGCCAAAGACACCCGCAATCACTTCACCAACGTGGCGAGCCTTGCGGCGTTCGTCACTGCAAAACAGGCAGCTTGAGACCGGACCATGCAAACTCGTGACGACATTTTCAACACCCTGCGCGATGCCTTGGTCGAACTCTTCGAGCTGGACCCGGCACGCGTCAGCCTTGAATCGAACCTGTATCAGGATCTGGAAATCGACAGTATCGACGCCGTCGACCTGATCGATCACATCAAGCGCCAGACCGGCAAGAAAATCGCCGCCGAAGAATTCAAATCGGTGCGTACTGTCAGCGACGTGGTCGAGGCGGTCTATCGCCTGGTTCAACCCGCCGCATGAGCCGACTGATCGGCCTTGGCCTGCTGCTCGCGGGCCTGTTGTACCCCTTCGCGGTGTATTTCGGCATGGAACATTTTGCTCCATGGCAGTTCGGCCTGCTGTTGGGCAGCCTGTGGCTGGCTCGGGCGTTGCTCGGTCCGCGCCGTCCCGGCAGCCAGTGGATGGCGACCAGCGCGATAGTTTTTTGCCTGTTGCTGGCGGTGTTCGACAGCCCGTTGTTACTGCGCTGGTACCCGGTGCTGATCAGCGCGTTCATGCTTGGGCTATTTGGCCTGAGCCTCAAATTCGGCCCGCCGATGGTTGAACGCCTGGCGCGCCTGCGTGAACCGCACTTGCCGGCCCGGGCCATTATTTATACGCGCCAGGTGACGATTGTCTGGTGTGTGTTTTTCATCTTTAACGGCTTGCTCGCCGCTGCCCTGACCCTGTGGGCGCCGCTGAGCTGGTGGATGTTGTACACCGGCCTTATTTCCTATGGATTGATGGGCCTGCTGTTTGCCATTGAATGGCTGATACGACAACGGGTACGAGGCCACTCATGAATTGGATAACGCTTGAGCAGCTATTGCTCAAGGCTCAGCCGGAGCGCGCCGTAACGGCCGAACCGGCAATGAATCATGCACAGCTGTGCGACCAGGCCCTGCGCCTGGCGGCTGGCTTGCAAGGCGAAGGTGTGCAGCGCATCGCCGTGCACCTTGAAGACGCCTCTGACCTGGCGATTGCCTTGCTCGGTGCCTGGCGCGCCGGCGTCAGCGTGCTGCTGCCTGCCGATCTACAACCGCAGACACGCCAGCGCTGGTCCGGCGAAGTCGATCTGTGGCTGACCGATCTTGCTGATGACAGGCATCTGAGTGATTACCGTCATCCGCCTCTTGCGGGTGCGGTACTGGATTTGGACACCTGCCAGTTGAGCCTTTGCACCTCTGGCTCCAGCGGTGACCCCAAGCGTATCGACAAAACCCTGCGCCAACTGGCCAATGAAGTTCAAGCGCTGGAGCAGCTCTGGGGCGCCGACCTGGGCGAGGCGTGCATCATCGGTAGCGTCGCCACCCAACACATCTATGGGCTGCTGTTCCGAGTGCTGTGGCCCTTGTGCGCCGGGCGAGCGTTCGTACGCAAGCAGCTGGCGTTCCCCGAGGACTTGCAGCGCGCCAGCCGTGAACACCCCGCCTTCGCCTGGGTCGCCAGCCCGGCGCTGCTCAAGCGCATGGGTGACAACCTCGACTGGCCGGCCTTGAGCACCGTACGACGGGTATTTTCCTCAGGTGGCGCGTTGCCCGCCGAGGCTGCGCTGCGCCTGCACCAACGTCTGCAACAATGGCCGACGGAAATCTTCGGCAGTTCCGAAACCGGCGGTATCGCCTGGCGTCAGGGCAGCGATCTCTGGCAGCCGTTTGCTGACGTCGAGTTGAGCCAGGACAGCGACGGCGCGCTGCTGATCAAATCTGCGTACTTGCCCGCCGGCCACCTCGAACACACCGCTGATGCCGCACGAATCGAGGCCAACGGCCGTTTCCAATTGCTGGGACGACTGGACCGGATCGTGAAACTGGAAGAGAAACGCATTTCGCTGCCCATGCTGGAAAAAGCGCTGATGGACCATGACTGGGTCGCGCAAGCGCACCTCGGTGTGGTCCAGGAGAACCGCGCCTCGCTGGGTGCGCTGCTGGTGCTGAGCGAATCGGGTTTGCATGCCTTGCGCAATCAGGGTCGACGCACGCTCACGCAAGCACTGCGTCAGCACCTGAGCCAACACTGCGAAGCCCTCGCCCTGCCACGACGCTGGCGATTGCTGCGGCAATTGCCCCTGAACGCTCAGGGCAAACTGCCTCAGGCGGATGTCGAAGCCCTGCTGCTGGCGCCCCGCGTCAAGGCACCCGAAGTGCTTGAACAGGTCGAAGTCGAGGGCGAGTGGAGCCTGCAACTGGCCATCCCACCGGACCTCGCTTATTTCAGCGGCCACTTCCCGCAAACACCGGTACTGCCCGGGGTGGTACAGGTGGAGTGGGCGCTGAGCCTCGGCCAGCAACTGATGGACCTGCCGGCCAAATTCGCCGGCATGGAAGTGCTGAAGTTCCAGCAACTGGTACGCCCGGGTGACGAAATCCAGCTACACCTGCGCTTTGACCCGGAACGCAGCAAATTGTATTTCGCCTATCGCAATGAGACCGCCACCTGCTCCAGTGGGCGGATTTTGCTGGAGGCAGCCTGTGGATAAGTTGAAGTCTCCTGTAGCAGCTGCCGAAGGCTGCGTTCGAGTGCGAAGCGCTCGCATCAACCCCACCACCTATATTCCGAGAAACCGCATATACCGGTTTAACACCGCTTCGCGCCCGGACGCAGGCTTCGCCAGCTGCTACAAGGGTGAGGTGTGACTCGGCATGCATAACCCCTGCGCAATCATCCCGGTCTACAACCACGAAACCGCCATCACCACGGTGGTCGATGCGCTGATCGCCAGTGGCCTGCCGTGCATTCTGGTGGACGATGCCAGCGATCCACCCTGTGCCAGAGTGCTCGACCAACTGGCCCGGCGCGAAAGGGTCAACCTGATCCGCCTCGCCACCAACCAGGGCAAGGGCGGTGCCGTGATGACCGGCCTGCGCGAAGCTTCACGCCTGGGTTTCAGCCACGCGTTGCAAGTGGACGCCGACGGTCAGCACGACCTTCAAGACGTGCCGCTGTTCATTGAACAATCACGCGCCCACCCGGATTCGATGATCTGTGGTTACCCGCAATTCGACGCCAGTGTGCCTAAAGGTCGCCTGTACGCCCGCTACCTGACGCACGTGATGGTCTGGATCAACACGCTGTCCTTGCAGATTCGCGACTCCATGTGCGGCTTTCGCGTCTACCCATTGCCACCCACCCTCGCGCTGATCGATTCGGCGAAAATCGGCAAGCGCATGGACTTCGATTCGGACATCCTCGTGCGCCTGGCCTGGCGTAACCAGGCGATGCAATGGTTGCCGACCCGGGTTCATTACCCGCTCGATGGCGTCTCGCACTTTCGCCTGCTTCACGACAATGTACTGATATCCAGCATGCATACACGGCTGTTTTTCGGCATGTTGTTGCGGGCACCGGTGATCCTCTGGCGACGGTGGCGAGCATGAGCAGTGACGTAGACAGAAAGCACTGGGCCGACCGCCAGGAGCGGGGCAGTTTCTGGCTGATGAAGCTCACTGCGTTCGGCGCCAAAGTATTGGGGCGGCGACTGTTGAGCCCGCTGCTGTACGGCATCGTCCTGTACTTTTTCCTGTTCGGGCGCAGCGCTCGCCAAGCCGCCTGGCAATACCAGCAACGTCTAGCCGACTGGAGCGCTCGCCCTGAGTTGCGCCCGACCCATTGGCGCGTGTTCGGCCAATTCATGGCGTTCGCCGACTCCATGCTCGACAAGCTCGACGTGTGGAACGGCAAGCTGAGCATCGACCAGATTGAAATCATCGACCCGGCGCTGCTGCGCAATCAACTGCGTGGCAGCCGCGGACAGATGCTCGTGGGCGCGCATCTGGGCAATCTTGAGGTCTGCCGCGCACTGGCGGAAATCGGCGAAAAAGTCACGATGAACGTGCTGGTCCATACCAAGCACGCCGAGCAGTTCAACCGCTTGCTGGGGGAAGCCGGCGCGACCAATCTGCGGCTGATCCAGGTCAGCGAGCTGGACCCGGTCATCATGCTGCAATTGCATGAGCGCCTTGAGCGCGGCGAATGGCTGGCGATTGCCGGCGACCGCGTACCGCTGCACGGCGGACGCAGCGTCACCGTGGATTTTCTCGGTCATCCGGCTGCGTTCCCTCAAGGGCCGTGGTTGCTGGCCGGTTTGCTGAAATGCCCGGTCAATCTGTTGATGTGCCTGAAGAAACCGACGGGGCAATATCGCGTGACCCTCGAACCGTTTGCCGAGGCCGTCGTGTGGAAACGCAGCGACCGCGAACAGGTCATTCATCAGTGGGCGGCCCGCTACGCCGAGCGCCTGGGTCACTATTGCCTGGAAGCGCCCCAACAATGGTTCAACTTTTACCCTTTCTGGAAGACCGATGACGACGCCAACGCATGAGCCGGTAACCTTCGGCGAACTCCCATTGCGCATTGAAGACGTACTGGCCTTGGCCAACCGTCAGGTGCCGACGCAGTTGCAGGGCGATTCCGCGTACCGCGAGCGTATTGCCAAGGGCGCGCGATTCCTCGACTCCTTGCTGGACAAGGAAGGCGTAATTTATGGCGTGACCACCGGTTATGGCGACTCCTGCGTGGTCGCGGTGCCGCTGCATCACGTCGAGGCGTTGCCTCGTCATCTGTACACCTTCCACGGCTGCGGCCTGGGCAAATTGCTCGATGAACAGGCCACTCGCGCGGTACTCGCCGCGCGCTTGCAGTCGTTGTGTCATGGCGTGTCCGGAGTGCGCGTGGAGCTGCTGGAGCGCCTGCAAGCGTTCCTCGAACACGACATCCTGCCGCTGATCCCGGAAGAAGGCTCGGTGGGTGCCAGCGGTGATCTGACGCCGTTGTCCTACGTTGCCGCGACGCTGTCCGGCGAGCGTGAAGTGATGTTCCGTGGCGAGCGCCGACACGCTGCCGACGTCCACCGTGAACTCGGCTGGCAGCCGCTGGTGTTGCGCCCGAAAGAAGCGCTCGCCTTGATGAACGGTACAGCGGTGATGACCGGTCTTGCCTGCCTGGCCTTCGCCCGCGCCGATTACCTGCTGCAACTGGCCACGCGCATCACGGCGCTGAACGTGGTGGCTTTGCAGGGCAATCCTGAACACTTCGACGAACGCTTGTTCGCCGCCAAACCACACCCAGGGCAGATGCAAGTCGCCGCATGGCTGCGCAAGGATCTGGCAATCGACGCGCCGACCGCGCCTCTGCACCGTCTGCAGGATCGCTATTCCTTGCGTTGCGCCCCCCACGTTCTCGGTGTGTTGGCCGACAGCCTCAATTGGCTGCGTTCGTTCATCGAGATTGAACTCAACAGCGCCAACGACAATCCGATCATCGACGCCGAAGCTGAACGCGTGCTGCACGGCGGGCACTTCTACGGCGGCCACATCGCATTCGCCATGGACAGCCTGAAGAACCTGGTGGCCAACGTCGCCGACCTGCTGGACCGTCAACTCGCCCTGCTGGTGGACGAGCGTTACAACCATGGCTTGCCGAGCAATTTGTCCGGCGCCAGCGCTGACCGGGCGATGCTCAACCACGGCTTCAAAGCCGTGCAGATCGGCACCAGTGCCTGGACCGCCGAAGCACTGAAAAACACCATGCCGGCCAGCGTGTTCTCGCGTTCCACCGAGTGCCACAATCAGGACAAAGTGAGCATGGGCACCATCGCCGCCCGCGATGCGATTCGCGTGCTGGAACTGACCGAACAGGTCGCCGCCGCGACCCTGCTGGCCGCCAACCAAGGCGTATGGCTGCGCAGCAAGGCCGAGGATGCACGGCCATTGCCGCCGGCCCTGGCCGCCATGCACAAAGAGCTGGCCAGGGATTTCCCGCCAGTCATCGAAGACCGCGCTCTGGAAGGCGAATTGCGCCTGTGCCTGAAACGAATTGCCGAGCAACACTGGAGGCTGCATGCGTAGCAAGGGAGTGCTTCACACCGATACGGAAATCCTCGTGCCGTTCTTTGACGTCGACACCATGCACGTGGTCTGGCACGGCCATTACGTGAAGTATCTGGAAATCGCCCGCTGTGCGCTGCTGGACAAGATCGGCCACAACTACATGGCGATGTCCGAGTCGGGTTACGCCTGGCCGGTGATCGACTTGCAACTGCGGTACGTACGCGGCGCGGTGTTCGGCCAGAAATTGAACGTGCGGGCGAATCTGGTGGAGTGGGAGAACCGGTTGAAGATCAACTACCTGATCAGTGACCTGGAAACCGGCGAACGCCTCACTCGAGCCAGCTCCGTACAGGTCGCCGTCGACATGACCAGCCGCGAAATGCAGCTGGCCTCACCGAAGGTCTTTACCGACGCCGTCGAAAGGACGCTCGCATGAACCCGCTCACAATCCTCTGTAGCAGCTGGCGAAGCCTGCGTCGGCCGGTCCGCGCTCGGGCGCAGCAGACGCCCGGCGTTTCGTCTGATGCACCGCATGCTCAGGTTTTACGACGGCTTCGCCGCCGGACGCAGCCTCGCGGGCTCGGCAGCTGCTACCTGTTGGTGGTGGCTTTGGGGTTTTCTTCGTTGGCACAGGCTTTCGATCTGCAACAACTGAGCGATCAACTGGCCAAACCGGAAGTGATCCATGGCAACTTCGTCCAGGAAAAACACCTGCGCGCCCTGCCCCAGCCGCTGACCAGCAAGGGCACGTTCGTGCTCGCGAAAAATCACGGCCTGCTGTGGCTGCTGAGAACTCCGTTGCACCAAGATTACCGAATTACCGCCAAAGGCATCGCCCGACGTGATGCCAATGGCTGGCAGACGCTACCGAACAAAAGTGCAGGCGCCGAGCAGAACCGCCTGTTCCTCGCCGTTCTGCAAGGCGACAGCAGCGGTTTGCAGCGTGACTTCGAGCTCTCCTTGAGTGGTGATGCACAGAACTGGAAACTGAAGCTGATTCCGCATTCGCTGTTGCTCAAGCAGGTATTCACCCAGATCAACATCACCGGTGGCGAACTGGTGAGCACCATCGAGTTGCTGGAAACCCAAGGCGATAGCACGCTTTTACGCATGCAGGACAGCACCAGCGCCCAACCGTTGAGCACTGCGGAGCAACATGACTTTGCCGAGTGAACGCAGGCTGCCATGGCTGTTCCTGATCCTGCTGCTGGCAGTGATCGCGCTCGCCGGTTGGCAATGGCGCCATGGCGCACCGCTGTCAGCCAACCTGATGGAACTGGTGCCGGGCACGGCACCGGACGCGCTGGAACTGCGCGCCGAACAACGCATGCAAGAACCGCTGAACCGCGAAATGCTGGTGCTGGTCGGCCACAAGGATCGCGAGCCAGCCATCGCCATGGCGCAGAAACTCGGCGAACAATGGCAGGCCAGCGGTTTGTTCGAAAAGGTCCAGTGGACCCTGCAAGCGGACTTGCCTGCATTGCGCAAACAACTGCTGCAAGGCCGAGTGGCGATGTTGTCCGAGGCGGATCGCCAGCAACTGATCCAACACCCCGACGCCTTCATCCAGCAGCGGGTAGAGGCACTGTTCGACCCGTTTACCGGGTTCAGCCTGGTGCCGAGCCAGGATGACTGGCTGGGCCTGACCGGGCGCATCCAGAACAGCCAGCCACAACGCGGCACCGTACAACTGGACATCGGGAGCGGTGCGTTGATCGCCGATGCCGACGGCAAGAGCTGGGTGCTGCTGCGAGCAAAAACCACCGGCAATGCGTTTGACATGAGCCTGCCGCTGCAAGTGGCCGACCTGCTTGAACAAAGCCGTGAACAAGCGACTCAGTCTGACGTACAACTGCTCGCTGCCAGCGGATTACTCTACGCCGCCAGCGGTCAGCAACAAGCCTCCCGCGAGATGACGTGGGTCGGTGGCGGCGCCACGCTGGGCATTCTGGCCTTGCTGTTGCTGGTCTTTCGGCGCTGGCGGGTTTTGCTCGCGTTCGTTCCGGTACTGGTGGGTATGCTGTTTGGCGCGGTGGCCTGCGTGGCGCTGTTCGGCCATATGCATGTGATGACGCTCGTGCTCGGCTCCAGCCTGATCGGCGTGGCCGTCGACTATCCGCTGCATTACCTGTCGAAAAGCTGGAGCCTGAAACCCTGGCACAGCTGGCCGGCATTGCGGCTGACACTGCCGGGCCTGACGTTGAGCCTGATCACCAGTTGCATCGGTTACCTGGCACTGGCGTGGACACCGTTCCCGGCCCTGACACAAATCGCCGTGTTCTCCGCCGCCGGTTTGCTCGGTGCGTATCTGTCCGCCGTCTGCCTGCTGCCGGCATTGCTCAAGGGTGTGGATATCCGTCCGGCGCAATGGCCGCTGCGCGTCTGTGAATCGTTGCTGAGTCTGCGTGAGGCAGTGCTCAAACATTTCAATACGCCGGTATTGCTGGCACTGCTGATTGCCTTCTGCGTGGGCGGCCTGCTGCAACTCGAAAGCAAAAACGATATTCGCCAGTGGATCGGTGCACCGCAGCAACTGACAGACGAAGCCCGGACGATTGCGAACATCACCGGCTTTCAACCGACCAGCCAGTTTTTCCTGGTGCGCGGCGCGAATCAGCCGGAGTTGCTGCAGCGTCAGACCGCGTTGAGCGAGCGCCTGGATCAATTGGTCAATCTGGACAAACTTCAGGGTTATCTGTCGCTCAATCAACTGGTCAGCCAGCCGAGTGACCAGCAACAAGTGCGTGAAGGGTTGAGCAAGCTGCCGCAGTTCTGGCAACCGCTGCTCGACGTCGGCGTACCGACAGAAGCGTTGCACGCAGAGTTGACGCAGTTGCAGGCATTGCCCGCTGAAGATATCGACACCGCGCTGATCGGCCCACTGGCTGAACCCTTTCGCCCACTGTGGCTGGGGCCGACCGATGACGGTGACGTAGCAGCGATAGTCAGCCTGCAAGGCCTGAACGACCCTGCCCTGTTACACGTTCAGGCGTTGGATTTGCCAGGCGTTGAACTGGTCGACCGGCTCGGTGAATTGAACAGCGTTTTCGCCGCAACACAGATCAGCGCAGCGGAACTCAAACTGGCCTCCTGCGCGTTGATCGTACTGGTGTTGATGCTGCCATTCGGTCTCGGTGGCGCGCTGCGCATCGTCGCCCTGCCATTGCTCGCCGCGCTGTGCAGCCTGGCCAGTCTCGGCTGGCTGGGGCAGCCACTGACGCTGTTCAGCCTGTTTGGCTTGCTGCTGGTGACGGCGATCAGCGTCGATTACGCGATCCTCATGCGCGAACAGGTCGGCGGCGCGGCCGTGAGCCTGCTGGGCACCTTGCTGGCGGCGCTGACCACCTGGCTGTCGTTCGGTCTGCTCGCGGTGTCCAGCACACCGGCCGTGAGCAATTTTGGACTGTCGGTGAGTCTGGGCCTGGCCTTCAGTTTCATCCTGGCGCCGTGGGCGGGACGACATATCCACAGTGTTCCGGTCGCGGAGTCGGCAACATGATGATCACCCTGTTCTGGCTGATGGCCCTCGCATTGTTCGCCGTGGCCACCCGAGTCGGCCGTCATTTCGGTCTGATCCCCATCGTCAGCCAACTGTTGTTGGCAACCTTCGGCCTGCCGCTGTTGATGTACTTCTGGATCGAGCCCGGTTGGCAGCTCAGCGGCGCTGAACTGATCTCGCCGACCTGGCTGAAAAATCTCTACAGCCTGAGTTTTGCCCTGCTGCTGGGGCACATTCTCAGCGACGTGATCGACCTGCGGCTGGATCGTCAGAGCCTGAAAATCGCCCTGCCGAGTTTTTGCATTCCGTTCGCGGGCGGGCTGGCGACGGCGGTCTGGTTGCTCCCCCCACAGCCGTGGATCAGTTCATTGGCAGTGGGTCTGGTATTCGCCATCACCGCGATCCCGGTGTTGTATTTGTACCTGCGGCACATCAATTACCCGCCCGATGCCACCCGGCGCCTGGTGCAGACCGCGATCCTCATCGACCTGGCGTGCTGGACGCTGTTCGGACTCGCTCAGGGCAGCCTGCACGTAAGCAGCCTGCTGCTGCCATTGGCCGGTGCTTGTCTGCCGGTGCTGCTGCGTCTGCTCGGTTTGCGTCAGGCGTTGCTGCACAGCGGCTGCTTCTTTGCACTGCTGGTGATCGCCGAGCACTTCAAGCTCAATGCGCTGATTTTCGGCATCGGCTATCTGCTGTGCATGGCGGCGTTGAAAGTGCCGTTGGTATGGCCAATCCCCGCCGTGTGGATGAGCCGTTTGCAAACCTGGATCGCCATTCCGCTGATCCTCACGTTCGGCATCGTACAGATCAACGTCCACGCCGCCATCACCAGCCTGAGCTGGCTACAACTGGGCGCCCTGCTGCTGTTGCCGATTGCCAGCAAATTGCTGGGCAACTGGTTGGGTCTCGGCTGGGCCGGTGCCTCCTTTGAAGGCGCCAACCGCTGGCGGGAAAGCCTGCTGCTGAATATTCGTGGCTTGAGTGAGATCGTTTTTCTCAACCTGCTGCTGCAACTCCAGCTCATCAGCCCGGCGTTGTACTTTGCGCTGATGGTGATGGGCTTGATCGCGACCTTACTGCCGGCACTGGCCGGCATGCACACTCCCCCTTTGAACATCGCCGCCCCGGCAAGGAGCCCTCGTGCCAACAGTTGAAATGCAACGGCGACAAGTCGTCGTCATCGGCGCGGGTCCCTCGGGTTCCATCGCTGCCGCGCTGCTTAAACGCAACGGTCACGATGTGCTGATAATCGAGCGCCAGCACTTCCCACGCTTTTCCATCGGCGAAAGCCTGTTGTCGCATTGCCTGGATTTCGTCGAAGAAGCCGGCATGCTCGATGCCGTGAATGCTGCCGGTTTCCAGCTCAAGAACGGCGCCGCATTCGCCTGGGGTGAGCAGTACAGCGCCTTTGATTTCGGCGACACCTTCAGCCACGGCAAGCCGACCACTTTCCAGGTACAGCGCGCCGATTTCGACAAGTTACTGGCCGATCAGGCCGCGCTGCAAGGCGTGGAGGTTCGTTACGGCGAAGCCATCGTCAGCGTCGATTTCGACTTGCCGAAACCGCAACTCGACGTGCTGCGCGAAGACGGCAGCCAGTACCGCGTCGAAGCGGATTTCGTGTTGGATGCCAGCGGCTACGGTCGTGTGTTGCCGCGTTTGCTGGACCTTGAAGCGCCCTCGAACTTTCCGGTGCGCCAAGCCGTGTTTACCCACATCGAAGACCACATCGACAGTCCGGCTTTCGAACGGGAAAAAATTCTCATCACCACCCATCCGATCCACCGCGACATCTGGTTCTGGACAATCCCGTTCAGCAACGGTCGTTGCTCGGTGGGCGTAGTCGCGGCCGCCGAACATTTCGAAGGCCGCATGGAAAATCTGGACGAATGCCTGCGCGGCTTCATCACTGAAACCCCAAGCCTGGCTGGGGTCCTGAAAAACGCCGTGTGGGACACTCCCGCACGGACCATCGGCGGCTACTCGGCCAACGTCAAAACCTTGCACGGTCCGGGCTTTGCGCTGCTCGGCAACGCCGCAGAATTCCTCGACCCGGTGTTCTCCTCCGGCGTGACCATCGCCATGCGTTCGGCGAGCATGGCCGCTGGCGTGTTGCATCGCCAACTGCAAGGGGAAAGCGTCGACTGGCAGACCGAGTTCGCCGAACCGCTCAAACGTGGCGTCGACACCTTCCGTTGCTACGTCGAAGGCTGGTACGCCGGGACTTTCCAGGATGTGATCTACCATCCAGGCGGCTCACCGGACATCCGCCGCATGATCAGTGCGATTCTCGCCGGTTATGCCTGGGACGAGCGCAACCCGTTCGTCAGTGAACCCAAGCGCCGGCTACGGATGTTGTCAGAACTCTGCGCTAGAGATGTCACATGAATGACAGAACCGCCTGTTTGCGGCGCAACACCCTTGAAGGTAATGCCTGATGACCCGTTTTCTGCTCCCGGGGTGTCTGCTGTTGCTGAGCGCTTGCGCCAGCCGGGCACCGCTGCCCGAGCACTTGCCAAACCTGACGTTGCCCCTGCAAATGCACATCCAGCGCCTGGAGGCCGACCAACGTCAAGACTGGGTATTGGTGATCCAGCAGGAAGACACGGGCCTTCGCTGGTCGATGATGGACTTGCTGGGCATTCCACAGGCACGTCAGATCCTGATCGATGACAAGTGGCAGGCCGACGGTCTGTTGCCGCCCAACCCGGAAGCCAGGGAGCTGTTCGCCGCGTTGCTGTTTGCCCTGACCCCCAAAGATCAACTGACGAACAACTATCCCACCGCCTGGCAGCACGGCAGGCAACGTTCCCTGCCCAAGCACTGGGACGTCAGTTATTCACAACCCATGACATTCGAATTGAACCTGCCCAAGGGGCCCCGGTATCAAGTCACACCACTGAGCGGGGAAGCGCCATGACGGCTTATCTGAATGCCCTTGGCGTGATCTGCGCGTTGGGTCGTGGCAAACGGCAAGTCGCCGCCAATCTGTTTGCCGGCGATTGCTCAGGCCTGCGCACCGAGACTGGCTGGGTGCCGGAGCGCGCATTGCCGGTGGCGGCGGTGAGCGGTGAACTGCCACCAATCCCGGTTGAGCTGAAAAAGCAAAACACCCGCAACAACCAATTGCTGCTGGAAGCCGCGCTGCAAATTCGCGAAGAGATTGACCAGGCGATCCAGACCTATGGTCGTGACCGTATCGGCGTGATTCTGGGCACCAGCACCTCGGGCATCGATGAGGCCAGCCGTGGGTTGGCCCATTACATTCGCGAGCATGAATTCCCTGCCGAGTACGACTATCAGCAACAAGAACTCGGTGCACCGGCCAATTTTCTGGCCGACTGGCTGCAACTGAGTGGCCCGGCGTATGTGATTTCCACCGCCTGCACCTCCAGCGCACGGGCGCTGATGAGTGCCCAACGGCTGCTGGATCTGGGCGTGTGCGACGCGGTGCTGTGCGGCGGCGTCGACAGTTTGTGCAAACTGACCTTGAACGGTTTCTCGGCGCTGGAAGCGGTATCCGGGCAGCGCTGCAATCCATTTTCGGTCAACCGCAACGGCATCAACATCGGTGAGGCAGCCGTGTTGTTTCTGATGACCAAAAACGCGGGGGATAGCCAGGCCATCGCCCTGCTCGGCAGCGGCGCCAGTTCCGATGCGCACCATATCTCTGCTCCGGAACCTACCGGCCGTGGTGCCTTGCAAGCCATGAGCAAAGCCCTGAACCGGGCCAATCTGCAACCGCGGCAGATCCATTACCTGAACCTGCACGGCACCGCGACCCAGCATAACGACGCCATGGAAAGCCTCGCCGTGACGGCGCTGTTCCCGCAAGGCGTGCCCTGCTCCTCGACCAAGCCGATGACTGGTCACACCCTCGGTGCTGCCGGCGCTCTGGAAGCCGCGTTCTGCTGGCTGAGCCTGAGCCCGGACAACCGCGAACACGCCCTGCCACCGCACATCTGGGACGCCCAGCCCGACCCGCTGCTGCCCGCGTTGCATTGGGTGACCCCGACCGATCGCCTGACGTCCATTGCACCACGCTATCTGATGAGCAATTCCTTTGCTTTCGGTGGCAACAACGTCAGCCTGATTATCGGAGACGCACCATGATTGACTGGCCGCTCGCCGAGTTGCTGCCGCACGCTGGCGACATGATCCTTATCGAGCAGATTCTGGCGTTCGATGCAGAGCAGATTCACACCCGCCTGATTGTCAGGCCTGGCGGCCTGTTCAGCCGTCCCGATGGCAGCCTGCCGGCCTGGGTCGGCATCGAGTTGATGGCGCAGAGCGTCGCCGCCTTCGCCGGTTGCCATGCGCGCCAGCGCGGTGATGCGGTGGAACTGGGCTTTCTGCTTGGCAGCCGTAAATTCGAATGCAACGTCGAGCAGTTCCCGGCCGGCACCGAACTGACCATCCACGGCGTTCGCTCGCTGGAAGACGACAATGGCATGGGCGTGTTCGAATGCCATATCAACGCCCCCGGCATCCACGTCAGTGCCCGCCTGAACGTGTATCGCCCGCCTCAGGCGGCGCAATATATTCATGAACCTCAAGGAGTCCAGGCATGACTGAATCCGTACTGGTCACCGGTTCCAGCCGTGGCATAGGCCGCGCCATCGCCTTGCGCCTGGCTCAGTCCGGGCATGACATCGTGCTGCATTGCCGCAGCGGTATGGCGGACGCCATCGCCGTGAAAGGTGAAATCGAAGCCCTGGGCCGCAACGCACGCGTCCTGCAATTCGATGTGTCCGACCGCGCCAGCTGCAAAGCCATTCTCGAAGCCGACGTGGAAGCCCATGGTGCCTATTACGGCGTGGTGCTCAACGCCGGACTGACGCGTGACGGTGCTTTTCCGGCGCTGAGCGAGGATGATTGGGATGTGGTGATGCGCACCAACCTCGACGGTTTCTACAACGTGCTGCACCCGGTGATGATGCCGATGATCCGTCGTCGCGCCGCCGGGCGAATTGTCTGCATCACCTCGGTGTCGGGCTTGATCGGCAACCGCGGCCAGGTCAACTACAGTGCTTCCAAGGCCGGTCTGATCGGCGCGGCCAAGGCGCTGGCGATTGAATTGGGCAAACGCAAAATCACCGTCAATTGTGTCGCACCCGGCCTGATCGACACCGCCATGCTCGATGAAAACGTGCCCGTGGAAGAACTGATGAAAATGATCCCCGCACAACGCATGGGCACCCCCGAAGAGGTGGCCGGCGCGGTGAATTTCCTGATGTCGGCGGAAGCGTCGTACATCACCCGGCAGGTTCTGGCCGTCAATGGAGGCCTGTGCTGATGAAGCGCGTTGTCGTCACCGGCATGGCCGGCATTACCTCGTTGGGCAACGATTGGGAAACCATCGCCGGCCACTTCGCCGCCAACCGCAGCGGCGTTCGCCGCATGGACGAGTGGGATCGTTTCACCGAACTCAACACGCGCCTGGCCGCCCCCATCGACGACTTCAAGGTCCCGAGCCACTGGACCCGCAAGCAACTGCGCAGCATGGGCAGGGTGTCTCGACTTGCTGTGGGCGCTGCCGAGCAAGCGCTGACCGATGCCGGATTGCTTGGCGACGAGTCGATCAAGGACGGGCGCATGGGCGTCGCTTGCGGCTCGTCCACGGGCAGCACCGACGAGATCAAGGCGTTCGGCAACATGCTGCTCAACTCGGTGGCAGAAGGCCTGAACGCCAATTCCTACGTGCGGATGATGCCGCACACCACGGCCGCGAACATCAGCATCTTCTTCGGCCTCACCGGTCGGTTGATCCCGACATCCAGCGCCTGCACCAGCGGCAGCCAGGGCATCGGTTACGCCTACGAGTCGATCAAGTTCGGCCGCCTGCCGCTGATGCTGGCGGGCGGCGCTGAAGAGCTGTGCCCGACCGAAGCCATGGTCTTCGACGCGCTCTACGCCACCAGCCTGAAAAACGACGCCCCGCACACCAGCCCACGCCCTTATGACAAGGACCGCGACGGCCTGGTGATCGGTGAAGGCGGCGGCATGCTGGTGCTTGAAGAGCTGGAACACGCCTTGGCTCGCGGTGCGCGTATCCACGCCGAACTCGTCGGCTTCGGCAGCAACGCCGACGGCCAGCACACCACGCGGCCAGAGCAGCTCACCATGCGCCGTGCCATGGAGCTGGCCCTGGAAGACGCCGGGCTTCAGCCTTCCGACATCGGCTACGTGAACGGCCACGGCACCGCTACAGAACAGGGCGACATAGCCGAAACACTGGCGACCAGTTCGTTGTTTGGCGAACACATGCCGATCAGTTCCCAGAAAAGCTTTCTCGGCCATACGCTGGGTGCGTGCGGGGCGCTGGAGTCCTGGTTCAGCATTGAAATGATGAATCGCGATTTGTATGCACACACATTGAATCTGGACGAGGTGGATCCGCATTGCGGCAAGCTGGATTACTTGCGTGGCGAGTTTCGGCAGATGAGCAATGAATACGTGATGAACAACAATTTCGCGTTTGGCGGGGTGAATACTTCGCTGATTTTTCGGCGTTGGTCATGACTTGGAACTTCAAGGTCAAGGATGTCTTCAGCGTCTACAAGAGCGATGAACGCACACCCCAAGAACTATGAATGCCACGCCGGGACGATGGCCGGATTGTGTTGAAAGGGCTTGGTGAAGGTGCAGTAATCAGGCTGGTTTTACCTGAGGCGCGCAAGCGCCTTCTTCCAACGCCGCCAAGCCCTCGAACTCAGTCTGCAGTAGCGTCAAAAACGCCTCCCGAGCGGGGTGTCGACCTGCGTTTTCATGCCAATAAAAAAGGTTGTCGATACTCGTCAATTCCGGGAACTCATATCCTTGCCAACCCGCACTTTGGCGGTATTGCTCATAGATACCGCGAGGTACCAGTGCAACGCCGGCACCGGCACTGACGCAACCCACTATGGTGCCGTAGCTTGCAATGCTGACGATCGGCAACACCTGATCATGGCGCAACAGCCACTGCTCCAGCGCCAACCGGTAAGGACAGCCCGGGGGCCACATGAAAATTTCCTTACCTTGCAGATCCGCTGCTTTGCGTAATGGTCCATGCGACTCGGACGCGATGAGAATTAAATCTTCCCGGTACACCACTGCCCGCTCGAGACCGGGGCGTTCAATGTTCACCGCCACGATCACCCCATCAAGTCGGTGATGCTGAACGTCGTCCAGCAGTTGAGCCCAAGTGCCAGTGCTCAACTCCAGCGATACCTGCGGGTACAGCGCATGGTACTTGGCCAATAACCGTGGCAACCGTCCCGTAGCACTGGATTCAATGGCGCCAATGCGCAGAGGACCACCAGGCGTATTAGTGGGCGCTACCGCGCGTTTAGCTTCTTCAGCCAACCCCAGGATTTTCGTCACGTAATCGAGAAATACCACCCCGGCAGGAGTGATCCGCAACCCTCGACCCTCGCGGAAAAACAGCGGTGTACCCAGCTCTCGCTCCAGGGACTTGAGTCGTGCGGTGATATTGGACGGCACGCAGTGCAACAACTCGGCGGCGCGCGCGATGCTGCCGACGTCATGAACCGTCTTGAACATACGCAGTTGGGACAATTCCATAGCTCATCCAGAGTGAATTCACGGATCAGTTTAAGTCACTTGTAGTGAAGCATGGTGTTTTTGATACTTCACCGGCGCACGTTGCGGTGACGCCGTCGCACCTCATTTCCCCAATGAACAGGAGTTCTTATGGAGTTAACTCAGCGCAAAATCCAGTCCCTCGCCGAAAGCGTATTCACCCATAAAGCCTTAAATAACACGTTCTACCAACGCTGGATGGGAGGAACACTCTCCCTCGGCGACGTTGAGGTGTTCGCCCGAAACTATCTGGCCCGCACCACACTGACCTCTCGTATGGTCGCCCTGTCATTTCTGGGCGCTGACGACCTGCATGCTCAGGTCGAAATCGTCAAAAACCTGTACTCCAAGATGGGCTACGGCAACCCGGAAAAGGCCCACCTCGCCCTGCTGGAAAGTTATCTGATCGACCTTCTCAGCCTACTCGCTGATCGGCCATACAGCATGGACGAACTCATGGCTTTGCCTGTGCTGAAAAGCACCCGCACGTTCATCCACGAACAGTTGAGCTTGTATACCGACGGTGGCCATAACAACAATCCCCGCCATGTGCTCGGCACGTTGCTGGCTCAAGAGTGGCTGGCCTATTCGATGCTCACTCGTTTGTACGAAGGGGCGCGCAACTATATGCACCTGTACACCAATAACGACGATTTTCATGAGCACTGCGAGTACTTCTACATCCACATCGGGGATGCAGAAAAAGAACACAAAATCCAAGCGGTGAAAGCAGCCACTCAAGAATGCACCACCGACCAGCACATAGAAGAAGTCAGCGCTTCGTTCAACCGCTTCCTGAACATCACCGAGCAGTACTGGGACGGTATAGCCCAGGCCATGCCCAGCATGTTAAATCGGGCTGCTTCCAAGGTTACGGCTTAATGAATACAAGGCCCGGCATAAAAATCGTTTTGGCGGCGATTTTTGTCATCCTTTGCTGGGCCTATTCCCCCATTGGAATCCACATCGGGCTAAAGGCCTATGAGCCCGGGCATCTCGCGCTGCTGCGTTTTCTCATCGCATCAACGTTCATGGCTGGCGTTGCATTGGTGATGCGAATTTCCCTACCTCGTCTGAAAGACCTTCCACTACTGGCGGTGCTGGGGTTCTTTGCCGTCAGCCTGCACCACATAGCCCTGAACAACGGCCAACAGGGTGTTAGCGCTGGAGCCGCCAGCGTGCTGGCACAATCCACGCCGCTGTTCAGCACGTTATTGGCACATTTCGCGTTCAAAGACCGAGTCAACGGCTGGCAATGGATCTGTGTGCTATGCGGTTTACTCGGCGCCGCGGTGGTAGTCACCGGAGACCATGGTTTGGGTGAGTTGGACCCACATGGACTGTTGATTCTCTTGGCGGCGTTGTCCTGGAGTCTGTATTTCGCCTTGCAAAAACGCCATTCCCATCGTTATGACGGGTTGACGATGGTGTGTTACACCATTTGGTCAGGCACGGTACTGCTGCTTGTTTATGTCCCGGGGCTGTGGTACCAAGCACAAAATGCCTCAACGTCGGTCAACCTCGCGGTTCTCATTCTGGGCATCTTCCCCAGCGCCCTCGCGTACCTCGCGTGGGCGTACGTACTGGCGCAGAGCAATGTGAGCCGCGCGTCCATTTCGCTTTACCTGATTCCCCCCACAGCGATGTTGATGGCCTCGTTGGTTCTGAGTGAACGCCCATCCGCCATGGTCATCACTGGAACGGCCATTGTGCTGACGAGCGTACTCGCCCTCAATCTGGACCCATCGAAAGCCGCAGTTCCTGCCAACAAAGTTTGAACAGAGGTCGTGACCACCTATGAATGACTCAGAAAACCCGACCCTGACCTATGAACACCACGTATTGATTTGCACCAATCTGCGGCCCGATGGGCGCCGTAGTTGCTCGGGTTCAGGTGCTCATGAACTGCTCAGCGCAGCAAAACGCAAGCTCGCCAAAATGGGTGAACCGGGAACATCACGCGCCAACGCATCGGGCTGCCTGGGCCGCTGCGACCACGGCCCGGTCATGGTGATTTACCCCGCTAATTTGTGGTTCTCGTGCAAGACGCCGCAACAAGTTGAACGCATTCTCGATCAATACATCTTGCACCCCGATCAGCAATTTTGAACAAGGGGCCTTCGGCAGGAATCCACGCCATGACCTGGAAAGATGAAGACATGTGCATCGCCCAGTGGATGCTGGCCGAATACCGAAAACAGAACTTTCTATCGCAAGCCCTCGCGGCGCGGGAGATTCGTCTTATGTTCGGCGAAGCTCATGTATACCAAAACCGCCACGGAAACTGGGCCGTAAACAAGCCGATACTCGAAGCCTTCAAAACACTGACTGCTGAGTACGTGGTATGGAGCCGCAGCTTTCAAATATGGAGGCCAAGAACCGCACAAGATCCGACTGGCACGCGCGTGAGCCGCTGACAAGATACCCTGACGGATGCGATGCGGCAGGATTCCTGGCCTCGCGAAACATCTGAGTGCCCCCCCTCCGCGCCTGCAATGCACTTGAGTCCTGGTTTGAATACTTCGCTGATTTTTTCGGCGCTGGTCATGAGCAACGAACAGACACAAACGGAAAGCGGAGCACTCCATTTCGGAAACGTCCCACAACCAGAAGTGAGGCTTTGCGCTAGGTTCAATGCCCCGTGATACGTCGGGGCATTACAAGGAAGAACGAACCATGACAAAAAAGGCCGTTATTGTTTTCAGCGGTGGGCAGGACTCAACCACCTGCTTGATTCAGGCGTTACCGCTTTACGATGAAATCCATTGCATTACGTTCGACTATGGTCAGCGCCACCGCGCGGAAATCGAGGTGGCGCAGCAGCTTTCGAAAGAGCTTGGCGTGACCGTGCACAAGGTGCTGGACACGACGTTGTTGAATGAACTGGCAATCAGTAGTTTGACGCGCGATAACATTCCAGTTCCCAGTGTGAATAGCTCAGGAGAAAGCCTGCCAAGTACTTTTGTGCCCGGTAGAAATATTTTGTTTTTAACCTTGGCCTCTATTTATGCCTATCAAGTTCGCGCAGAGGCAGTCATCACAGGTGTTTGCGAGACGGATTTCTCTGGCTACCCGGATTGTCGTGACGAATTTGTCAGGGCTCTGCATAAAGCCATTGAGCTGGGCATGGACTACAAACTGCGCATTGAAACGCCGCTCATGTGGTTGAACAAGGCAGAAACATGGGCTCTTGCCGAGCAGCATGGAAAGCTTGAATTGATTCAGCACCAGACACTGACTTGCTACAACGGAATAAAAGGGACTGGATGCGCGAGTTGCGATGCGTGCAACCTTCGAGCGAAAGGGCTGAATGAGTTTCTGGAGAACAAGTCAGTGATTATGAAAAGTTTGGAAAACAAGGGGAAACTCAAACACTAAAAAACCAGGGGAAGCCAAGCCACTTCCCCTTTTTATATGTCTTAGGTGCTAACCACGCACCTTTTAAACAGGGGCCCGGCTCCAATTTTCTGTTTTTTCTTTCTTGTACATTTAACAGCCACCATTTGTTTACAATCACAAAGAGCCACATCAGAGCTGAATACCTGCCAGTCATGCTTTACTCGAAATCCGTCCTCCACATCCTAGCTGCTGTACAAATGGCAACACCGCAAACAAGATGAACATTCGTTAGAGAATGTTTCGCAGTCAAAAAACCTGCAAGACTATCGACAAACTAAAGAATTTTCTTACAGAAACAAGGAAGATCGAATGCGTATGATCGACGTATTCCACACAACCAAAATCACAATCGTTCAATAGTGTCTTTTTAGGAAAGGCACGACCCCCCCCTAAAAGAATCATTTAATTAAGCAAATGTTTAATAGCTTGATTAACCAATTGAAATTTATAACGAACAGCTTTACCGGCTAGAAAACTTAAGTACAGTGACCAACCAGTTCCATTTTATAAAAATTGAATTGGTACTTTCTTAACTCTTGCAGGGAGCATCATCATGAAAAAAAACAAACCTACCTCCCCGGAATCGGCAGATTTTTCATCCGCCGATCTATCCAAACTCTCCGAAACCACCGAGCGCACCGTCAGCGCGCGCTTGCGCAATCCTAACCGCCCCGACCCTGTCAGCCATGTGTTCAGCATCAACCCGAACGTCGATACGGAGTCCTTGCTCTGCCACGCCACTGAAACCCTTGCCTCGCTGAATGTTATGACCACCGACCTCGCCTGCGAGCTCGAAGGCTCGCTCCGCAACGAGGCATTGGCCATTCAGCAACTGATCGTGCTGGCCGAGCTGATGGTCAACCGGGCGCTGGACATTCTTGACCCTCCCTGTGGGTTGTCTATGGCGCCATCCAGCAGTCACCAATAAGTAATCACGCTCTCTTACGCAATGGAGGTTTTTTGTCATGGATAGATACATGCCTATCACCGGCATCGATTGCACCATCGCTTCGCTGGTGATCGACACCGAAGCACCGCTGGACGTTTTGCACGAAACAGCGGCCTACCGCATCCGCACGGCGACCCAGCTGCTTGAAAGTTTCGCGTTTGGCGAGGGCGTTCACAGTGAGCTGGCGCGGGTGTTGGTGACGTCATTGCGCGATGGTTGTGATTTGCTGGATGTCGTCGGGCGACGATTGCAGGGGCAGGTTTCGGCGCAACAAAGAAAATGAGGGCAAGCGCCTGCTGCGTCTTAACGGCATCAGTGGTGGGGAAACCAGCGCTTCCAACATGTGTGAAGACGGCCTCGCGCTTAGCGCAGAGGCCGTTCACACGCTTACTGAGCTTGAATCAACCTGCTTTCAGCAATGCCTGCGCGACCGGCCTGGTCGTCGATAACTTGCAGGCTGTTGCGCGCTTTGATGAGGGGAGCGGGGGTTGACTGAGCCGGGTCACTCTAAACGACAAAGGGCGCCTTTCGGCGCCCCTTCACAAACAGGTTGGCTTGTCATCGCCCTGTACCTGCCTGGCTCTGCGATGGCTGGTTACCCAGGATCCTCAGAGTCTCACAAGCCCCTTTCGGGAACGAGGGGAGAATCGCTCAAAAACATTCAATTCAGGTACTGGCATGTAACTTCAATCCTAAAGCCTTCACGACTTTAAGGATCGTGCCGAACTCTGGATTCCCTTCCCCTGACAGTGCACGGTAAAGGCTTTCCCGGGAGAGTCCCGCATCCCTTGCGACTTGGGTCATGCCGCGAGCCCGCGCAATGGTTCCGAGTGCTTTGGCAATAAACGCTGGGTCATCTCCCGCTTCTTCCATACAAGCGTCAAGGTAATTGGCCATGTCCTCTTCGGTCTTGAGGTACTCGGCAGAGTCCCAGCGAGTGAATTGTTCGGTCATGGGTTTTGCTCCTGCCAAGCTCTTGCAATTAGCCTGGCCTGTTTGATGTCACGTGTTTGGCTGCTTTTGTCAGCGCCACAAAGGAGGATGACTAATTGACGACCTTGCTGCATGAAGTAGACCCGATAACCGGGCCCATAATCGATACGGATTTCACTCAATCCTTCTCCAATGGCTTTGACATCGCCAAACTGCCCTTCGGCCATACGGTCGATCCGCACCTGAATCCGCATCCTGGCGCGATTATCGGCCAGCTTCACTAGCCAGCCTGAGAATGTTGAACTTCGAAGAATCTCCGTCATGCGGCGAGTGTAGCTCCTGAGCTACACCTACTCAACCAAGAATTCTGATCAGCAGATTTTCAATCACGCCTTCAATGGCTCAACCTTACGCGTCAACAACTCCACAAACGCCTTGGCCATCGGCGACTTCTGATCCTTGCGCTGCACCAGCCAAACCGCCGACACCGCCGCTGGATCCAGCAACGGTCGATACACCACGCCGTCGATGCGCATCCGCTGATACGACGCCGGCAGCACCGACACGCCCAACCCCGCCGCGACCAACCCGATAATCGTCATCGCCTCGCCAGCCTCTTGCGCAAAGTGCGGGCTGAAACCGGCATCGCGGGCCAGCCTGAGCAATTGGGCGTAGAGGCCACTGCCGTAGCTGCGGGGGAAAAATACGAAGGGTTCGAGGGCCAGCGCCGACAAGAATAATCCGTCTTCGCTGCCGTTGACCAAGGGGTCCTTGGAGCTGAGCACCGCCACCAGTGGCTCGCGCATCAGCTCCACGACACTGAGGGAATCCGGCAACCCCAACGGCCGCATGATGCCGACCTCGATCGACTCGTCGACCAACGCATCCGCGACCTGGGTGCTGCTCATTTCCCGCAGGTTCAGGTGCACCGCCGGGAAGCGCTGGCGAAATGAAAAAATCGCCTGGGGGATGGTCGAATTGAACGGTGCCGACGAGGTGAAGCCGATCTTCAGCTCCCCCAACTCTCCAAGTTGCGCACGCCGCGCCACATCAGCGGCTTTGTCGACCTGCGCCAGCGCCAGCCGCGCCTCTTGCAGAAACAATCGACCGGCTTCGCTGAGCTCGACCCGACGATTGGTTCGCTCGAACAACCGCGCGCCGACCTCCTGCTCCAGTGCCTGAATCTGCTGACTCAGCGGCGGCTGTGAGATGCCCAACACCTGAGCGGCGCGGCCGAAGTGCAGTTCTTCGGCGACGGCGATGAAGTAGCGCAGATGACGCAATTCCATGAAAACCCCATTAGGTCGTAAAAGCTCTCAAACAGGTCGAACAATATATTGGATTGAATCATTAGGCAGCTATATGCTTTTTTCATTGCCTGACCGGCTGCGCCCTCTGAGGTCCATCGTGAAAACTGCTGTCGCCCCTCTTGCCCACGAAGTTCAGCCCGCTGCGGCGGACGATGTCGTCGCCGAGCTGAAAGAGATTTACATCGAAAAAGGCACGCCGATGTTCATGCGCACGGTGCTGGCGCTGTTCTCCGGCGGCTTCGCAACCTTCGCGCTGCTGTACTGCGTGCAACCGATGATGCCGCTGCTGTCTCACGAGTACTCGATCAACGCGGCGCAGAGCAGCCTGATCCTGTCGGTCGCTACCGGCATGCTTGCCATTGGTCTGCTGATCACCGGTCCGATCTCCGACCGTGTCGGACGCAAACCCGTCATGGTCGCCGCGTTGTTCGCTGCCGCGCTGTGCACCATGGCCAGCGCAATGATGCCGAGTTGGGAAGGCGTGTTGATCATGCGCGCGCTGATCGGCTTGTCGTTGAGCGGCTTGGCAGCGGTCGCCATGACTTACCTGAGCGAAGAGATCCACCCGCAGCACATTGGCCTGGCCATGGGCTTATACATTGGCGGCAACGCGATTGGCGGCATGTGCGGACGCTTGATCACCGGGGTGCTGATCGACTTCGTCAGCTGGCACACGGCAATGCTGGTGATTGGCGGTCTGGCGCTGATTGCCGCAGCGGTGTTCTGGAAGATTCTCCCCGAGTCGCGCAACTTCCGCGCCCGCTCGCTGCACCCGCGCAGCTTGATCGACGGCTTCACCATGCACTTTCGCGATGCCGGTTTGCCGTTGTTGTTTCTTGAAGCCTTTGTACTGATGGGCGCGTTCGTCACGCTGTTCAACTACATCGGTTACCGACTGCTGGCGGAGCCGTATCACATGGAGCAAGCCTTCGTTGGACTGCTCTCGGTGGTGTACCTGTCAGGGATCTACAGCTCGGCGAAAATCGGTTCGCTGGCTGACAAGCTCGGGCGCCGCAAAGTGCTTTGGGCGACCATTGTGCTGATGCTCGCCGGCCTTGCCCTGACCATGTTTACCCCACTGCCGGTGGTGATCATCGGCATGCTGGTCTTTACCTTTGGCTTCTTTGCCGCGCATTCCGTGGCCAGCAGCTGGATCGGGCGTCGGGCGATCAAGGCCAAGGGGCAGGCATCATCGTTGTATCTGTTTAGCTATTACGCCGGATCGAGCATTGCCGGGACGGCGGGTGGGGTGTTCTGGCATTTGGGCGGGTGGAACGGGATTGGCTTGTTCATTGGTGCGCTGTTGTTGGTGGCGCTGTTGGTGGCGTTGAAGCTGGCGAAGTTGCCGCCGTTGGGCGGAGTCAAAGCCTGACGCATAACCCATGTAGGAGTGAGCCTGCTCGCGATAGCGGAGTGTCAGCCAATACATTCAGCGACTGATTTACCGCTATCGCGAGCAGGCTCACTCCTACATTTGATCCGCGCTCGATATTGGATCGTGCAAACAAAAACGCCCGGCATTAGCCGGGCGTTTTCAGTATCGGACGACGATCACTCGTGATACTGCGCCGACAACTCATGCACCGCGCGCAGGAAGGCACCCGCATGTTCCGGATCAACTTCCGGCGTGATGCCATGGCCGAGGTTGAACACGTGGCCACTGCCTTTGCCGTAGCTGGCGAGAATGCGGCCGACTTCGGTGCGAATGGCTTCCGGTTTGGCGTACAGCACGGTTGGGTCCATGTTGCCTTGCAGGGCGACTTTGCTGCCAACGCGATCCCGGGCGCTCCCGATGTCACACGTCCAGTCCAGGCCCAATGCATCAGCGCCGGCGTCGGCGATGCTTTCCAGCCACAGGCCGCCGTTCTTGGTGAACAGGATGACCGGCACTTTGCGGCCTTCGTGTTCGCGGATCAGGCCGCTGACGATTTTGCGCATGTAGGCCAGGGAGAACTCCTGGTACGCCGCCGCCGAGAGACTGCCGCCCCAGCTGTCGAAGATCTGCACCGCTTGCGCACCCGCCATGATCTGGCCGTTGAGGTAGCTGGTGACCGTCTGCGCGAGCTTGTCCAGCAACAGGTGCAAGGCTTGCGGGTTGTCGTAAAGCATGGTTTTGGTCTTGCGGTAGTCCTTCGACGAGCCGCCTTCAACCATGTAGGTAGCCAGGGTCCATGGGCTGCCGGCGAAGCCGATCAGCGGCACGCGGCCGTTCAGTTCGCGGCGGATGGTGCTGACCGCGTCCATGACGTAGCCGAGGTCTTTGTGCGGATCCGGGATCGGCAGGGCTTCGATGTCGGCCATGGTGCTGACGACTTTCTTGAAGCGCGGACCTTCACCGGTTTCGAAGTACAGGCCTTGGCCCATGGCATCCGGGATGGTGAGGATGTCGGAGAAGAGGATCGCCGCGTCCAGTTGTGGATAGCGGTCGAGCGGCTGCATCGTGACTTCGCAAGCGAACTCCGGGTTCATGCACAGGCTCATGAAGTCACCGGCCTTGGCACGGCTGGCGCGGTATTCAGGCAGGTAGCGACCGGCCTGACGCATCATCCACACAGGGGTGACGTCCACGGGTTGCTTGAGCAGGGCGCGAAGGAAACGGTCGTTCTTCAGGGCAGTCATGTCGGCATCCGGAAAAAAAGTGCGGGCATTTTCTCAGAGCCGGGCGCAAAAGGCACGGTTGCAGGTCAGCCTTTTGTCTATCGGGTCAATTGGTCGCGGGGGAAACACGGAATTCAGCAACACCACGAAACAACTGTGGGAGCGAGCCTGCTCGCGAAGAGGGCTTCGCAGTCAACATCTCTGTTGGCTGATCCACCGCTTTCGCGAGCAGGCTCGCTCCCACATTTTGATCGCATTCCAGTTTTGGAAAGTGATCAGACGCCCAGGTAATCCAGGATCCCTTCGGCGGCATTGCGGCCTTCGAAGATCGCGGTCACCACCAGGTCAGAACCGCGAACCATATCGCCGCCGGCGAAAATTTTCGGGTTGCTGGTCTGGTGCTTGTATTTACCTTGTTCCGGAGCCACAACGCGGCCCTGGCTGTCGGTCTGGATGTCGAACTGTTCGAACCACGGCGCCGGGCTTGGACGGAAACCGAAGGCGATGACCACCGCGTCAGCCGGGATGATCTCTTCGGAACCCGGAATCGGCTCGGGGCTGCGACGGCCACGGGCGTCTGGTGCGCCGAGACGGGTCTCGACCACTTTCACGCCTTCGACGCGGTCTTCACCGACAATGGCAATCGGCTGGCGGTTGTAGAGGAATTTCACGCCTTCTTCCTTGGCGTTCTTCACCTCTTTGCGCGAGCCCGGCATGTTCGCTTCGTCACGACGATAAGCACAGGTCACCGACTTGGCACCCTGGCGAATCGAAGTACGGTTGCAGTCCATCGCCGTGTCGCCGCCGCCCAGTACCACGACCTTTTTGCCTTTCATGTCGACGAAATCTTCCGGCGACTTTTCAAAGCCCAGGTTGCGGTTGACGTTGGCGATCAGGAAGTCGAGCGCGTCATGCACGCCCGGCAGGTCCTCACCGGCAAAGCCGCCCTTCATATAGGTGTAGGTGCCCATGCCCATGAACACGGCATCGTACTCTTCGAGCAGTTGCTCAACGGTCACGTCCTTGCCCACTTCGGTGTTCAGGCGGAACTCGATGCCCATGCCGGTAAAGACTTCGCGGCGATTGCTCAGCACGGTCTTTTCCAGCTTGAACTCGGGGATACCGAAGGTCAGCAAGCCACCGATTTCCGGGTTCTTGTCGAACACCACCGGGGTCACACCACCGCGAACCAGCACGTCCGCACAGCCCAGACCTGCCGGGCCGGCGCCGATGATCGCGACACGCTTGCCGGTCGGCTTGACCTTGGACATGTCCGGGCGCCAGCCCATGGCGAAGGCGGTGTCGGTGATGTACTTCTCCACCGAACCGATGGTCACCGCGCCGAAGCCGTCGTTAAGGGTGCAGGCACCCTCGCACAGACGGTCCTGCGGGCACACCCGGCCGCAGACTTCCGGCAGGGTGTTGGTCTGGTGCGACAGCTCGGCGGCCTGGAGGATGTTGCCCTCGGCCACCAGTTTCAGCCAGTTTGGAATGAAGTTGTGCACCGGGCACTTCCATTCGCAATACGGGTTACCGCAACCCAGGCAGCGGTGGGCCTGATCGGCCGAATGCTGGGGTTTGAAGGGTTCGTAGATTTCCACGAACTCTTTCTTGCGTTGACGCAACAGTTTCTTCTTCGGATCTTTGCGCCCGACATCGATGAATTGGAAGTCGTTGCTGAGACGTTCGGCCATCTTCAAAACCTCGTACACGACAGCCTCAAGCTACAAGCTTCAAGCTGCAAGAAAATCAAATTAATCCGCCGCACCGCGCATTGCTTCAAGCTTGACGCTTGAAGCCTGCGACTTGCCGCTGCGTCGTTTATTGCGGACTCGCACGAGTACTGGAGAGCAACGTTTTCAAGCTCGCCGCCTTAGGTTTGACGAGCCAGAAACGACGCAAATAGTCATCGAGGTTTTCAGCGAGGTTACGACCCCATTCGCTGTCGGTTTCCTCGACGTATTCGTTCAGCACGCGTTGCAGGTGGCTGCGATAGGCTTCCATCGCTTCACCGCTGATCCGCTGGATTTCCACCAGTTCGTGGTTGACCCGGTCAACGAAGCTGTTGTCCTGGTCGAGCACGTAGGCGAAACCGCCGGTCATGCCTGAGCCGAAGTTGTAACCGGTCTTGCCCAGGACGCAAACGAAACCACCGGTCATGTACTCGCAGCAGTGATCGCCCGTGCCTTCCACAACCGTGTGGGCACCGGAGTTACGCACGGCAAAACGCTCGCCCGCGGTGCCGGCGGCGAACAGCTTGCCGCCCGTGGCGCCGTACAGGCAGGTGTTGCCGATGATGGCACTGTCCTGAGTCTTGTAGACGCTGCCCTTCGGCGGAACGATGACCAGTTTGCCGCCGGTCATGCCTTTGCCGACGTAGTCGTTGGCGTCGCCTTCCAGATACATATTCAGGCCACCAGCGTTCCACACACCGAAGCTCTGACCGGCCGTGCCTTTGAAGCGGAAGGTGATTGGCGCGTTCGCCATGCCTTGGTTGCCGTGCTTGCGGGCAATTTCACCGGAGATCCGTGCGCCGATGGAACGGTCGCAGTTGCAGATGTCCAGAGCGAAGTCGGCGCCGCTCATGTCGTTGATCGCCGAGGTGGCCAAGTCGACCATTTTCTCGGCCAGCAGGCCTTTGTCGAACGGCGGATTGCGGTCGACCTGGCAGAATTGAGGCTTGTCTGCCGGGATGTGATCGCTGCCGAGCAACGGGGTCAGGTCCAGGTGTTGCTGCTTGGCGGTCTGGCCTTCGAGGACTTCCAGCAGATCGGTACGACCGATCAGCTCTTCGAGGGAACGCACGCCGAGCTTGGCCAGCCACTCACGGGTTTCTTCGGCGACGTAGGTGAAGAAATTCACCACCATGTCGACGGTGCCGATGTAGTGATCCTTGCGCAGCTTCTCGTTCTGGGTCGCAACGCCGGTGGCGCAGTTGTTCAGGTGGCAAATACGCAGGTATTTGCAGCCCAGCGCGATCATTGGCGCGGTGCCAAAGCCGAAGCTTTCAGCGCCGAGGATGGCCGCCTTGATCACGTCGAGGCCGGTTTTCAGGCCGCCGTCGGTCTGCACCCGGACTTTGCCGCGCAGGTCGTTGCCGCGCAGGGTCTGGTGGGTTTCAGCCAGGCCGAGTTCCCACGGAGCGCCCGCGTATTTGATCGAGGTCAGCGGCGATGCGCCGGTGCCGCCGTCGTAGCCGGAGATGGTGATCAAGTCCGCATAGGCCTTGGCCACACCGGCGGCGATGGTGCCGACGCCCGCTTCTGCAACCAGCTTCACCGAAACCAGCGCCTTGGGGTTGACTTGTTTGAGGTCGAAAATCAGCTGCGACAAGTCTTCAATCGAGTAGATGTCGTGGTGCGGCGGTGGCGAAATCAGGGTCACGCCCGGCACTGCGTAACGCAGCTTGGCGATCAGACCGTTGACCTTGCCGCCTGGCAGCTGACCACCTTCGCCGGGCTTGGCGCCCTGAGCGACTTTGATCTGCAGCACTTCAGCGTTGACCAGGTATTCCGGGGTCACACCAAAGCGGCCAGTCGCAACCTGCTTGATTTTCGAGCTCTTGATGGTGCCGTAGCGTGCAGGATCTTCGCCGCCTTCACCGGAGTTGGAACGCGCACCGAGGCGATTCATGGCTTCGGCCAGGGCTTCGTGAGCTTCCGGCGACAGCGCGCCCAGCGAGATACCCGCGGAGTCGAAGCGCTTGAGCACCGACTCCAGCGGCTCGATTTCGCTGATGTCGAGCGGCGTGTCGAGGGTTTTGACCTTGAACATGTCGCGGATCATCGACACCGGACGGTTGTCCACCAGCGACGTGTATTCCTTGAACTTGCTGTAGTCGCCCTGCTGCACAGCGGCTTGCAGGGTGTTGACCACGTCCGGGTTGTAGGCGTGATATTCGCCACCGTGGACGAACTTCAGCAGGCCGCCTTGCTGGATCGGCTTGCGCGGGCTCCAGGCTTCGGCAGCCAGGGCTTTCTGCTCGGCTTCGATGTCGACGAAGCGCGCACCCTTGATGCGGCTCGGCACACCACGGAAGCTCAGTTCGCACACTTCCTCGGACAAGCCGATGGCTTCGAACAACTGCGCGCCGCGATACGACGTGATGGTCGAAATGCCCATCTTCGACAGGATCTTGAGCAGACCTTTGGTGATGCCTTTACGGTAGTTCTTGAACACCTCATAGAGGTCGCCCAACACTTCACCGGTACGAATCAGGTCGCCCAGCACTTCGTAAGCCAGGAACGGGTACACCGCCGAAGCGCCGAAACCGATCAGCACGGCAAAGTGATGCGGGTCACGTGCGGTCGCGGTTTCCACGAGAATGTTGGAGTCGCAACGCAGGCCTTTTTCGGTCAGGCGGTGGTGCACCGCGCCGGTGGCGAGCGAAGCGTGGATCGGCAACTTGCCCGGGGCAATGTGACGGTCACTCAACACAACCTGGGTACGACCGGCGCGCACGGCTTCTTCAGCCTGATCGGCAACGTTGCGGATCGCCGCTTCCAGGCCGACGCTTTCGTCGTAGTTCAGATCGATGATCGCGCGCTCGAAGCCCGGACGATCGAGGTTCATCAGCGAGCGCCACTTGGCCGGGGAAATGACCGGCGAGCTGAGGATCACGCGCGAGGCGTGTTCCGGCGACTCCTGGAAAATGTTGCGCTCGGCACCGAGGCAGATCTCCAGCGACATGACGATGGCTTCACGCAGCGGGTCGATCGGCGGGTTGGTGACCTGCGCGAACTGCTGGCGGAAATAGTCGTACGGCGTACGCACGCGCTGAGACAGCACGGCCATCGGCGTATCGTCGCCCATCGAGCCGACTGCTTCGTAGCCTTGCTCGCCGAGCGGACGCAGCACCTGATCACGTTCTTCGAAAGTGACCTGGTACATCTTCATGTACTGCTTGAGCTGGTCGACGTCGTAGAAAGCCGAACCGTGGTCGTTGTCTTCCATGGTCGCCTGGATGCGCAGGGCATTCTTGCGCAGCCATTGCTTGTACGGATGACGGGACTTCAGGCGGTTGTCGATCGCATCGGTGTCGAGGATCTGGCCGGTTTCGGTGTCCACTGCAAAGATCTGGCCCGGGCCAACTCGGCCCTTGGCGATCACGTCTTCAGGCTGGTAGTTCCAGACACCGATTTCCGAGGCCAGGGTGATGAACCCGTTTTTGGTGGTAACCCAACGGGCTGGACGCAGACCGTTACGGTCGAGCAGGCACACGGCGTAGCGACCATCGGTCATGACCACGCCAGCCGGGCCGTCCCACGGCTCCATGTGCATCGAGTTGTACTCGTAGAACGCACGCAGATCCGGGTCCATGGTTTCGACGTTCTGCCACGCAGGCGGAATGATCATCCGCACGCCACGGAACAGATCGATGCCACCGGTGACCATCAGTTCGAGCATGTTGTCCATGCTGGAGGAGTCGGAACCGACGCGGTTGACCAGCGGGCCGAGTTCTTCCAGGTCCATCAGATCGTTGGTGAACTTGGTGCGACGGGCCACGGCCCAGTTGCGGTTGCCGGTGATGGTGTTGATCTCGCCGTTGTGCGCCAGGAAGCGGAACGGTTGAGCCAGCGGCCATTTCGGCAGGGTGTTGGTGGAGAAGCGCTGGTGGAACACGCAAATCGAGGTTTGCAGGCGCTCATCGCTGAGGTCTGGATAGAAGGCGGTCAAGTCCGCCGGCATCATCAGGCCTTTATAAATGATGGTCTTGTGCGAAAAGCTGCAGATGTAGTGATCGGTGTCGGCGGCGTTGGCCACGGACGAGCGACGACGGGAGGTGAACAGCTTGATCGCCATGTCCTGATCGCTCAGGCCTTCACCCCCGATGAACACTTGTTCGATCTGCGGCAGGCGCTCGAGGGCCAGACGGCCGAGGACGCTGGTGTCGATCGGCACTTTGCGCCAGCCGACGAGGTTCAGGCCGGCAGCCAGGATCTCGCGGTTCATGTTCTCGCGAGCGGCTTCGGCTTTGACCGGGTCCTGGTTGAAGAAAACCATGCCCACGGCGTATTGCTTGGGCAGTTCAACACCGAAGGTTTCCTGGGCGATGGCTCGCAGGAACACGTCCGGCTTTTGAATCAGCAGACCGCAACCGTCACCGGTCTTGCCGTCGGCATTAATCCCACCGCGGTGGGTCATGCAGGTCAGGGCCTCGATGGCCGTTTGCAAAAGGGTATGACTGGGCTCGCCCTGCATATGGGCTATCAGGCCGAAACCGCAGTTATCCTTGAATTCATCTGGTTGGTACAGACCTGCTTTCATAGACACTTTCTCACCAGGCTGCCTCTTGTCGAGGCAAATTTCTTTTCAATTCAATCAGTTACCATCCGCGCCGAACGTATGCCAGCTTTGCGGGGGCAAAAGGGAGGTCATTGTACACACCGACACTTACGCTCACAAATTTGACGACGAACTGTCGCAAATCCATGTCGCATTTGTGAAAGGTTTAAAGCGATCCGCTGTGCTAGTCAAAATTTTTTTTTAATTTTGACCGCAACGACTCAAAGACTACTGTAACGCAGACACCACAAGGCACGCAGTCTTGGGAGACGGCATGCGCTTGTAGAAATTTTGAGGTGCCGGGAGAGGCGGCCTGGGTAAGGCCGCCGAATCATCAGCGAGTTGTTGCCAGTTCCTGTTGGACGCTGGCGACAGTGCGTGGCCAAGGTTTACCAGCCTGAACCTTCGCTGGCAAGGCCTTGATAGCGGTAACGGCTGCATCGCGACTGGCGAAGTTACCGTAGGTGATGACGTAAAGCGGCTTGCCGTTGAGCACTTTCTTGAAATAACGGTACTCGCCGCCCTGCTCCTTCACGAAGTTTTGCGCAGACGTTTCCGAGCTGGTGCCGAGAATCTGCACCACGTAATTGCTTGTAGGTTGCCCAGCGTACCAGGTTCCGCCAGCGGCCTTGGCTGCGGGTGCTGGCTTGGCGGCAGCCGCCACGACCGCAACCTTGGCTGGCGCTGGAACCGGCTTCGCGGCAGGTGTAACCGGGGCTGGCTTGGCGGTTGCGACCTGAGTCGGCACAGGAACAGGCTTGGCAGCCGGTGTCGGCGCAGGACCCGGTTGAATGCCCGCTGGCGGCGCGACGGTGGTCACGGTTGGCGGTGTAGCGCTGGAACCCTCGACCGGCACGCCATCATCGCCCTCAGTGATGCCACCGGCGGCTTCAGCCAACGGACCGCGCATGACCGGTTGCGAGTTACCGACCAGCGGCAATGGCATTGGCTGCGAGTTACCGGCGAATTCGACGGAAGGTGCACCGCCGTTAGGCTGTGGCGAACCCTCACCCAGCGGCAGCTGAGCCTGTTCGTTGGCAGGTGCGCCGGTGGTCGGTGCTTTGCTGCGGCCCGGAAGCAACCAGGCGGCGGCTACCGCGACCACGACAACGGCGGAAATCGCCAATACGTGTTTCTTCGGCATGTTGAACCCCATTTTTGGACGCTTCACCGCAGAGCGGCTTGCAATCATGGCTTCGATCATTGCATCACGGGCAACCTGGTTGATGTTGCCCGGCCAGCCATCGGAGCTTTCGTGAATATCAGAGATCTGATCCGCAGTGAAAAGTTCGATACCCCGGCCAGCGCCTTCGAGTCGCTGATCCAGATATTCGCGGGTTTCTTCTTCGGTGTAAGGCTGCAGTTCGATGACGTGGAAACGCTCTTCCTCAAGGCTTAGCGCCTCAAGCTGAGCGATCAGCGACGACTCGCCAAACAGGAACACATGCGGGCGACCTTCAGGTGCACCGGCAGCCAGGGCCATCAGGGCCTCCAGCGCGGACTCGTCGAGTTGCTCGGCGTCATCCACCAGCAAATAGACTTCCTGACCGGTCAACGCGAGCTGCACTACTTGCGCCAGAATGGCGCCGATCTCGGCCTGCTCGACGTTCAGCGATTGAGCGACCTGGCGCAAAATGCCAGCCGAATCGCCAGCGCCGCGGGCGGACACCACCACACTCTGCACCGACTGCTTGTTGGTGCTGGCCACCAGGGCCTGGCGCAACAGGGTCTTGCCACTGCCTTGCGGACCGGTGACCACCAGCAGCAACTGGCTATAGCGCGCCAGGTGATGCAGTTGTCCCAGCACCGGTTTGCGCTGGGCCGGGAAAAATTTGAAGCCAGGAACCCGCGGAGCAAAAGGGTCATGACTCAACTGGTAATGGCCGAGGAAAGCCTCGTCGGCATGCAAACTAGTCATTGGGATCTTATTAACCTTTAAGCTGAGCCAGGGCGCGGTAATCCGCTCCCAGCGTGGCCTGCAAAACCTCTTTCGGATAATCGTCGGTCACCACCGCTTCGCCCATGTGGCGCAGCAGCACCAGGCGCAAACGACCGTCGATCACTTTCTTGTCAATTGCCATGTGTTCGAGGAAATCGGCTTCGGTCATCTCTTCGGGCGGGATGACCGGAAGTCCGGCGCGCTGGAACAGGCGGATACCGCGATCACGCTCTTGCTCGCTGATCCAGCCCAGGCGGGCAGACATTTCCAGCGCCATCACGGTGCCGGTAGCTACCGCCTCACCATGAAGCCAGACACCATAGCCCATGTGGGTTTCAATGGCGTGGCCGAACGTATGACCGAGGTTCAATGTGGCGCGAACACCGGTCTCTTTTTCGTCGGCACCGACCACCGCAGCCTTGGCGGCGCAAGAGCGCTCGATGGCGTAGGTCAGGGCGACCTGGTCCAGGGCGCGCAGGCGATCGACGTTTTCTTCGAGCCAGGTCAGGAACGGCTCGTCGCAGATCAGCCCGTACTTGATGACTTCGGCAAGCCCGGCGGACAGTTCGCGGGCCGGCAGGGTATTGAGCGTCGCGGTATCGATCAGCACCACGTTCGGCTGATAAAACGCGCCGACCATGTTTTTGCCCAGCGGATGGTTGATACCGGTCTTGCCGCCCACCGAAGAGTCAACTTGCGACAGCAACGTAGTCGGCACCTGGATGAAATCAACGCCGCGCTGGTAGCAGGCGGCAGCAAACCCGGCCATGTCACCAATCACGCCGCCACCCAAGGCGATCACAGTGGTGCGGCGGTCGTGCCGTGCAGTCAGCAGACCGTCGAAAATCAGCTGCAGGGTTTCCCAGGTCTTGAAGGCTTCGCCATCGGGCAGCACCACGGAAATAACCGAGAACTGCGCCAGGCTGCGGGTCAGACGTTCGAGATAGAGCGGTGCAACGGTCTCGTTGGAGATAATCGCTACTTGCCGTCCGCGAATATGCGGGGCCAGCAGCTCGGGCTGATCCAACAAACCTTCGCCAATATGAATCGGGTAGCTGCGCTCGCCTAGATCGACCTTGAGTGTCTGCATGTGTCCCCACAATGAAGATTGAATCAGGCTTCCTGCCTTGAGTTATCGAATGTCCACGGTGCCTGCTGGTGTAACGCCGTTCGGTAGCCATGCGCCACAACCTTGAGCGGTCATGGCAGGACGCCGAGGATAGCGCATTTCGCGCAGCGCATTAACGGGGAGGCAGTTGTTGCAAGCGTTCGAGAATGTCGAGCACGACCATTCGCGGCGGCCGCTCATCGGTTTCAACCACCAGATCGGCGATTTCCCGATAAAGCGGATCGCGGATAGCCAGCAGATCCCGCAGGGTCTTGGCCGGATCGGCGGTCCGCAACAGGGGTCGATTGCGGTCGCGGGCCGTACGTCCCACTTGCTGCTCGACGGAAGCATGCAAGTAGACCACCCGACCACCGGCATGCAGCGCCCGACGATTGGCTTCACGCATTACGGCGCCACCACCGGTCGCCAGCACCACGCCATCGCAGCCGCACAGCTCGGCAATCATCGCCTGCTCGCGGTCACGAAAGCCCGGTTCGCCTTCCTTATCGAAAATCCACGGGATATTGGCGCCCGTGCGCAATTCAATTTCCTTATCGGAATCTTTGAACGGCAGGCGCAGCTCTTTGGCCAGCAACCGGCCGATGGTGCTTTTACCAGCGCCCATCGGTCCAACAAGAATCAAATTTCGCACAGAATCAATGACTCACAGCAATCGCCTGATTGTTCATGATACGCGGTGTGAGAAATACCAGCAGCTCGGATTTTTTCTCCGAAACCACGTCACGCCGGAAAAGGCGGCCAAGATACGGCACATCGCCGAGAAATGGCACCTTATCTACAACCTTGCTTTGAGTATTTGAGAAAACTCCGCCAATGACGATGGTCTCGCCGTCATTGACCAGGACTTTGGCGTTGACCTCGTTTTTCTTGATAGGCGGCACATCCTGCACCATGTTCAGGTAATCCGGCTCGTCCTTGGTGACTTTTACCTCCATGATGATCCGGTTGTCCGGGGTGATCTGCGGCGTGACTTCCAGCGATAGCGCAGCCTCCTTGAAGGACACCGAGGTCGCGCCGCTGGAACTGGCTTCCTGATAGGGGATCTCGGTGCCCTTGAGGATTTTGGCGGTTTCCTTGTCGGACGTGACCACCTTGGGCTGCGAGACGATTTCACCGTTACCGGTTTTTTCCATCGCCGTCAGCTCCAGGTCCAGCAACACGTTATCGGTGATGAAGGCGATGCCGATGCCCGACGTGCTGCCAGCCGCCCCCAGGTCGACAAACGGAGAGTTGGTGTCGCCACTGCCCGGCGTACCAATGGTCGACGATCCATTGCTGACCCCGGACGTGTTCCAGTTGCCCTTGTTCTGCACTGAGCCACCCCAACGCACACCGAGGCTTTTGTCGTAGTCGACGTTGGCTTCGACGATTCGCGCTTCGATCATCACCTGACGCACCGGAATGTCCAGTTGCGTGACAATTCGGCGAAGTTCATCGAGGCGGTCCTGGGTCTGGTAGGCAATGATGTTGTTGGTCCGCTCATCCACCGTGATCGACCCGCGCTCGTCGCCTTTGGCCTCGGCACTGGTCACCGACTGAAACAGCTTGGCAATGTCGGCGGCCTTGGCGTAATTGACCTGCAAGAGCTCTCGACGCAACGGCGCCAATTCGGCGATCTGCTTTTGCGATTCCAGCTCCTGACGCTCCCGGGCAGCGATTTCATCTGCCGGCGCCACTAACAGAACATTGCCAATCTTGCGCTTGTCCAGCCCTTTGGTTTTCAGCACCAGGTCCAGCGCCTGATCCCACGGCACGCTCTGTAACCGCAGGGTGATGCCGCCCTGCACGGTGTCGCTGGCCACCAGATTGAGGTTGGTGAAATCGGCAATCAATTGCAGCACCGAACGGACATCGATGTCCTGAAAGTTCAGCGATAGTTTTTCGCCGGTGTAGGCAAATCGCTCTGAATTGCGCTTTTGCAGATCCTCAGGGGTCATCGGCCGAATGCTGACAGTCAGCTTGGTGTCGGTCTGGTAGGTCGAATAGTCGAAAGTGCCGCCGGGTTCGATACTGATCGTGGCCCGGTCGCCCGTGGTGCTGGCGTTGACGAATTGCACCGGGGTGGCGAAATCCTTGACGTCCAGTCGCACGCGCAACTTTTCGGGCAATTGGGTCCTGGCGAATCCGAGGATGATCTTGCCTTCGCGCTCCTGGATGTCCGGGGCAATGGACGGATCCGACAAATCGATGACCACATTGCCTTCGCCTTGGGCGCCGCGCTGGAAGTCGATGCCGCGAATGGCCTTGCTCACAACAGGGTAGGTTTTGGCCGGCGCCGGGGCTGTCATCCCGGCACGAGGCGCGCTCGCCGCCGGTTGCAATGCTTTGCCACTACCCCCCTGCCCGATCAACACCAACAAATTGTTGCCTTCGACCTTTGCGCTATACGGAGTCAACTGCGTCAGGTTAATGATGAGCCGCGTGCGATCCTTGGCTTCCACCACCGTTGCGCTGCGGGCATTGCCGCCGCCCAGGTCGCGATTTTTACTCGCCAACTGACTGACCACGCCGGGCAGGTCCAGCGCAATCCGCGCGGGCTGTTCGGTCGTGTAACCGTGGGGCGCGGCGGGCGGCCCATCGAAAGACAACTTCAACTCGATGCGATCACCCGGCAGCGCGGCAACATCCAGCGCTTTGAGGTTGGTCGCCAGCACCATCGGAGACATCATCGCTATCCATAGCGAAATACCGAGGGTTGAGAAAGTCCTGTTCATTATTCGAGTTCCACTATGAGTGCTCTTTCAAAGGAAGGGTCCGTGGTCGCTCCAGCCAGGCTCCTTCGCCATCGGGAACGATTTCGACCACATCGACTTGTGAGCCGCTGATGGCGACGATCCGTCCATCGTTGCGCCCCAGGTAATCGCCGACTTTCAGCCGATGCACACCGCCCGCTCCACGCAACAGTGCATAGGCGCCAGTGGCATTGGAGATCGTGCCGACCATCTCAAACTGCTCGATGTTGAACCCTTCGAGGTATTGCTTGATTCGGTTGAGGTCGGGGAAGACATTGTGTGAACCGCGTTTCTGGCCGGCCAGGTCCACTCTGATCTGTCGGGAAAACGGGCTTCGCAGGTTGGCGGCGCTGTAGGTGAACGTTGGGTAAGACCGAAACGTCGGCGTTGGTTCAATTTTGCCCGGGGCACGCAGGCGCATTTCGTTCATGTAGGCATGCAGGTCGCCGACATCGGAGCCATTGCCACACGCAGTCAGGCTGGCGAACAACAACATCGTCGATACACAACGGACCGGGCTCATTCTTGCACCCCGGTGTCGTTGTAGCGGTAGGTCTTGGCGAGGATGCTCATACGCAGTTTCGGACCACCTTCAGGATTGGCCGGTGCAAGGTCGAAATCATGCAGCGTCACGATCCTGGGTAGCCCGGCGACGCCGCTGACGAAGGTCGCCAGGTCATGGTAGGCGCCGGTTACCGTGATCTGGATCGGCAGTTCGATGTAGAACGGCCGGGTGACTTCCGGCAGCAGTTTGATCTCCTCGAACTCCAGACCGCTGCCGAGGCCCGTGCGGGTAATATCCTCCAGCAGTCCGGGGACTTCGGTGTCGCTGGGCAACTGCCGCAGAAGCTCGCCAAAGGAGACCTCCATTTCCTTCAGTTGCTGGGTGTACAGCTCCAGATTCGCTGCCATGCGGGCTTTGGTCGCGAATTGCTCCTTGAGGGCCGACTCTTCCTCGCGCCTCAATTCGAGCTGATCTTCCAGATCATTGAGGTAAAAGGCGTACCCGAGCGCCAACACCAGCACCATCAGCAGAACACCCGCCAGCGCCTTGATCGCCGGCGGCCAGGAACCCATGTTATTGGTGTCCAGTTCGTTGATATCGACATTGCGCAGCCCTTCTAACCATCGCGACGGGCTCATTGCTCGACCCCCACGACAGCGGGCTGCGCCAGACGAACGGTCAGTTGAAAGACATTGGCCTGATCCAGCTGACCGGCCGTCGTGGCTTTGACCTCCGTAAGACTCGGGGCATCGAACCAGTCGGATGCAGCCAGGTTGCGCATCAGGTCCGACACACGATTGTTGGACTCCGCAGCACCATTGATGGACAGGGTTTTACCAACCATTTTCACTTCAGTGAAATACACCCCGTCCGGCAACGTACGCGCCAATTGATCGAAGATCCGACCACTGATCGGTCGATTGCCTTGCAAGTCCTGAATGATGCGCATGCGTTCGACCAACTGCTGGCGACGGGTCTTCAGATCATTGATCTCTGCGATGCGCTCATCGACCACTGCAATCTGTTTGGCGATGTAATCATTTCGGACAACCTGCCGATCGATGGCGCCGCCAATGAGCTGATCCACGACCAGTACCGCCCCTACGGAGCACAGCAGCACGCCGACCAACGCCACCAGAAAGCGCTTGCGGCGTTCTTCCCGCCGTTCCTCACGCCAGGGTAAAAGATTGATCTTCGCCATCAGTCGAAACTCCTGAGGGCGAGCCCGCACGCGATCATCAGCGCTGGTGCATCACTGGCCAGGGCGTCGGCGTTGACCTTGCTGCTCAAGGCCATGTTGGAGAACGGGTTGGCCACCAGAGTGGGCGTGCCCAGGCGTTGCTCGATCAACCGGTCAAGCCCCGACACCGACGCTGTGCCACCGGCCAGCAGGATGTGATCGACCGTGTTGTACTGGCCAGCGGCAAAGAAGAACTGCAACGAACGTGAAACCTGTTGCACCAGCGCCTCACAAAACGGTTGCAAGACTTCGCTGGCATAGTCCTCCGGCAAACCGCCCTGCTTCTTCGCCAGCCCCGCCTGTTCGACCGTCAGGCCATAACGGCGCTGAATATCCTCGGTCAGTTGCCGACCGCCGAACAATTGCTCGCGGGTATAGATAATCTTCCCGTTGTGCAGCACGCTGAGGGTGGTCATGGTCGCGCCGATGTCCACCACCGCGACCGTCAGTCGCTCGTTAGAGACGGCCAGTTGCGTTGATATCAACCCGAAGGAACGCTCCAGCGCATAGGCCTCGACATCAACCACGCGCGCAGTCAGGCCGGCCAAGGCCAGGGCCGCTTCACGGACCTCGACGTTTTCCTTGCGGCAGGCCGCCAGCAGCACCGTAACCCGCTCGGGGTTACGCGCGGACACACCCTGGACTTCGAAGTCGATGGCGACTTCATCCAACGGATAGGGGATGTACTGATCGGCCTCGATCTTCAGATGATTTTCCATCTCGTCGTCGGAAAGTCCGCCGTCCATCTCGATGGTCTTGGTGATCACCGCCGAGCCGGCCACCGCCACCGCCACGTGCTTGAGACGGGTTCTGGCCTTGAGCAGCGCACGAGAGAGCGCATGCCCGACACCCTCAAGCTCGGCGATGTTTTTTTCGACCACGGCATTGGCGGGTAACGGCTCTACCGCGTATCCCTCGACCCGATAGCGGCCGCCCCGAAGGCTCAATTCCAGAAGCTTTACCGACGTGGAACTGATATCGATCCCCAACAGTGTGTTGGCTTTTTTATTGAAGAGTCCTGGCACAACCAATTCCCTATGACTTTCCGTGTCTTACGGACTCTGTAATATCCGTTGCGTTCATTACCTCCCGTCTTGACAGAAGCGCCCATGACGCTCCCTGCGGAAAAATGCTTATAATGCCCAGCGTTTTTTTCCGGTTTTTACTTCAAGCGCGGGCCGTTCCCTGTTTATCTGAACCCTGATGCCTCATTCATTCTTTGCCCTGGATGTCCAAAAGCCTTGATCCGTCTGCTGAAATTTTTCGGTTGGTCCATCGTCGCCGTTTTCTGCGGACTGCTCCTGGGTCTAAGCGGCGCCTTTCTCTACCTTAGCCCCGGATTACCCTCCGTGGAGGCGCTGAGAAGCATCCAGTTGCAGATTCCTTTGCGGGTGTACAGCAGCGATGACAAGTTGATCGCAGAGTTTGGCGAAATGCGCCGCACTCCGATCCGTTTCGCCGACATTCCCCCCAATTTCATTAATGCGTTACTAAGTGCTGAAGACGACAATTTCGCCAACCACTATGGCGTTGATCCCAGCAGCCTGATGCGCGCCGCCACCCAATTGGTCAAAAGCGGACACATTCAGTCCGGTGGCAGCACCATCACCATGCAGGTGGCAAAGAACTTCTTCCTGACCAGCGAACGCAGCTTCTCGCGCAAAACCACCGAAATTCTCCTGGCCTTGCAGATCGAACGGCAACTGACCAAGGACGAGATCCTTGAGCTGTACGTCAACAAAATCTACCTGGGCAACCGAGCCTACGGCATCGAGGCGGCGGCGCAGGTCTATTACGGCAAATCGATTCGTGATGTCAGCCTGGCCCAAATGGCGATGATCGCCGGCTTGCCAAAAGCCCCGTCGCGCTTCAATCCGCTGGCCAACCCGGCCCGCAGCAAAGAGCGTCGCGACTGGATTCTGGGGCGCATGTACAAGCTGGGGAAAATTACCGAAGCCGAGTACACCACAGCGATCAACGAGCCGCTGAACGCCAGCTATCACGTGCCGACTCCCGAAGTGAATGCGCCGTACATCGCCGAAATGGCCCGGGCTGAGATGGTCGGCCGCTACGGCAGCGATGCCTACACGGAAGGCTTTCGCGTGACCACGACCGTGCCGAGCAATCTGCAGGAAATGGCCAACACCGCCGTTCACGATGGCTTGATCACGTACGACCAGCGCCATGGCTATCGCGGCCCCGAGTCGCGCCTGCCGGGCAAGACCCGTGAAGCCTGGACAACCGAGTTGACCAAGCAACGCACCATAAACGGCCTTGAACCCGCCATTGTCACTCAGGTCGACAAAAACGGGCTGCAAGTGATGACCCGCACCGGTGAAGGACACGTCAGCTGGGACAGCATGAAGTGGGCGCGCCCGTTCCTGAACACCAACAGCATGGGGCCCAATCCGAAGCAACCGTCGGATGTGGCTCAGGTCGGTGACTTGATTCGCGTGCAGCGTCAGCCGGACAACACGCTGAAATTCAGCCAGATCCCGCAGGCGCAAGGCGCACTGGTTTCACTGGATCCGCAGAACGGCGCCATTCGTGCGCTGGTCGGCGGTTTTGCCTTCGAACAGAGCAACTACAACCGCGCGATGCAGGCCAAGCGTCAGCCAGGTTCGAGCTTCAAACCGTTCGTCTACAGCGCCGCGCTAGATAGTGGCTACACGGCCTCCAGCCTGGTGAACGACGCACCGATCGTGTTCGTCGACGAATACCTGGACAAGGTCTGGCGCCCGAAGAATGACACCAACACCTTCCTCGGCCCGATTCGCCTGCGTGAGGCGCTGTACAAGTCGCGTAACCTGGTGTCGATCCGCTTGCTGCAAGCGATGGGCGTTGGCAAGACCATCGATTACATCAGCCGCTTCGGCTTCAACAAGCAGGACCTGCCGCCCAACCTGTCGCTGGCACTGGGCACCGCAACCCTGACACCAATGGAGATCGCCACCGGCTGGAGCACCTTCGCCAACGGTGGCTACAAGATCACCCCGTACATCATCGACAAGATCGAAAGCCGCAAAGGCGACACGCTGTTCGTCGCCAACCCGCCAAGTGTTCCCCAAGGCGACGTAGCAACCAACGGTATTGCTGCACCGGTTGCACAGCCCTTTACGGTCAATGCGACCCCGACCGAGGCACCCGCGATGCCGGGCATTGCACCGCCGACACCCGCCGTCGCCGAGCGCATCGTCGATGGCCGCACGACCTACATCCTCAACAGCATGCTGGAGGATGTGATCAAGCTCGGTACCGGCCGTCGTGCACTGGCCCTGGGACGAGGTGACATCGCGGGCAAGACCGGTACGACCAACGAATCCAAGGATGCGTGGTTCTCCGGGTATAACGCCGACTACGTGACCACCGTCTGGACCGGTTTCGACCAACCGGAAAGCCTGGGCCGCAAGGAGTTCGGCGGCACCGTCGCGCTGCCGATCTGGATGAACTACATGGCTGCGGCCCTTAAAGACAAGCCACCGCATACGCAGCCAGAGCCCGAAGGCATCCTGAGCCTGCGGGTCGATCCAATCAGTGGTCGTGCCGCCAGCCCAGGCACGCCAGGCGCGTACTTCGAACTGTTCAAGGCCGAAGACACGCCACCGTCGGGGGACGAGCTGGGTAACGGCAGTGCGCCGGGCAGCCCACTACCGGCAGATGAAGCGGCGCCGATCGATTTGTTCTAGAGAGGCAGCTACAAGCTTCAAGCCACAAGCAGAAGCAACAGCCGTACGCATCGCCTTTAACTTGCAGCTTGTAGCTTGCCACTTTAAGCCCATAAAAAAACCCAGCACCAGGCTGGGTTTTTTTATGGGCGACTGCTTTTATCCGTTAAACACGTCATCCACGCTTTTCAGCGGGTAGTTCTTCGGATACGGCAGGGTTGCCACGCCGGTCTCGATAGCAGCCTTGGCCACGGCATCGGAGATCAGGGTGATCAGGCGGGCATCCATTGGTTTCGGAATGATGTACTCACGGCCGAATTCCAGCTTGATGCCGCCGTAGGCGTCGCACACTTCCTGAGGCACTGGCAGTTTGGCCAGTTCACGCAGGGCGTTGGCCGCTGCCACTTTCATTTCTTCGTTGATGCGCTTGGCGCGAACGTCCAGGGCGCCGCGGAAGATGAACGGGAAGCCGAGCACGTTGTTGACCTGGTTCGGGTAGTCCGAACGGCCGGTCGCCATGATCACGTCGTCGCGGGTGGCGTGAGCCAGCTCCGGGGAAATTTCCGGATCCGGGTTGGAGCACGCGAATACGATCGGGTTGGCCGCCATGGACTTCAGGCCTTCAGCGCTCAGCAGGTTCGGACCGGACAGGCCAACGAACACGTCAGCACCCGCCAGTGCGTCAGCCAGGGTGCGCTTGTCGGTCGCGTGAGCGAAGACAGCCTTGTACTGGTTCAGGTCATCACGGCCGGAGTGGATCACACCGGTACGGTCAACCATGAAGATGTTTTCGATGTTGGCGCCCATGCTCACCAGCAATTTCATGCAGGAGATGGCGGCCGCACCGGCGCCCAGGCAGACGATCTTGGCGTCAGCCAGAGTTTTGCCGGCGATTTCCAGGGCGTTGATCATGCCGGCCGCGGTTACGATGGCGGTGCCGTGCTGATCATCGTGGAATACCGGAATGTCGCACTGCTCGATCAGAGCGCGTTCGATCTCAAAGCACTCAGGCGCCTTGATGTCTTCCAGGTTGATGCCACCGAAGGTGATGGAGATGCGCTTGACGGTGTCGATGAAGGCTTGCGGGCTTTCGGAATCGACTTCGATGTCGAAAACGTCGATGCCGGCGAAGCGCTTGAACAGCACGCCTTTACCTTCCATCACAGGCTTGGACGCCAATGGGCCGAGGTTACCCAGGCCGAGAATCGCGGTGCCATCGGAAATGACTGCCACCAGGTTGCCCTTACCGGTGTATTTGTAGGCCAGCTCAGGATCGCGGGCGATTTCGCGTACTGGTTCGGCTACGCCGGGGCTGTAGGCCAGCGACAAGTCGCGGGCGGTAGCGGTGGCCTTGGTGAGCTCGACACTCAGCTTCCCTGGACGAGGATGGGCGTGGTATTCGAGAGCGGCAGTTTTCAGATCAGACATTTTGGCATTCCGCTTTTACTGTTGGACAGACTGGTCAGCGAGGATACGCGCCTCGCAAAATCCCCACAAGACTGACCAGTCACCCCTGTCAAGCGCCCTACCCTACGACTTTGGCTCAGGAGCCACGGAACACAAGGGGCGGACTGTTCACAATCAATAGCAAAAATGTCTACAATTTTTTTCTTATTGCGTGGCTTGCAGCATCGACGGATCGGTAAGCGGCAGGAGCCAACGTGCCTGCCCGGATTTCAATCCGCCGTGACGCGAGCGGTCCAACACCCAGCCACGCGCCTCAATCTGCTTGCCCTTGAGCTTTTCCAGCGCAGAGGCATCGAATTGCCCGAGCACATTGGGTGCAACGCGCAATACAACCGAATCCTGCAACTCGATCCAAAGCCCACCGCGATTGCGCTGAACATTGCTCACACGACCGCTGAGCACGGCGAAACCGGAAGCGTTGATCTGCTCCGCTTTCAGCACAGGGGATTGGCGCCACACGCCAAGACCGGCCTCCCGGGCACTGCGTTCGGCGACTTGCTGGCAACTGACCAAATCGACATTGGGCGCGACCGCCACCTGAAACCCCAAGCCTTCGGCAAGCATCTGCGCTTCGAGGTTGGCACCGTCAGTGCCATAGACATGAGCCAGCGTACGGCCGTAGCGATCTTTGCCTTCTTTACCCGGGAGTAAACCGACGTGCCCGTCGCTGGCCGCCACCAGTGCTTCAAGACGCTGGCGCGCGACCACGGCAAACGGCTCGTCGGAACGGCCCTGTTTGGCCAATTCCGGCGTGTTCAAACCAATCATGCGCACACTGCGGCCATCGCTCAGGCGCAAGGTGTCGCCATCCACCACCCGCTGCACCGTGACCGATGTCAGACCGCTCGGCGCCGGGCAAAATGCCTGGGCGCCGGTCAGCCAAATCGCGGACACAAAAAAGGCGCCCGCAAGGGACGCCTTTTTCAACAGCAAGGAAAAGCCCATCGGGCCCTTCAACCTTACTCTGCAGCAGCTGGAGCTTTCTTGCCGAAAGCGCCGAAACGGTCTGCGAAGCGCTGTACACGACCGCCAGTATCCAGAGTCTTCTGCTTACCGGTGTAGAACGGGTGGCACTCGTTGCATACGTCGATCGCCAGAGGCTTGGCCAGGTTCGAACGAGTTTCGAACTTGTTGCCACAGCTGCAGGTAACTGCGGTGATTTCGTATGTTGGATGGATATCGGCTTTCATGATGATTCCTCAGGCTAGCGTGCCGCCACTCAACACTATTGTTGAATACCGCACGTAATTAGGCCGCGGATTCTACCAGACATTGCCAATCACGCAAGCTGTCGCTGAGACCGACCGTCTGCTAGGCTCCGGCCCTTCTTCACCGCCCGCCCAAAGAGAATTCCCCGCGTGCCCGACGCCATTTTGCGCCTCGCCCTGCCTTCGCCCCTGCGCCGCCTGTTCGATTACCGTGCCCCGGCCGGGATCCTGCGCGCCCAGTTGCAACCGGGCATGCGCCTGCGGGTGCCGTTCGGCCGACGAGAGATGATCGGGATTCTGGTGGAAGTCACCGATACCAGCGAAGTGCCGGTGGAAAAGCTCAAACCCGCGCTGGCCCTGCTCGACGCCACACCGCCGCTGCCACCGGCGCTGTTCAAGCTGTGCCTGTGGACGTCCCAGTATTACCAGCACAGCCTTGGCGATACCTTGAGTTGGGCACTGCCAGTGTTGCTGCGTCAGGGCGAACTGGCCGAAGCGCGCCAGGAACGTTTCTGGTCTGCCGCGCCGGGCGCCAGCCTGGATGATCCGCGCATTGCCCGGGCACCACGCCAGCGCGAAGCATTGGCGACACTGGCCCAGCATCCCCACGGCGTTGCTCATCAATTGCTGAGCAAACTGATGCTGAGCAAAGACAGCCTGGATTTGTTGCTGGCCAAAGACCTGGTCCAGGTAGAAATCCGCAAGCACGCCCCCGGCGCGCGCCACGAACACTGGCTGGCGCAACCGGAATTGCCACTCAACCCGGAGCAGCGCGCGGCGTATGAAGCCATCCGCGCAGGTTTCGACAGCTATCACGCGTTTTTGCTGGCCGGCGTCACCGGCAGCGGCAAGACCGAAGTCTATTTACAGCTGATCCGCGAAACCCTTGAGGCCGGCAAACAGGCATTGGTGCTGATCCCGGAGATCAACCTCGGCCCGCAAACCCTGGCGCGCTTCGAACAGCGCTTCAATGCGCGCATCGCTTTGATTCACTCGGCGGTCAATGATCGCGAACGCCTCGAAGCCTGGCTAGCGGCCCGGGACGGTGACGCCGACATTATTATCGGCACCCGCTCGGCGCTGTTCACGCCGATGAAAAACCCCGGCCTGATCATCATCGATGAAGAGCATGACGGCTCCTATAAACAGCAGGAAGGTTTGCGCTACCACGCCCGCGACCTGGCATTGGTTCGCGCCCGACAAGAAAACATCCCGATTGTCCTCGGCTCCGCCACGCCTTCACTGGAAAGCCTGCACAACGCCTACACCGGCCGGTACGGTCTCCTGCGACTGAACGAACGGGCCGGCGGGGCCAAGCAACCACGTTTCCTGCGCCTGGATGTAAAAAGCCGGCCGCTGGACAGCGGCATTTCCGGGCCGATGCAGCAAGCCATCGGTCAGACACTGGCCGCAGGCCAACAAGTACTAGTCTTCCTCAACCGTCGCGGCTTTGCGCCGACGTTGCTGTGTCACGACTGCGGCTGGATGTCCGAGTGCCAGCGCTGCGATGCGCGGATGACCGTGCACCAGCGCTCCGGCGAGCTGCGCTGCCACCATTGTGGCTACGTCGAACGCGTGCCCCGGCGTTGCCCGAAATGCAGCAAGGTCGACTTGCGGCCCGTGGGCGCTGGCACCGAGCGCGCCGAGGAACGCCTGGCGATTTTATTCCCGGACTTTCCGGTGCTGCGGGTCGACCGTGACAGCACGTCGCGCAAGGACGCGATGAATCAGCTGTTCGCCACCATACAAAAGGGTCAACCGTGCATTTTGGTGGGCACGCAAATGCTTGCCAAAGGGCATCACTTCCCACGGGTGACGCTGGTGTCGATTCTCGACGCCGACGGCGGGCTGTTCTCCGGCGACTTCCGCGCCAGCGAGCGCATGGCGCAGTTGATTGTTCAGGTCGCCGGACGCGCCGGGCGAGCGGAAGAGCCGGGCAAAGTGATCATCCAGACGCACCTGGCGGACCATCCGCTGCTGGTGCAACTGACCGAGCAAGGGTATTTCGCCTTTGCCGAGCAGGCGTTGAGCGAACGCCGTTCCGCCGGGTTGCCGCCTTTCGCCCATTTGGCGCTGCTACGGGCCGAAGCACACAAGCCGGGACAGGCCGAAGGGTTTCTTGACGAAGCGTGCAGCGAAGCCGAGCGTTTGCTGGCCGAACAGGGCCTGGCCGGAATCGAGCTGCTGGGGCCGGTGCCCGCGCCGATGGAGCGCCGCGCCGGACGTTATCGTGCACAGTTGTTGTTGCAGGCAACGGCACGGGCGCCACTGCATCGGTTGTTGAGCAGTTGGTTGCTGGTGCTGGAGCAGATGCCGAGCGGACGAGCGGTGCGGTGGTCCCTTGATGTCGATCCTGTCGATTTATATTGAATTCAAGATCGCTATCGCTAGCAGGCTAGCTCCCACAGGGAGTCTGTGGCGTTCATCCGATCAGGGGGGGGAACGAGCCTGCTCGCGAAGGCGGCTAAATGTTCACCACATATCCATAACCTGCCCGCTATAGTTGGCAAGCCCGTCTTCGCCACGGATAATGCCCAGTTTTTCCACCAGCGCATCGAAGCGCGTACCGCGCTTGCGGTCGAAAGAGACCAACATGAAAGACACCATTCGCCAGCTGATCCAACAAGCCATCACCCAACTCGTCAACGAAGGTGTGTTGCCTGAAGGCCTGTCGCCGGCGATCCAGGTGGAAAACTCCCGCGACAAGAAGAACGGCGACTTCGCCAGCAACATCGCCATGATGCTGGCCAAACCGGCCGGCATGAAGCCCCGTGACCTGGCCGAAAAAATCATCGCCGCGCTGCCGGCTGATGAAAACGTCAGCAAAACCGAAATCGCCGGCCCGGGCTTCCTGAACTTCTTCCAGAACACCGAGGCCCTGGCCACTCGCCTGGATGCCGCGCTGGCCGACGAAAAAATCGGCGTACGCAAGGCCGGCCCACTGCAACGCACTGTGGTCGACCTGTCGGCACCGAACCTCGCCAAAGAAATGCACGTCGGCCATTTGCGCTCGACCATCATTGGTGACGGTGTTGCGCGGGTTCTGGAGTTCCTCGGTGATGAGGTGATTCGTCAGAACCACGTGGGCGACTGGGGCACCCAGTTCGGCATGCTGATGGCCTATCTGCAAGAAAACCCGATCACCAGCGACGAACTGTCGGACCTGGAAAACTTCTACCGTGCGGCCAAGCAGCGCTTCGACGAATCCGAAGAGTTCGCCGACCGCGCCCGTGGCCTGGTGGTCAAACTGCAAGCCGGTGACCCGGACTGCCTGGCGCTGTGGACCAAATTCAAAGACATTTCCCTGTCTCACTGCCAGAAAATCTACGAACTGCTGAACGTCAAACTGACCATGGCCGACGTGATGGGCGAAAGTGCCTACAACGACGACCTGATCAATGTGGTCAACGACCTCAAGGCCGCCGGCATGCTGGTCGAGAGCAATGGCGCCCAGTGCGTGTTCCTCGACGAATTCAAGAACGCCGACGGCGACCCGCTGCCAGTGATCATCGTCAAGGCTGACGGCGGCTACCTCTACGCCACCACCGACCTGGCGGCCGTGCGTTATCGCAGCGGCAAGCTCAAGGCTGATCGCGCGTTGTACTTCGTCGACCAGCGTCAGGCCCTGCACTTCCAGCAAGTGTTCGCCGTGGCACGCAAGGCCGGTTTCGTGACGCACCCGATGGAAATGGAACACATGGGCTTCGGCACCATGAACGGTAAAGATGGCCGTCCATTCAAAACCCGCGATGGCGGCACCGTGAAGCTGATCGAGTTGCTGACCGAAGCCCAGGAACGCGCCTACACCCTGGTGAAGGACAAGAACCCGGAGCTGGCCGATGACGAGCTGCGCAACATCGCCAAGGTGGTGGGCATTGGAGCGGTCAAATACGCCGACCTGTCCAAGCACCGCACCAGCGACTACAGCTTCAATTTCGACCTGATGCTGAACTTCGAAGGCAACACCGCACCATACTTGCTGTACGCCTACACTCGCGTCGCCGGCGTATTCCGCAAACTGGGCAAGGATTTCACCGAAGTCGAAGGCCAGATCGTGCTGGAAGCGGCCCATGAACACGAGCTGGCCGCCAAACTGGCGCAGTTCGGCGAAATACTGAACAACGTGTCTGACAAAGGCACGCCGCACATCCTCTGCACCTACCTGTACGATGTGGCCGGCCTGTTCTCCAGTTTCTACGAGAACTGCCCGATCCTCAGCGCCGACACCCCGGCGCAAATGCAGAGCCGTCTGCGCCTCGCCGCGCTGACCGGCCGCACTCTCAAGCAAGGCCTGGAACTCTTGGGTCTGGAAACTCTGGAGCGTATGTAAGTTGGCTGCCAAGAAAAAACCTGCACCCAAGCGTGGCGCCAGCCGTTACCAAGCTCCTGCAAAACAGCCGATTCCGGGCTGGCTGTGGATGGCCATCGGCCTGACGGTTGGCGCGTTCATCGTCTTCCTGATGAAACTGGAACCTGGCAAGGGCAGTGACACGGTCAAGCGCGAGAAGGTGGAACAGCAACAGAAAGCCACCAAGATCGCCGAGGCCAATAAAACCCCGCCGAGCCCGACGCAACCGGTGAAGCCGAAATACGACTTCTACACCCTGCTGCCGGAATCGGAAGTGATTGTGCCGCCGGATGCCGTGCCGGAGAAAACCCTGCCGACGCCACAGGTGCCGGCCATTCCGACCACGCCGGTCACGCCTGCGGAAGCGGCGAAGATTGATACGGCGCGAGCTCAGGCTGCTCTGGCCGGGATTACACCGCCGCCAGCGCCACCGGTGTCGAAAGCGGCGCCAGTGACCAAGTTCTTCCTGCAGGCCGGTTCGTTCCGCAAACAGACTGACGCAGACAAGGTTCGGGCGCAGATCATTCTGCTGGGTCAGGCGGTGGCGGTTGAGTCCGGCACCGTGAAGGATGAGACCTGGTATCGCGTTTTGGTCGGGCCGTTCAGCAACCGCGAACAACTGACGACCGCACAGAAACAACTGGCCGGCGCAGGGTTTAGCAACCTGTTGTTACAACAACGCCAAAGCCGCTGATCCTCCTCTGATCGTTCCCACGCTCCGCGTGGGAATGCAGCCCGTGACGCTCCGCGCCACTGGACGCAGAGCGTCCCTAGAGGCGCTCCCACGCAGAGCGTGGGAACAATCATCCCCCACAGACTCACACCGCTCGTCTCCCGCCGCGTCCTACAGTTGAAAAACGCTCCACCACCCCCATATGAGTTGGCATAAGGCATTTTCGCCCCCCTGCGTGGAGACTCTCCCTTGACCACCATCGTTTCAGTTCGCCGCCACGGCAAAGTCGTCATGGGCGGCGACGGCCAGGTTTCTCTCGGCAATACCGTGATGAAAGGCAACGCGAAGAAAGTTCGCCGCCTGTACCACGGCCAGGTTATCGCCGGTTTTGCCGGGGCCACGGCTGACGCCTTCACCCTCTTCGAACGTTTCGAAGGCCAGCTTGAGAAACATCAAGGTCACCTGGTTCGCGCTGCCGTCGAACTCGCCAAAGAATGGCGTACCGACCGCACCCTCAGCCGCCTTGAAGCCATGCTCGCGGTTGCCAACAAGGACGCCTCCCTGATCATCACCGGCAACGGTGACGTGGTCGAACCCGAAGAAGGCCTGATCGCCATGGGTTCCGGCGGCGGTTATGCCCAGGCCGCTGCCAGCGCGCTGCTGAAGAAAACCGATCTGTCAGCCCGGGAAATCGTCGAAACCGCCCTCGGCATCGCTGGCGACATCTGCGTATTCACCAATCACACTCAGACCATTGAGGAGCAGGACTGCGCCGAGTAAGTCCGTGTTGGCCATCGCGCCACGGCTCATTCTTGCCTGAGGTCCGCTAAATACTATGTCCATGACTCCCCGTGAAATCGTCCACGAACTCAATCGCCATATCATCGGCCAGGACGATGCCAAGCGCGCCGTCGCCATCGCGCTGCGTAACCGCTGGCGCCGGATGCAGCTGCCAGAAGAACTGCGCGTTGAAGTAACCCCCAAGAACATCCTGATGATCGGCCCGACCGGTGTCGGCAAAACCGAAATCGCCCGCCGCCTGGCCAAACTTGCCAACGCGCCGTTCATCAAAGTCGAAGCAACGAAATTCACAGAAGTCGGCTATGTGGGCCGCGACGTTGAATCGATCATTCGTGATCTGGCAGACGCGGCCATCAAGCTGCTGCGCGAACAGGAAATGACCAAGGTTCGCCACCGCGCCGAAGACGCTGCCGAAGATCGTATCCTCGACGCCCTGCTGCCACCGGCACGCATGGGTTTCAGTAACGAAGACGCCGGATCGCCAACCGACTCCAACACCCGCCAGCTGTTCCGAAAGCGCCTGCGCGAAGGTCAGCTGGACGACAAGGAGATTGAAATCGAAGTCGCCGAAATGGCCGGCGTCGATATCTCCGCGCCTCCGGGTATGGAAGAAATGACCAACCAGTTGCAGAGCCTGTTTGCCAACATGGGCAAGGGCAAGAAGAAAAGCCGCAAGCTCAAGGTCAAGGAAGCACTGAAACTGGTGCGCGACGAAGAAGCCGGTCGCCTGGTCAACGAAGAAGAGTTGAAGGCCAAGGCGCTGGAAGCGGTCGAGCAACACGGCATCGTGTTCATCGACGAAATCGACAAGGTCGCCAAGCGCGGTAATTCCGGCGGTGTCGATGTATCCCGTGAAGGCGTACAGCGTGACTTGCTGCCGCTGATCGAAGGCTGCACCGTCAACACCAAGCTGGGTATGGTCAAGACCGACCACATCCTGTTCATTGCTTCCGGCGCGTTCCACTTGAGCAAGCCGAGCGACCTGGTGCCGGAGCTGCAAGGCCGCTTGCCGATTCGCGTCGAGCTCAAGGCACTGACGCCTGAAGATTTCGAGCGCATTCTCAGCGAACCGCATGCATCGCTTACCGAGCAATACTGCGCCCTGCTGAAAACCGAAGGCCTGGGCATCGAGTTCCAGCCGAGCGGCATCAAGCGCATTGCCGAGATCGCCTGGCAGGTCAACGAGAAGACCGAGAACATCGGGGCCCGTCGCCTGCACACCTTGCTTGAGCGTTTGCTTGAAGAGGTGTCGTTCAGCGCCGGTGATCTGGCCAGCGCCCATGACGACAAGGTGATCATGATCGACGCCGACTACGTGAACAGCCACTTGGGTGAATTGGCGCAGAACGAAGACCTGTCGCGCTACATTCTGTAGAGCTGCAAGCCGCAAGCCGCGAGCGGCAAGCTGAGTTAAGCTTGCCGCTTGTAGCTTGCAGCTGAAGGCTTTTCCTATGATTCCCACCGACATCAAACTGCACAAAGCCTCGAAAACCCTGACGCTGAAATACGCGTCCGGCGAGGAATATCACCTGCCCGCCGAGTTTCTGCGCGTGCATTCTCCCTCCGCCGAGGTCCAGGGCCACGGCAAACCCATCCTGCAATTTGGCAAGATCAACGTCGGCCTGACCAAGGTAGAACCGGCCGGTCAGTACGCACTCAAATTGACCTTCGATGACGGCCACGACAGCGGCCTGTTCACCTGGGAATACCTGTACGAACTGGCGCGACGTTATGACGCACTCTGGGAAGACTATCTTGCCGAGCTCAAAGCCGCCGGAAAAACCCGCGACCCGAACGAATCCATCGTCAAACTAATGCTCTAAATCGGCCCTCTTGCTCTTTAGAAGGCATTTTCTAATTTCATCTGTTTGAATGCTCGGCTCAAAGGTCAATGAATGGCCTGCTTGCGAAAAAAATTAAACTCGGGTAACCAATGGAACTGGCAAGTTCCCTGCAATGCTCTCTGAACTAAAAGCAGCGATGCAGAATTATTGGTCACCCAAGTTGCAGTACCTGGCATTGGATTTTTGACTACTTAGTCAGCCCCAGGTACTCGTCTCAAGGCAATGGAGCGTCGTAGATGAGTGATAAGAATAACGATGACTTGAAATCACAAGCCTCGGAAAACACCTTGGGGCTGAATCCAGTCGTTGGGCTGCGCGGCAAGGATCTTTTGGCTTCTGCTCGCATGGTGCTCAGACAGGCCATCAAACAACCGATTCACAGTGCCAAGCATGTTGCGCATTTCGGCCTTGAACTGAAGAACGTGGTGTTTGGTAAATCTGCGCTTCAACCGACACCTGAAGACCGTCGTTTCAACGATCCGGCCTGGACTCAGAACCCGCTCTATCGACGTTATTTGCAAACCTACCTGGCGTGGCGCAAGGAACTCCACGACTGGATCGGCGACAGTAATCTGTCACCCAAGGATGTCGCTCGCGGGCATTTCGTGATCAATCTCATGACCGAAGCCATGGCCCCGACCAACTCGGCGGCCAACCCGGCGGCGGTCAAACGCTTCTTCGAAACAGGCGGCAAAAGCCTGCTCGACGGCCTCTCCCATCTGGCCAAGGACATGGTGCACAACGGCGGCATGCCGAGCCAGGTCAACATGGGCGCATTCGAAGTTGGCAAGAGCCTGGGCGTAACCGAAGGCGCCGTGGTGTTCCGCAACGATGTACTGGAGCTGATCCAGTACAAGCCGACCACCGAGCAAGTGCTCGAGCGCCCGCTGCTGGTGGTACCGCCACAAATCAACAAGTTCTATGTATTCGACCTGAGCCCGGACAAGAGCCTGGCGCGCTATTGCCTGCGCAGTAATCTGCAGACCTTTATCGTCAGCTGGCGCAACCCTACCAAGGAGCAGCGCGAGTGGGGCCTGTCGACCTACATCGAAGCGCTCAAGGAAGCGGTCGATGTGGTCAGCGCCATCACGGGCAGCAAAGACATCAACATGCTCGGCGCTTGCTCCGGTGGCATCACCTGCACCGCGCTGCTGGGCCATTACGCGGCAATCGGCGAGAAAAAGGTCAACTCCCTTACGCTGCTGGTCAGCGTGCTGGATACCACCCTGGACAGCGACGTCGCCCTGTTCGTCGATGAGCAAACCCTGGAATCCGCCAAGCGCCAGTCCTATCAGGCCGGTGTGCTGGAAGGCCGCGACATGGCGAAAGTCTTTGCCTGGATGCGCCCCAACGACTTGATCTGGAACTACTGGGTCAACAACTACCTGCTGGGCAACGAACCACCGGTGTTCGACATCCTGTTCTGGAACAACGACACCACACGGTTGACGGCCGCGTTCCACGGCGACCTGATCGAAATGTTCAAAAGTAATCCACTGATCCGCCCCAATGCACTGGAAGTGTGCGGTACGCCGATTGACCTGAAACAAGTCACCTCGGACATCTATTGCCTGGCGGGCACCAGCGACCACATCACCCCGTGGAAGTCCTGCTACAAGTCCGCGCAATTGTTCGGTGGCAAGGTCGAATTCGTGCTGTCGAGCAGCGGGCATATCCAGAGCATTCTGAACCCGCCGGGCAATCCTAAATCACGCTACATGACCAGCAGCGAGATGCCCCTCAAGGCCGAAGAGTGGCAGGAGAACTCCACCAAGCATACCGATTCCTGGTGGCTGCACTGGCAGGCATGGCAAGCCGAACGTGGAGGCAAGATGAAAAAGGCGCCCACCAGCCTGGGCAACAAAACCTACACCGCCGGCGAAGCAGCACCGGGCACTTATGTACATGAGCGGTAACTGACACACCCCACCCCCTGTGGGAGCGAGCCTGCTCGCTCCCACAGGGGGTCAGGGATGAATTAACCCACAGGGCCTGAAGCATGCCGCAACCGTTTATTTTTCGTACCGTCGACCTGGATGGCCAGACCCTCCGCACGGCGGTACGCCCCGGCAAGCCTCACTTGACGCCCTTGCTGATATTCAACGGCATCGGCGCCAACCTGGAGCTGGTGTTTCCGTTCGTCGCGGCGTTGGACCCGGACCTGGAAGTGATTGCATTCGACGTACCCGGTGTCGGCGGCTCGTCGACACCGAGTCGGCCTTATCGCTTTCCGGGCCTGGCGAAACTCACGGCGCGGATGCTCGACTACCTCGACTACGGACAAGTCAACGTGATCGGCGTGTCCTGGGGCGGCGCCCTTGCGCAGCAGTTTGCGTACTCCTACCCCGAGCGTTGCAAGAAACTCGTGTTGGCGGCCACGGCGGCCGGCGCGGTGATGGTGCCGGGCAAGCCGAAAGTGCTATGGATGATGGCCAGCCCACGGCGCTACATCCAGCCGTCCCACGTGATTCGCATCGCACCGATGATCTATGGCGGCGCTTTCCGTCGCGATCCGACCCTGGCGGCCAGCCACGCGGCGAAAGTCCGTTCGGCGGGCAAGCTCGGTTATTACTGGCAACTGTTTGCCGGCTTTGGCTGGACCAGCATCCACTGGCTGCACAAGATCAATCAGCCAACCCTGGTCCTGGCAGGCGACGATGATCCACTGATCCCGCTGGTCAACATGCGCCTGCTGGCCTGGCGAATTCCCAATGCCCAGTTGCACATCATCGATGACGGGCATCTGTTCCTGATTACTCGCGCCGAAGCGGTAGCACCGATCATCATGAAATTCCTCGAAGAAGAACGTCAGCGTGCCGTGATGCATCCGCATCCATCGCCGTTGAGAAGCTAAGGACGCAGGCTCTTGCCTGGAGGCCGGCAGGACGCCGCGCCGCGCAACAACCCACAACAACGTCTATGGTGATCTGGTTCAGTGTGTTTGTTTTTGGCTTGAAACGAAGGAGTGTTGAGACATGCGCGACAAACCAGCGAGAGACCATTTGCCTACTCCCGCCACGTTCATCAACGCACAGAGTGCGATTACCGGCCTGCGTGGCCGGGACCTGATTTCGACTCTGCGCAGTGTGGCGGCCCACGGTTTGCGCAACCCGGTGCATAGCGCCCGACACGCCTTGAAACTGGGCGGTCAATTGGGCCGCGTATTGCTGGGTGAAACCTTGCACCCGACCAATCCGCAGGACAGTCGCTTCAACGACCCCGCGTGGAGTCTCAACCCTTTTTATCGGCGCAGCCTGCAGGCTTACCTGAGCTGGCAGAAACAGGTCAAAAGCTGGATTGACGACAGCGCGATGTCCCCCGACGATCGAGCCCGTGCGCACTTTGCGTTTGCCTTGCTCAATGACGCCGTGGCGCCGACCAATACCCTGCTCAATCCGCTGGCGATCAAGGAGATCTTCAATTCTGGCGGCAGCAGCCTGGTGCGGGGCATCAGCCATCTGCTCGACGACTTCTTGCACAACGACGGCCTGCCCCGGCAAGTCACCAAGCAAGCGTTCGAAGTGGGACGAACCGTTGCCACGACGAGCGGCTCCGTAGTGTTTCGCAACGAATTGCTGGAACTGATCCAGTACAAGTCGATGAGCGAAAAACAGTATTCAAAACCGCTGCTGGTGGTCCCGCCGCAAATCAACAAGTACTACATTTTCGACCTGAGTCCGCAAAACAGCTTCGTCCAGTACGCCCTGAAAAATGGCCTGCAAACCTTCATGATCAGCTGGCGCAATCCGGATGTGCGCCATCGCGAATGGGGGCTATCGACGTACGTTGAAGCCGTGGAAGAAGCGATGAATGTCTGCCGGGCGATCACCGGTGCACGCGAGGTCAACCTGATGGGCGCGTGCGCCGGCGGGCTGACCATCGCTGCGCTGCAAGGCCACTTGCAGGCCAAACGGCAACTGCGGCGAGTGTCCAGCGCAACTTATCTGGTGACCTTGCTCGACAGTCAAATGGACTCCCCGGCAACGCTTTTCGCAGACGAACAGACCCTTGAGGCCGCCAAGCGCAAGTCTTATCAGAAAGGCGTGCTGGAGGGTCGCGACATGGCGAAGGTGTTCGCCTGGATGCGTCCCAACGACTTGATCTGGAGCTATTTCGTCAACAACTACCTGCTCGGCAAAGAACCGCCAGCGTTCGATATCCTCTACTGGAACAATGACAACACTCGACTACCGGCAGCCTTTCATGGCGATCTGCTGGATTTCTTCAAACACAACCCGCTGACTCATCCGGGCGGCCTTGAAGTGTGCGGCACACCCATCGATTTGCAGAAAGTCACCGTCGACAGTTTCAGCGTCGCGGGCATCAACGACCACATCACGCCATGGGATGCCGTGTACCGCTCGACACTGCTGCTGGGGGGTGAGCGACGTTTTGTCTTGTCCAACAGCGGTCACGTGCAGAGCATTCTCAACCCACCGAGCAACCCGAAAGCCAACTATGTCGAAGGCCCGAAATTGAGCAGCGACCCACGGGCCTGGTACTACGACGCCAAGCAAGTCGACGGCAGTTGGTGGACGCAATGGCTGGAGTGGATTCAGCAACGCTCTGGCGCGCTAAAAGAAACCCACACGACCCTTGGCAATCAGAACTATCCACCGCAGGAGGCAGCACCCGGTACCTACGTGCGAGTGCGCTGACGTTCAACCCACCACGGCCGACGCTGGCCGTGGCCTGACTCGATCAATAAGAAGACTGGATGAAAACCCGCGACCGGATTCTCGAATGTGCATTGCAGTTGTTCAATGAGAAAGGCGAACCGAACGTCTCCACCATGGAAGTTGCCAATGAGATGGGCATCAGCCCTGGCAATCTCTACTACCACTTTCACGGCAAGGAGCCGCTGATTCTGGGGTTGTTCGAACGCTTTCAGTCTGAACTGGCACCGTTGCTCGACCCACCCTCCGATGTGGAACTGGCACCGGACGATTACTGGCTGTTCCTGCACTTGATCGTCGAACGTCTGGCGCATTACCGGTTTCTGTTCCAGGACCTGTCGAACCTCGCCGGGCGCCTGCCAAAACTGGCCAAGGGGATACGCAACCTGCTCAATGCATTGAAGCGCACGCTGGCGTCATTGTTGGCGCGGTTGAAGGCCCAAGGGCAGTTGGTCAGCGACACCCAGGCGTTGGGACAACTGGTAGAGCAAATCACCATGACGCTGCTGTTCTCGCTGGACTACCAGCGAATTCTGGATCGCGAGGGTGAAGTGAGGCTGGTGGTGTACCAGATCATGATGTTGGTGGCACCGCACTTGTTGCCGCCGATCAAGGTCGCTACCGAGCAGATGGCACTTGAATACCTGGAAGCGCACGAGTAGTCCTGACCACAGATGACCGTGTGGGAGCGAGACCGGCTTGCCGGCGAAAGCGGCATATCATTCAACATTGATGTCGACTGACACACTGCTTTCGCGAGCAGGCTCTCTCCCACATTGGTTTTGTAGTGACCTTAAATCCCTGCACAAACAAAAACGCCCGACCTTTGCAGGCCGGGCGTTTTTTTGAGCCCTGAAATCAGGACTGACTGGTTGGCGTCGTTGCTGGCGCTACAGTCGGGGTTACAGCAGGGGTCGGCGCGGTTGAAGAGTTCGATGCACTGACCAGTGCGGCCGGAGTTGCCGGCTTGGCAGCTGCCACTGCTGGTTTTGGTGCGGCGGCTTTCGGCGCTGCCGGTTTTTTCACCACGGGCTTCTTCGCTGCAGCAGGTTTTGCTGCTGGCTTGGCTGCCGGTTTGGCAGCAGGTTTAGCAGCAACCGGTTTGGCCGCTGGCTTGGCTGCGGCAGTTTTGGCTGCAGGCTTGGCCGCTGGTTTGGCAGCTGCTTTTGCCAGTGGCTTGGCAGCGGTTTTAGCCGCTGGTTTTGCCGCTGCGGTTTTCGCCGCTACAGGCGCAACCTTGGCACCGGTGAGTTTTTCGATTTGCTTGGTCAGCGTGTCGACCTTGCTGTGCAGTGCTTTCACTTCGTTGCGGCTCGGTACACCGAGGCGCGAAATGGCGCTGTTCAGACGCTTGTCGAAAGCCCCTTCCAGCTCGTCCCACTTGCCCAGTGCACGATCTTTAACGCCAGTGATACGTGACTTGGCCGAAGTAGCAGAATCCTTGGCGGCGTCGACTTTCTTGCCGACAGCGTTCTTGGTGAGCTTCTCGGCTTTCTCGCCGTCTTTGACCAATGTATCGAAGAGCTTGCTGCCGTCAGTGTCGATCTTCGAGTACACGCCTAAACCAGCCAGCCAGATTTTGCGGGAGTAGTCTTCGACTTTCCCGATCCACGAGCTGCCTTCTTTTTCGGTGTTCTTTTTACCAGCCATCCCGTTCTCCTTAAGATTTACGCGCGACGCGTTCGAGCAATGCCGTCAGCTCATCGAGCTTAGCAGAGAGTGTCTCAACGTCATGTTTAGACGGAATGCCGATACGATTCAAGGCACTTGCGACACGCGAGTCAAAAGCCTTCTCGACCTTGTCGAGTTGAACTTCGACCTTGCCTTTGAAAGTACTCACTTCACTCTTGGCTTCAACGATCTCGGCATTGGCGGCTTCAAGTTTTTCGGCCACTACTTTTTTGCCTTTCTTTTCAACAGTTTGACCAGCCTTGATCAACTCTTGAAAGTACTCGCCACCCTCTTGACCGACCTTGGTGTAGGCACCCAGGCCTGCTAGCCAGATCTTGCGGGCATAGGATTTAACGTCGCCCAGTGCAGTGGTCGATGCGTCGATTTTTTTCTTCAAAATTACTTTGGCCATGGTGCACCTCACGCTCAGAAGGTTTGAGGAACGGCCCGCGAAAGTGTCGGGCTTGGGCACAAAGTAGGGAGAAAAATTAGAAACGGCACCCTAACAACTGACATAAACCTTCGGGAGCACCACAACAAAAAATTGTGGGAGCGAGCCTGCTCGCGATAGCGGTCCATCATCCGACTTAGATGTCGACTGACACTCCGTCATCGCGAGCAGGCTCGCTCCCACAGGGATCTCGATTCACAAAAAGGAACGGGATCAGACCAACGCTTTATCGAGGGCCTTTTCGATTTCCGATTTGATCATGCCGCTCATGGCCGACATCATCAGCCCCAATTCCACATCGACGCGAATCGAATCCTCGCTGACATGCACCGCGCCTTTGACGCCCGAGCGCTTGAGGTTCAGCGTGTCACCGGACCACTGCGGCTCCAGGCCATATTGATCGGACAGTTTCTGCGCCAGCATGTTGGCCTTCTCGCGGGCCGCTTCCTTACCCAGGCCGTGGGCACGTTCAACACTAATACGGGCCATCGAATGACTCCTGCTTTGTGGATACTTTCCTGAAGCATCTTGACCATTGCTGCGTCAAAACGTCCCGGTGGTTGCCCATCTTACCTTCAGCCTTGCCAAGACAAAGCATGCCTTGGGGATTAGAATGTCCCGCATTCTCTTCTGGTGACAGCGATATGACTGATCAGCGCAAAGGCAGCGATGCCGAACCCACCACTCACTTCGGTTTCAAAAACGTTCCGGAAAGCCAAAAAGCGGAAAAAGTCGCTGAGGTTTTCCACTCCGTAGCCGCCAAGTACGACTTGATGAACGACCTCTTGTCGGGCGGCATGCACCGTTTGTGGAAGCGTTTCGCGATCGAGCTTTCGGGCGTGCGCACCGGCAATCGCGTGCTGGACATCGCTGGCGGTACAGGCGACCTGACCAAAAAATTCTCGCACCTCGTCGGCCCGACCGGCCAGGTGGTGTTGGCCGACATCAACGAATCCATGCTCAAGGTCGGTCGTGACCGCCTGCTGGACCTCGGTGTGGCCGGCAATGTCGAATTTGTTCAGGCAGACGCTGAAAAGCTGCCGTTCCCGGACAATCACTTCGACTGCGTGACCATCGCCTTCGGCCTGCGCAACGTGACGCACAAGGAAGACGCACTGCGTTCGATGCTGCGCGTACTCAAGCCTGGCGGTCGTCTGCTGGTATTGGAGTTCTCCAAGCCGACCAACGCGCTGATGTCCAAAGCCTACGATGCCTATTCGTTCGCGTTCATGCCGCTGATGGGCAAGCTGATCACCAACGACTCGGAAAGCTATCGCTACCTGGCCGAATCGATCCGCATGCACCCGAATCAGGAAACCCTGAAGTCGATGATGGTCGAGGCCGGTTTCGACCGCGTGACCTACCACAACATGACGGCAGGCATCGTCGCCCTGCACCGTGGCATCAAACCCTGATGTTGCTGGCCGGTCTGCTCGCCAGCGTTGAACTCGGCCTTAACCGGGTGCTGCGTCTCGACAGCACAGCGCTGCCGCGGCTGGCGCATTTGAGCGGCCGGGTGATTGCCGTCGACTGTCGCAGCCCGGCGTTGCAGCTGTTCATCTTGCCCAGTGACGAAGGCCTGATGCTGGCCGCTCATTGGGAAACCGGCGCCGACTGCACCTTGCGTGCGCCGGCCTCCAGCCTGTTGAAACTGGCGATGAGCAAGGACAAGACCTCGGTCCTGCATGGCCCTGAAGTCGAACTCGACGGTGACAGCGGCGTGCTGCTGGAACTGGCGGCGATCCTTCAGGACCTGGAGCTGGACTGGGAGTACGAACTCTCACGCTGGCTCGGCCCGGTGGCCACGCAACTGGTCGGCGGCCACCTGCGCAGCCGCGCACGCTGGTATCAGCAAGGGTTTGCCAGCCTGGGCCAAAACCTGGGCGAATACCTTGCAGAAGAGTCGCGCACCCTCGTCGGTCAGCGCGAAGCCGAAGCCCGTTTCAGTGAACTGGACCAGATCAAACTCGATCTGGAACGTCTCGAGGCGCACTTCGAGCGCCTTTCCCGATCCCTCGACCCAAGCGATAACGCATGAAGCTGCTTGCCGTCCGCCGTTTGTTGCGCATCCAGCGCGTTGTGATTCGTTACCGCCTCGATGACCTGCTGTTTGCCCTGCCGCTGCCCTGGTTCCTGCTGGCACTGCGGTACGCGCTGCCGTGGCGCTGGTTCCCGCGCAAGACGCTGGACTTGAGCCGTGGCGCGCGATTGCGCCTGGCGTTGCAGGACCTTGGACCGATTTTCATCAAGTTCGGGCAGATTCTCTCCACCCGCCGTGACCTGTTGCCGGAAGACATCGCCGATGAGCTGATGAAGCTGCAGGACCGCGTGCCGCCGTTCGACTCGCAAGTGTCGGTCAAGCTGATCGAAGAACAGCTCGGCAAAAAGATCAGTGAAGTGTTCAGTCGCTTCGACGTCGAGCCCCTGGCGTCCGCCTCGGTGGCGCAGGTGCATGCCGCGCAGCTGAAAACCGGCGAGGAAGTGGTGGTCAAGGTGATCCGCCCAGGCCTCAAACCGATTATTGCCCAGGATCTGGCGTGGCTGTTCATTCTGGCCCGCGCCGCCGAAAAGCTCTCGGCAGACGCGCGCCTACTGCACCCGGTGGACGTGGTCAGCGACTACGAAAAAACCATCTATGACGAACTCGACCTGCTGCGCGAAGCGGCCAACGCCAGCCAGCTGAAGCGTAATTTCGAAGGCTCGCCGCTGCTGTATGTGCCGCAAGTCTATTGGGACTGGTGCCGGCCGAAAGTGTTGGTGATGGAACGTATCTACGGCATCCAGGTCACCGACCTGACGACGCTCGCCGACCAGCGCACGGACATGAAGATGCTGGCTGAGCGCGGCGTAGAGATTTTCTTCACCCAGGTGTTCCGTGACAGTTTCTTCCATGCCGACATGCACCCCGGAAACATCTTCGTCAGCACCGTCAACCCGTGGAGCCCGCAGTACATTGCGATCGACTGCGGCATCGTCGGCAGCCTGACCCCGGAAGATCAAGACTACCTGGCGCGCAACCTCTTTGCCTTCTTCAAGCGTGACTACCGTCGCGTGGCGCAATTGCACATCGATTCGGGCTGGGTGCCGGCGGAAACCAAACTCAACGAATTCGAAGCGGCAATCCGCACCGTGTGCGAGCCGATTTTCGAAAAACCGTTAAAAGATATTTCCTTCGGCCAGGTGCTGATGCGCCTGTTCCAGACCGCCCGACGCTTCAATATGGAAGTGCAGCCGCAGCTGGTATTGCTGCAAAAAACCCTGTTGAACATCGAAGGCCTGGGCCGTCAGCTCTACCCGGACCTGGACTTGTGGAACACCGCGCAACCGTTCCTTGAACGCTGGATGCGCGAGCGTGTCAGCCCTAAAGCCTTGCTCGGCAACGTGCAAAGCCAGTTCGAACAGTTGCCGCACCTGGCCAACATGGCCCGCGACCTGCTCGAACGCATGTCCCAACCCCACGCCTACGACCCGCCACCCCCGTGGCACCGACGTCGTGACGACTGGTTCCTGCGGCTGCTCGGCACGGCCCATCTGGCCGGTGGCGCGATCCTCGCCGCCGGGGGGCCGCTGAACCAAATGGCTTATTGGCCGGCCGGGATCATGATGGCCGTCGGTTTGTATCTGGTCGTTCGCCGATAGCACGAATCAGCTGCAAGTTATAAGCTTCAAGCGATGTTCGCAGCACTCACGTTTGATTCACGCCTGTAGATATGCGCGTTGCACCTTACGAAAGACAGACGCACACTGGCTTTTACTTGCCGCTTAAAGCTAAAAGCTTGGAGCTGCTTCAGGAACTGAAGATGAAAAACTGGCTGGACGAGATCAAGTGGGACGCTGATGGCCTGGTGCCCGCGATTGCCCAGGATTACAAAACCGGGCGCGTCCTGATGATGGCCTGGATGAACCGTGAAGCGCTGGAACTCACCGCTTCGGAGAATCGTGCCATTTACTGGTCACGCTCCCGTGGCAAGCTGTGGCGCAAGGGCGAAGAGTCCGGCCACGTGCAAACCCTGCATGAGATGCGCCTGGACTGCGACGCCGATGTGATCATCCTGATGGTGGAGCAAATTGGCGACATCGCTTGCCATACCGGCCGCCAAAGCTGCTTCTACCGTGTCTTCGAGAACGGCGACTGGAAAACCGTCGACCCGGTGCTCAAGGACCCGCACGCCATCTACTCCGCAGGACACACCCATGAGTGACACGTTGACCCGCCTGGCCCAAGTGCTGGAAGAGCGCAAAGGCGCTGCCGCCGACAGTTCGTATGTCGCCAGCCTGTACCACAAGGGCTTGAACAAGATTCTGGAAAAAGTCGGCGAAGAGTCGGTCGAAACCATCATCGCCGCCAAGGATGCCGCCATCAGTGGCGACTGCAGCGATGTGATCTACGAGACCGCCGATTTGTGGTTCCACAGCATGGTCATGCTCGCCCAACTGGGCCAACATCCACAGGCTGTACTCGATGAACTGGACCGTCGTTTCGGTCTGTCCGGACACGCCGAGAAAGCCTCGCGCCCGTCCGCCTGAATAACTATTAGAGAGGAGCAGCAACATGGGCATTTTTGACTGGAAACACTGGATCGTCATCCTGGTTGTTGTCGTACTGGTATTCGGCACCAAGAAACTGAAAAACCTCGGCACTGACGTGGGCGAGTCGATCAAGGGCTTTCGCAAGGCCATGAACGATGACGAAAAGCCGGCTGATCCGACGGCGACCTCGGCCCAACCGGTTCCACCTGTTCAACCACAGACCACGCAGTCCGTGAACCAGCCGCACACCATCGATGTGCAGGCAAAAAAAGTCGAAGAGCCGATCCGCAAAGACGTGTGAGCACTGACTAATGTTTGGTATCAGCTTCTCTGAACTGCTGCTCGTCGGCCTCGTTGCCCTGCTGGTGCTGGGCCCCGAGCGCTTGCCGGGTGCTGCGCGCACCGCCGGCCTGTGGGTCGGACGCTTGAAGCGCAGCTTCAACGCGATCAAGCAGGAAGTTGAACGTGAAATAGGCGCCGACGAGATACGTCGGCAGTTGCACAACGAGCACATTCTGTCGCTGGAACAGGAGGCGCGGAAAATCTTCTCGCCGACTCAGCAGGAGCCGACGCCGGTGGAACACGTGGGGGCGCAGACGATTCACGCGCCTGCCGCCGCCACTGAGCCTGCACCCGCGCCTGCACCTGTTTTTGCGATGGAACAACCTGCGCCCGCTGCTTCAGCAACCCCGGTAGAACCGGTAGCGCCTGCCGTCGCGCCGACCGCGCCGGCCCCTCATGACCCAACACTGCCGCCGCGAGCCCCATGAGCGATCTCCCCGAAAACGACCAGCACATGCCGCTGGTTTCGCACCTCACCGAGTTGCGTACCCGCCTGCTGCGTTGTGTAGCGACGGTCTTCATCATCTTTGCCGGGTTGTTTGCCTTTACCCAGCAGATCTACACCTTCGTCTCCACGCCACTGCGCGAGTACCTGCCAGCCGGCGCGACCATGATCGCCACCGACGTGTCGTCGCCGTTCCTGACGCCACTGAAGCTGACCATGATGGTGTCGCTGTTCCTGGCGATTCCGGTGATCCTGCATCAGATCTGGGGCTTCATCGCACCGGGTTTGTACAAGCATGAGAAGCGCATTGCCGTACCCTTGTTGATGTCCAGCATCGTGCTGTTCTACGCCGGCATGGCGTTCGCCTATTACCTGGTGTTTCCGCTGATCTTCAAGTTTTTCGCCGCCGCCACCCCGGCCGGCGTGGAAATGATGACCGACATCACCAGCTACCTCGATTTCGTCATGACGCTGTTCTTCGCCTTCGGGGTGGCGTTTGAAATTCCGGTGGCCGTGGTGCTGTTGGTATGGATCGGCGTGGTCGACGTCAAGTATCTGAAGAAAATCCGCCCTTACGTGATCATCGGTTGCTTCGTGGTCGGCATGATCCTGACGCCGCCGGACATCTTCTCGCAGACCTTGCTGGCCGTACCCATGTGGCTGTTGTTCGAGATCGGCATCTTGTTTGGCAGCCTGATCAGCAAACGTGGCGAGCATCCGGACGATCAACCGGTTGACGATCACAACGACCAGCCGCCAGCGACCCAACCGTGAACCTGCTACTCCTCGAAGAAGCCGACTTCATAGCGGCCGACCGGGTGATCCTGCGTGATCGCCGGTTGACGCACATGCAGGAAGTCCACCGCTGCGAAGTCGGTGACAGCATGCGCGTCGGCAGGATCGGCGGGTTGATGGGCTCGGCAGAAGTGCTACGCCTGGACGCCGCTGAAGCCGAACTGCGGGTCACCCTCGACCAACCGCCCCCGACCAAGCTGCCATTGACCCTGGTGCTGGCCCTGCCACGCCCGAAAATGCTGCGCAGGGTGTTTCAGACCGTGGCCGCCATGGGTGTGCCACGTATCGTGCTGGTGAACAGCTACCGCGTCGAGAAGAGCTTCTGGCAAACCCCGTTTCTGGAACCCGAGGCGATTCGCGAGCAGTTGATCCTCGGCCTCGAACAGGCCCGGGACAGTGTGCTGCCGGAAATCGTCATCGAGAAGCGCTTCAAGCCGTTCGTGGAGGACCGCCTGCCAGCGATTACCGAAGGCACCCTCGGACTGGTCGGCCATCCCGGCCAGTACCCGCCCTGCCCCCGTGGCCTGGCCGAACCGGTGACCCTGGCCATCGGCCCTGAAGGTGGCTGGATCCCTTACGAAATCGACCTGTTGGGCAAGGCCGGCCTGCAACCGGTGCAACTCGGCGAGCGCATCCTGCGCGTCGAAACCGCCGTCACCGCGCTGCTCGCCCGCCTCTTCTGACTCGCCACAGTCATTTAACCAGCGCCTACAGATTCTCTCCCGCCTGCCGATACAGTTCCCACAAAACCAAATCAGTGGTCCAGGGAGTTGCAGCATGTACCAATGGCTAGCCGAGAGTCTGGGAAACGTCAGCGTCAATCGCAAACTGGGGATCGGTTTCGGCCTGGTGCTGCTGCTTACTTTATTGATCACCTTTACTGGCTGGACCGGCCTGAGTGATGTGACAAGCCGCGGCGATAAGCTGGGCTTCATTTCCAGTATCAATGACCTGAGCAGAGACCTGCGCATCGCCCGTCTGGACTACGAAAACCGTCGCGGCGAACAAAGCCCCGATGCCGTAAACGAGATGCTGGGCAAGCTCGAAACCGGCCTGCAAGCCGCCCGCCAGATGATCGAGCAACCTGCCGACGTGGCCATGATCGACCAGCAACTGGCCGCCGTCAGCCAGTACAAGCAAGCCTTCATCGCCCTGACCCAGGCCGGTGCCAACCGCGAAAACGCCCGCAGCAAACTCGGTGCCACCGCCGACAACGCCGTGGCCAAGGTTGCTGAAATCGAAAAAATCATGCTGCAGGGCGACAGTGTTACGCAATTCAACAGCGTGATTGACCTGAGCAAACTGATTCAGCAAGCGCGCTTCCAGGTTCGCGGCTACACCTACAGCGGCAAGCCAGAAGCCGAACAGCCCGCGCTGGACGCCATCGACAACGCCCTGAAAAACCTGGAAAGCCTGCCGCCCGAACTGTCTGAACAACACGCTGCCCAACTGCAACAGGCCACCGAATCGCTCAAAGATTACCGCGCGGCTGTCAGCCAGTACCGCGACTCTCAGGTCGCCAGCGCCGACGCGATCAAACGCATGGCCGCCCAAGGCGAAATCCTGCTTGGCACCAGCAAAAAGCTCACGATTTCGCAAACCGTAGTGCGCGATACCGATGCTGCACATGCCAAGAACATGCTGCTGCTGGCCACCGCCCTGGCCTTGGTCTTTGGCATGATCGCAGCTTGGGCGATCACTCGTCAGATCGTCATACCGCTGAGCCAGACCCTCAAAGTGGCTGAACGTGTGGCGGCCGGCGACCTGACTCACAATCTGACCTCCAAGCGTCGCGACGAACTCGGTCAGCTCCAGCGCGCCATGCAGAGCATGATCCTGGGTCTGCGTGAATTGATCGGCGGTATCAGCGACGGCGTCACGCAAATCGCCAACGCCGCTGAAGAGCTGTCGGCAGTCACCGAGCAAACCAGCGCCGGGGTCAACAGCCAGAAGGTCGAAACCGATCAGGTGGCCACGGCCATGAATGAAATGACCGCGACCGTGCAAGAAGTCGCGCGCAATGCCGAAGAAGCCTCCGAAGCCGCTGTCGCCGCCGATCAGCAAGCCCGTGAAGGTGACAAAGTGGTCGGTGAAGCCATCGCCCAGATCGAGCGCCTGGCCCTCGAAGTCGGCAATTCCACCGCCGCGATGGGCGATTTGAAACGCGAAAGCGACAAGATCGGCAGCGTGCTCGACGTGATCAAATCCGTCGCCCAACAAACCAACCTGTTGGCCCTCAACGCAGCCATCGAAGCGGCCCGTGCCGGTGAAGCGGGACGTGGTTTTGCGGTGGTTGCCGATGAAGTTCGCAGCCTGGCGCAACGCACCCAGAAGTCCACCGAAGAAATCGAAGAGTTGATCGTCGGTTTGCAAACCGGCACCCAGCAAGTCGCGACCATCATGGACAACAGCCGCGCCCTGACTGACAGCAGCGTCGAACTGACCCGCCGGGCCGGCGGTTCACTGGAAAGCATCACCCGCACCGTGTCGGCGATTCAGACGATGAACCAGCAGATTGCCGCCGCAGCCGAGCAGCAAACAGCGGTGGCCGAGGAGATCAATCGCAGCGCGCTGAACGTGCGCGATGTGTCCGAGCAGACCTCGGCAGCCAGTGAAGAGACCGCAGCGTCCAGCGTTGAGCTGGCGCGGTTAGGGACGCAACTGCAGATGCTGGTGGGCAGGTTCAAGGTTTGATCAGCCGCATGATCGTTCCCACGCTCCGCGCGGGAATGCCGTCCGGGGCGCTCCGCGTCCCTTCTCAAGCGTGACGCAGAGCGTCACAGGATGCTTTCCCACGGGGAGCGTGGGAACGATCCAGCGATCCTGGGCGCAAAAAAACCCCGCTTTCGCGGGGTTTTTCATTACGCCAACTGAGGCTGTGCACTCAGCGGCTTGAGCGGCAACAGCGGCGCGTGGGGATCGGCTTTCACCGATGTGCGCCAGGCCTTCAGCCATTCGGGGTGGCCTTCGCTCCAGATCTGCTCATGCAGACGACCCAATGCCACCGGGTCGCTCAGCAGTTGCACACGCTCATTATTGTTCAAGCCATGAGGCCCGACTTTCAAGGCGTGACGAACCCGCTCTACCCGCAACCACTCGATCGGCTCGGCCTGACCGTGACGCGACGTCGCCAGCGAGCACGCCAGGGCGTTCTGCTGCGGGTCGACCACCGACCGGATAAAGCCGTCGTTCAGTGCGTGATAACGATTTTCGTGGGTGTACTGGTCAGTCGCCAGCAACGCCTGCGGCGGATTGTATTCCTCGGGAATCAGGAACAGGCTCGAGTCACGGGATTTCAGGCCCAGACCGACCCGGCTGGAGATCACCGACACCGGGATCGACAGCATCAACGAACCGACGATCGGCACCAGCCACCACAGGAAGCTCGGGTTCAGCCAGATCACCAGCAAGGCCCAGAAGAAGCCCAGCAAGGTCTGCGGACCGTGGCGCTTGACCGCTTCGCTCCATGGCGTGGAGTCGTCGTCACGTTGTGGCGAGTTCCAGGTCGCGGCCCAACCGAGGAACGCGGCCAGTACGAAACGGGTGTGGAAAATCATCCGCACCGGCGCCAGCAGCATGGAGAACAGCATCTCCAGCAGCATCGACAGGGTCACCTTGAGCTTGCCACCGAACTCTGTCGCGCCTTTGGCCCAGATCAGGATGATGCTCAACAGCTTCGGCAGGAACAACAGCACCACCGTCGTGGAGAACAGCGCGACGGCTTTGTCCGGGTGCCATTGCGGCCACAACGGATAGAGCTGACGCGGCTCCATGAAGTATTGCGGCTCCATCAGCGTATTGACCGCCAGCAGCGCCGTCGACAGCACGAGGAAAAAGAACCACAACGGCGCCGACAGATAAGACATCACGCCGGTCAGGAACACCGCCCGGTGAACCGGGTGCATGCCTTTGACCAGGAACAGGCGGAAGTTCATCAGGTTACCGTGGCACCAGCGACGGTCACGCTTGAGTTCGTCCAGCAGGTTCGGCGGCAGTTCTTCGTAGCTGCCCGGCAAGTCATAGGCAATCCACACGCCCCAGCCGGCACGGCGCATCAGCGCGGCTTCAACGAAGTCGTGGGACAGGATCGCACCGGCGAAAGCACCTTTACCCGGCAACGGCGCCAGGGCGCAGTGCTCGATGAACGGCTTCATGCGGATGATCGCGTTGTGGCCCCAGTAGTGGGATTCGCCCAACTGCCAGAAGTGCAGACCGGCGGTAAACAGCGGACCGTACACGCGAGTCGCAAACTGCTGCATGCGCGCATACAGCGTGTCCATGCCCGATGCACGCGGCGCGGTCTGAATGATCCCGGCGTCCGGCGTGGCTTCCATCAAGCGCACCAGACTGGTCAGGCATTCGCCGCTCATCACGGAGTCCGCGTCGAGCACGACCATGTACTTGTAATCGCCACCCCAACGACGGCAGAAGTCGTCGAGGTTGCCACTTTTGCGTTTCACACGACGGCGGCGACGGCGGTAAAAGATCTTGCCGAAGCCCTTGGCTTCGCGGCACACGTCCAGCCAGGCTTGCTGTTCGGCAACGCAAATATCCGCGTCGTTACTGTCGCTGAGGACGAAGAAGTCGAAGCGATCCAGGTCACCCGTGGCCGCAACCGATTCAAACGTCGCGCGCAAACCGGCAAATACCCGGGGTACGTCTTCGTTGCAGATCGGCATCACCAGTGCGGTGCGTGCGTCCTTTGGAATCGGCTCATTACCGGCGCTTTTACCGGAGATGCGGTATTTATCGTGACCGGTGAGCAACTCGAGGAAGCCCATCAGCGCGGTCCAGAAACCGGCCGATACCCAGCAGAACAGAATCCCGAACAGAATCAGGATGCTGGTTTGCAGCGCATACGGCATCACTTGCGTGGCGGTTTGCAGCAGCGGTTGATGCAGGACTTCGTTGAGGTCGACGAACGACCACCCCTGATACGGCATGATGCCTTTCATGTACCAGCCGGCCACGATGGTCTGGCCGAGCATCAACACCAGCAGGATATAGCGACGGATCGAACCCACGGTGCGCCAGCGGGCAGCCGGCAACACGCGTTCATCTTTCGGCGGAGCCGGCGGATTGGTGCGACCGGTCAGACGACGCCAGCCACGCACCAGGATGTTGGTGCGCCACGGCTCCGGCACGACTTTGGTCCGACGGATCGGCGGAGTCGCCTTGAGGCAAACCCGACCGCTGGCGTCGACCGCCAGCATTTCCGCTTCTTCCAGCTCTTGCGCCGTGCTCAGGGTCAAGCGACGGCCTACCGAAGCCTGGGCGGCCTCGGTCGGTGCATCGAACGTTGAAGACGACAGACGCTGGTGCAATTCGCTAAAGGACTGGCAGCCCGCGAGTTCCGCGCGCTGCTGGTCGGTCATCGGTAGATGCGCCAGATACTCGGCAAGTGTCTCTGGCTGTACTTGAGAATTACTCATCGGCAGGCAACTGGTAGCTCCAGGTCTCGGTCAGGACTTCTTCAGTCGGCGCCGATTCCGGTGTGGCTGGGGCCGCGTCGGCAGCAACAGGCTGCTGGGCGTCTTTGTTGGCCTTGTCCTTGGCATCTGCAACCGGCTTGGCATCGGCCTGCTTGGCCTCTGCTTGCTTGGCTTCCTTGTCGGCTTTTTCCTGTTGCTTGGCGGCAACCTTGTCGGCTTTGGCGACAGACGAATTCGACGCGGGAAGCGACGTCTTGGCCAGGTCGGCCGGCACGATGCTCTGCACCAGCGCCGCACGCATTTCGGTGGCTTTGCCCGGGTCTTTGATCTTCATGCGCAAAGTCAGGCGCCAGCCCTTGGTTTCAGGGTTGTAACGCACGCTGTTCTCGACCAGCTCGGCATTGTCACCCACGCTGACCTGGCTACGCACGTCCGACTCTGCCGGCAATGCCGCCAGGGACGGACCTTCGAAGTCCACCAGATAAGCAACGCTACCGTCCGGCTGACGAATCAGGTTGGACTGTTTGACGTCACCGGTAGAACGCAGGGTCTGTTTGACCCAGGCGCTGTCGGGGGCGTGAAGCGAGGCTTCGTCCATGGTCCAGTGCAGGCGATAGGCAAAATCGAGCGGCTGGCCAGGCTCTGGCAGTTTTTCCGGGTTCCAGAAAACAACGATATTATCGTTGGTTTCGTCGGCGGTCGGAATCTCGACCAGATCCACGGTACCCTTGCCCCAGTCACCCTTCGGCTCGATCCACGCGCTTGGACGCTTGTCATAACGATCATCAAGGTCTTCGTAGTGGCTGAAGTCACGGCCACGTTGCAGCAAGCCGAAGCCTTGCGGATTCTCGACCGAGAAGTTGCTCACCGACAGGTGTTTCGGGTTGTTCAATGGGCGCCAGATCCATTCGCCGTTGCCGGCATGGATTGCCAGGCCGCTGGAGTCGTGCAGTTCACGGCGGTAGTTCAGCACTTTCGATGGCTGGTTGGCGCCGAACAGATACATGCTGGTCAATGGAGCGATACCCAGCTTGCCGACCTTGTCACGCAGGAACACCTGCGCCTTGACGTCAACAATGGTGTCGCTGCCCGGACGCAAGGTCAGGCGATAGGCACCGGTAGCACGCGGCGAATCCAGCAACGCAAAAATCACCAGATGCTTGTCGCCCGGCTTTGGCTGTTGAATCCAGAACTCGGTAAAGCGCGGGAACTCTTCGCCGGATGGCAACGCGGTATCAATCGCCATGCCCCGAGCAGACAAACCATAGACGTGACCCTTGCCGACGACGCGGAAGTAGCTGGCGCCGAGCATGGTCATGATTTCGTCTTGCTTGTCAGCCTTGTTGATCGGGTACAACACCCGGAAACCGGCATAACCGAGTTGCTCGGTGGCTTTAGGGTCGAATTTCACGTCGCCGAAATCGAAACGAGTCGGGTCGTACTTGATCTCTGCGACGGAGTTAGCCGTGATTTCGTTGATTTTCACCGGCGTATCGAAATGCATACCCTGGTGATAGAACGACAGCTTGAACGGAGTTTTCTGGTCCGCCCATTCAGCTTTTTCGGTCAGGAAACGAATTTTCTGATAGTCCGCGAATTTCATATCGCGGAATTCGTTCGGCAGGTTACTGCGCGGAGCTTCGTATTTTTGCGCGGCCAGCTCTTTTGCCTTGACCGACACATCCTCCAGATTGAAAGCCCACAACTGGCCGGCGCTGAACAGGCAAAGCAGAGCAGAGCCCGCTACCAGAGCGTTTCGGAACCGTTTGGCAGTCAATTTTGGTGCATTACAGGGACTAACAATCACGAGCAACCCTCGCCGAAAACAGATCAAAAAACCAACGGCCAGTTGAAGGGCCTGCACGGTCAACGGCATGAAAAAACCGACCTTGCAAACCACTCTTGCCAAGTTGGCGAGCATTGTTCCGACTCCGATGGGGCTAAATGATTCCCCAAACGGTCCAGGACAAGTCTCTACCTAAGTCAAAATGGACCAACGAACGCCGATCCCCGTAGCGCGCGATTATCTAGCAGGCCGCGTTACAACGCATCATGCGCAACAAAGTATTTCACGCGAAAAACGCCTGTTTGCAGTCGAAAAGCCTTAAAAAAGTTGTTTCAAGTGCTTTCAGGTCTGTAACAGGAAGGTTACCGGGCCATCGTTGACCAGGTGCACCTGCATATCCGCGCCGAATCTACCTGATGCCACAGTGCCATGCACCTGTTTCGCTTTACCTAATAGATAGTCGAACAGTTCCTCACCCAAGGCAGGAGGGGCCGCAGTAGAAAAACTCGGACGCAACCCGTTTTTTGTGTCGGCGGCCAAGGTGAACTGTGAGACCAGCAGCAACCCGCCGCCGACATCTGTCAGGGACAGATTCATCTTGCCTTCGGCGTCACTGAATACCCGATAGTTAAGCAGTTTATTCAGGAGTTTGTCGGCGCTGGCCCTCGTATCCTCGGGCTCGACGGCGACCAGCACCAGTAATCCCTGGTCGACCGCACCCACCACCTCCCCCGCTACCTCGACTCGCGCACCACGCACGCGTTGCAGCAGGCCCTTCATGCTTCTTCAGGCGGCAGGTCGAGCAGGCGGCGCGCCATCTGGCCGGCGGCGCGCACCAATGCATCGGTGATGCCGGGTTCGGAAGCGGCATGACCAGCGTCACGGATGACTTGCAACTCGCTGTTCGGCCAGTTCTGATGCAATTCCCAAGCATTGTCCAACGGGCAAATTACATCGTAGCGACCATGGACAATCACACCCGGCAAATGGGCGATCTTGCCCATGTCACGAATCAGCTGGTTGGGCTCAAGGAAGGCGTTGTTGGTGAAATAGTGACACTCGATGCGTGCAATCGACAGCGCACGCTGAGGCTCCGAGAAGCGATCGACCACCAGTGGATTCGGACGCAGGGTGGCGGTCCGACCTTCCCAGAGAGACCAGGCCTTGGCCGCGTGCATCTGGGCAATCTGGTCATTGCCGGTCAGGCGCTTGTGGAAAGCGCCGAGCAAATCGTCGCGCTCGTCCATCGGGATCGGCGCAACGTAGTCCTGCCAGTAATCAGGGAACAGGCGGCTGGCGCCAGCCTGGTAGAACCATTCGATTTCCTGCGCACGGCAGAGAAAAATCCCGCGCAGGATCAGACCGTGCACACGCTCCGGATGGGTTTGCGCGTAGGCCAGCGCCAGGGTCGAACCCCAGGAGCCGCCGAACAACACCCATTTGTCGATGCCCAGGTGCTGGCGAATCCGCTCAAGGTCGGCGACCAGATCCCAGGTGGTGTTGTTTTCGAGGCTGGCGTGGGGAGTGGAGCGACCGCAACCGCGCTGGTCGAAGGTGACAATGCGATACAGGTTCGGATCGAAATACCGGCGGCTCTGGGCATCACACCCGGCGCCGGGGCCGCCGTGGATGAACACCACCGGTAAACCTTCAGGAGAACCGCTTTCGTCGACATACAGCGTGTGGGTTTCGTCGACGGCCAGATCGTGCCGGGCGTGGGGTTTGATCTGCGGGTACAAAGTCTGCATTGCGCGCTCCGTAAGGGGTCGAGGTCATCCCTGGGGGGACTTCTAATATTCTACCGTCCGGCATCATAAACCCGAATTACGTCGATGAGCATGCCCTTGCTGCGTCAGCGTCTGTCAGCAAAAAATCCGAGCAGCGTTTCAAAGAGTGCGCCGAGCTCAATGTCCTCGCCGCGCGCGTACAAACAGCCGTGTACTAGTCCCACGCCTAATAACAGGTCGTATCCATACTGGCGGTTTCCTGCATACAGACAGATCAATATAACTAAACAATATAAAAAACTGTCAAAAATACCAGCAGACAAAAAATATTGAGAAATATTAAATCAACAAGCAAACAGTAACCGCCATCCGCAAAGGCAATATTTCAATCTGGAGACTATATTATGAGCACGCCATCTACATCACAAAACCCTAAAGAAGAATTCAATGCGACCATAAAATTCCCAGCGGGAGACTTCGTATTCAAGGCAAATAAAATAGGCATAGAAAAGAGCGTTGACTCATCAGGAAGTGAATGCTGGGTACTAAAAGCTTTCCAAGACACTTACAAAGATCCAGCCATTAAAAGCGGTTTAGCCGACGAAATTTTCTCCATTCAGCTAACTATTGCCGGAGAGACATCCGCCAATAACCAACCATTCCAGCCCGGGACCCGCCCGCCAATACTGACCAAAAACAGTGGAAACCTGTTCAAGATAGTCGTCATAAAACCTGACAATGGCAAACCAACAGATACGATCGAATACCACATTGGCAAATCTGGCAGTACAACCTACTTGTGGAATAAAGAAAAAACATGCATCACAGGCGCTTTCAGCCTTCTAGTTGAAAACGCCCAAGAAGAACCCTTCCAACTATTTGGAAGCTTCAATCTGTTAAACCGTGGCAATCATTCTATTTAATGCCCGCCCCCCAACCTTACCTCAAGGAATTTTTAGATCCCCACTCCAACAAACCTTGCAGCAACTCCTTGAGCACCACTTGCGTCGGCGCAGCCAGATCCTGCCGATAGCGGAACGGCTCGAACTCTTCCATATAAGTGCACTGCCCCAACTCCAGTTGCACGGCGTGGATGTTCTCGGCCGGATTGCCGTAATGCCGGGTGATGTGGCCGCCCTTGAAGCGACCGTTCAGCACATGGCTGTAATCGCCGTGACGCGCGCAAATGGCTTCCAGCTGGCTGGCCAACTCAGGATCGCAACTGGCGCCATTGAAGGTGCCAAGGTTGAAGTCCGGCAATTTTCCGTCGAACAGGTGCGGGATGATCGAGCGGATCGAGTGCGCGTCAAACAGCAGCGCATAGCCGAACTCGGCTTTGAGTCGCGCCAGTTCGTTCTGCAAGGTTGTGTGATACGGCGTCCAGATCTGTTCCAGCCAGGTCGCGCGTTCTTCTTTCGAAGGCTCCAGCCCTTCGCGGAACAATGGTATGCCGTCAAACAGCGTCGCCGGATACAGACCGGTGGTCGCGCCGACATATAAAGGCTTGTCGTCGGACGGCCGGTTCAAGTCAATCACGAACCGCGAATACTCGGCGGCCAGGGTGCTGGCGCCCAGTTCTGCGGCAAAATTGTAAAGCTGCGGGATGTGCCAGTCGGTATCCGGCAGGCTGCGGGCGTCGGGGATCAACCCGGCTTCGACCGCCGGGGTCAGGCGCACACCAGCGTGGGGCATGCTGATCAGTAGTGGCACGCGGCCTTGTTTGAAGTTCAGAACCTTATCCACAACTGCTCTCCTAAACGCTTGTCTCGACGCCGTGACGCACGACGCGTTTTTCCAGGTCACCGCCCAGCCAGTACGACAGGTCGGCGGGACGATCGATTTGCCAGGCGACAAAGTCCGCGACCTTGCCGGCTTCCAGCGAACCATGGGTGTCGGCCATGCCCAACGCCGTGGCGGCGTGAATGGTCGCACCGGCCAGCGCTTCTTCCGGGGTCATGCGGAAACAGCTGCAGGCCATGTTCAGCATTAAACGCAGCGACAGCGCTGGCGAGGTGCCGGGGTTGAGGTCGCTGGCGATGGCGATTTTCACCCCGTGTTTGCGCAAGGCCTCCATCGGCGGCAATTGGGTTTCCCGCAGGAAGTAGAACGCGCCGGGCAGCAACACCGCGACAGTGCCGGACTTGGCCATGGCGATGGCGTCGTCCTCGGTCATGAACTCCAGGTGATCGGCCGACAGTGCGTGATAACGCGCCGCCAGGCTCGAACCGTGCAGCGATGACAGTTGCTCGGCGTGCAGCTTCACCGGCAAACCGAGTTCCTGTGCGGTGATGAACACGCGCTCGACCTGCGCTGGCGAGAACGCCAGGTATTCGCAGAAGGCATCCACCGCATCCACCAGCCCTTCAGCGGCAAGCGCCGGGAGCATCTCGGCGCAGATGTGATCGATGTAGTCGTCAGCGCGATCGGCGTATTCCGGCGGCAAGGCGTGAGCGGCAAGGCAGGTGCTGCGCACGCTCACCGGCAGTTCGGCGCCGAGACGGCGGATCACGCGCAGGATTTTGCGTTCGCTGGCCAGGTCGAGGCCATAGCCGGACTTCATTTCGACCGTGGTCACGCCGTCGCGCATCAGACTGTTCAGACGCTTGGCGGCGCTGGCGAACAACTCGTCTTCGGTCGCCGCGCGCGTGGCGCGCACGGTACTGGCGATGCCGCCACCGGCCGCGGCGATTTGCGCGTAGCTGACACCTTGCAGACGCTGTTCGAACTCGCCGCTGCGGTTACCGCCAAACACCGTGTGGGTATGGCAGTCGATCAGGCCCGGAGTGACCCAGGCCCCATTCAAATCGTTGACGGCCGGGTATTCACCCGCCGGCAGTTCAGCGCGCGGGCCGATCCACTCAATGTGCGCACCGGACGTCACGATGGCCGCATCCTCGATGATCGAGTAGACGCCTTGCGCCATGGTTGCGACGTGGCAGTGTTGCCAGAGAGTTTTCATCCCGAATTCCTCGTCTTGTGATCGTTCCCACGCTCTGCGTGGGAATGCCTCTAGGGACGCTCCGCGTCCAGTGACGCGGAGCGTCACGGGCTGCATTCCCACGCAGAGCGTGGGAACGATCGATGGGGGGGGTTAAAGGCTAGGCAGCAACTTCACCGACAACAGTTCATTCAGGCAGCGGGTCGCCAACAACTCGGTCGCCGCATTGATGTCCGGCGCAAAGAAGCGGTCCTTCTCATAGAACGGCACTTCTTTACGCAGAATCGCCCGGGCCTTTTCCAGTTTTGCCGAAGTCTTCAGACCATTGCGCAAGTCCAGACCTTGAACCGCCGCCAACCATTCCACCGCCAGCACACCGCGAGTGTTTTCGGCCATTTCCCACAGACGCTTGCCCGCCGCCGGGGCCATGGACACGTGGTCTTCCTGGTTCGCCGAGGTCGGCAGGCTGTCTACCGAATGCGGATGTGCCAGTGCCTTGTTCTCGCTGGCCAGTGCCGCTGCCGTCACTTGAGCGATCATGAAGCCGGAGTTCACGCCACCGTTGGCCACCAGGAACGGTGGCAGTTGCGACATGTGCTTGTCCATCATCAGCGAGATGCGGCGTTCGCTCAGGGAGCCGATTTCCGCGATGGCCAGTGCCATGTTGTCAGCGGCCATGGCCACTGGTTCGGCGTGGAAGTTACCGCCGGAAATCACATCGCCTTCAGCAGCGAATACCAGTGGGTTATCGGAGACGGCATTGGCTTCGACGGCCAACACTTCGGCGGCCTGACGGAACTGGGTCAGGCAGGCGCCCATGACTTGTGGCTGGCAACGCAGGGAGTACGGATCCTGGACCTTTTCGCAGTTCTCGTGCGAGTCGGACACTTCACTGCGTTCGCCCAGCAAATCTCGGTAAGCGGCAGCAGCGTCGATCTGGCCTTTCTGGCCACGAGCAGCATGGATGCGGGCATCGAACGGCGAACGCGAGCCCAACACTGCTTCAACGGTCAACGCACCCAGCGCCACCGCGCCAGCGAACAGGTCTTCGCCTTCGAACAGACCACGCAAGGCATAAGCGGTCGACACCTGGGTGCCGTTGAGCAGTGCCAGGCCTTCTTTCGCGGCCAGGGTCAGCGGAGTGAGACCAGCGACTTTCAGCGCTTCGGTCGCTTCCATCCATTCGCCCTTGTAGCGCGCCTTGCCCTCACCCAGCAGCACCAGCGACATGTGCGCCAATGGCGCCAGGTCACCGGAAGCACCGACCGAGCCTTTCAATGGAATGTGCGGGTAGACCTCGGCGTTGATCAGCGCGATCAGCGCGTCGATGACCACGCGACGAATACCGGAAAAACCACGGCTCAGGCTGTTGACCTTGAGCACCATCACCAGCCGCACCAGCGCGTCACTGATCGGCTCGCCGACACCGGCGGCGTGTGACAACACCAGCGAGCGCTGGAGGTTTTCCAGGTCTTCGCTGGCGATACGGGTCGACGCCAACAGGCCGAAACCGGTGTTGATACCGTAAGCGGTGCGGTTCTCGGCGAGAATCTGTTCCACGCAAGCAACACTGGCTTCGATCTGGGTCGAGGCGCTGTTGTCGAGGGTCAGTTTCACTGGCTGCTGGTAGACATCACGCAGCTGGGCAAGGCTCAATTGGCCGGGAATCAGGTTTAGCGCAGTCATTTCATGCTCCTTTTGAGAGTTGTTAATGCTCTCTGTATAGAGAGGCAGACCAGACGCTCCGGAAATATCCGTTGTCCGTCGCTTCCCCCTTTATGAGGGGGCTGGCGCCTTGGCACGCTGGTTTTTATTGGAAATCAGTTCAGGTTTGGTAAAGCCTTGTGCAGCAAATTCTGTTCTTTCAACACAGCGGCCGCCGCAGCGATGTCCGGGGCCAGCCAGCGGTCCTGATCATAAGCCGGGACATGCTCGCGCAGCAGACGCCACGCCGCATCAGTGCCCGCGCCAAAGCGTTGCTCTTTCAAGAATTCAAACGCCTGGGCCGCCAGCAAGTACTCGATGGCAAGGATCTGCGTGCAGTTTTCCAGCGCACGATGCAGCTTCAGCGCGGCGTTGGTGCCCAGGCTCAAGTGGTCTTCCTGCAGGCCGGACGTGACGTAGTTGTCGAGCACGGCGGGTTGCGCCAATTGACGGTTTTCCGCACACAGGGAAGCGGCGACATATTGGACGATCATCATTCCGGAGTTAACGCCCGGATTGGCCACAAGGAACGCCGGCAGACCGCTGACATGCGGGTTGATCAGACGGTCCAGACGGCGCTCGGCGATGGAACCGATTTCGGCCATGGCGATGGCCAGCAGGTCCGCCGCCATCGCTACGGACTGGCCGTGCGGATTGGCCTGGGAAACGACGCGGTAATTGTCCGGCGTGCCGAGCACCAATGGATTGTCGGTGGCGCCGTTGAGTTCGTTTTCGATCTGTTTGGTCGCATGAACCAACTGATCACGGGCAGCGCCGTGTACCTGCGGGATCGAACGGATGCTCAACGCATCCTGAGTACGAATGCCTTTGCTGCTGGCGATCACTTCACTGCCATCGAGCACAGCGCGCAAATTGATGCCGACTTGCTGCATGCCCGGATGCGGCTTGAGCGCGATGATTTCGGCGTCGAACGCATCGATCTGACCGCGTTGGGCTTCGAAACTCATGGCGCCGATCACGTCGGCCCAGTGCAGCAAATGCGCGGCGTCGGCAATCGCCAGACAGCTGAGGCCGGTCATGCATGGCGTGCCGTTGACCAGACACAAACCGTCTTTGGCGCCGAGCTTGACCGGTTGCAGGCCTTCTTCGGCCAGGGCTTGCTGGGCGGAAACGATCTGCCCGCGATAGCTGACATTGCCGACACCCAGCAGCGCAATGCCGATGTGCGCCATGTGCGTCAGGTAGCCCACGGACCCCTGGGATGGCACTTGCGGGGTAATACCACGGTTGAGCAGCGCCAGCAGGGCTTCAACCACCTGACGGTGCAGGCCGGATTTGCCATGGCTGTAGTTGATGACGGCGGCACAGATGATTGCGCGAGTCTGCTCGTTGGTCAGCGGTGCGCCAACGCCGCAGGCGTGACTGAGCAAGGTGTTGCGCGACAACTGGCTGAGTTGTTCATCTTGCAGGGAGACGTTGCACAACGCACCGAGCCCGGTGTTGATGCCATAGGCGCGCTCGCCGCTGGTGACGATGCGCTGGACGATGCCTTGGGCGTTTTCAATGCGTGCCCAGACCTGCGTCGACAGCTCAAGCTGCGCGCCATGACGGGCGACGGCCACCACATCCTGCCAACGCACCGGGGCATCGGCGATAACGATTTTTTCAGCCTGGGACATCTTTGACCTCAACTGTATTTCTTCAATTTTAATGCAGCTCCACCGCCGCCTTCGCGAGCAGGCTCGCTCCCACAGGGGTACGCATTCCAATGTGGGAGCGAGCCTGCTCACGAAGGGGCCAGCACAGTCACCGCAAATCTCTTAAACCACCGCAGCCCGACGCTGCACGAACCGGTCGACATACTCATCCGCCGGCGAATGCAGGATCTCCCTTGGAGTGCCGACCTGAATCAGGCGGCCGTCCTTGAGGATCGCAATGCGATTGCCGATGCGCACGGCCTCGTCGAGGTCGTGGGTGATGAAGACGATGGTCTTGTGCAGGGTCTTTTGCAGCTCCAGCAACTGGTCCTGCATCTCGGCGCGGATCAACGGGTCGAGGGCGCTGAACGCTTCGTCCATCAGGATGATGTCGGTGTCCGCCGCCAGGGCGCGGGCCAGGCCCACACGTTGACGCATGCCACCCGAGAGCTGATGCGGGTATTTGTTTTCGTAGCCCTTGAGGCCCACGGTGTTGATCCAGTGCAATGCGCGCTCGGAGCACATTTGCTTGCTCTCGCCGCGCACTTTCAGGCCATAGGCGACGTTATCCACCACGGTCTTGTGCGGCAGCAGGCCGAAGCTCTGGAACACCATGCTGATCTTGTGCCGGCGAAATTCGCGCAAGGCTTCCATGTCGTATTGCAGGATGTCCACGCCGTCCACCAGGATCGCACCGCTGGTCGGGTCGATCAGGCGATTGAAGTGGCGCACCAGGGTCGATTTACCGGAACCCGACAGGCCCATGATCACGAAGATCTCGCCAGTGCCGATGCTCAGGGACAAATCGTTCACGCCGACCACACAGCCGGTTTCGGACAGCACCTGGTCTTTGGTTTTGCCCTGGCCAATCATCGCCAGGGCATCCTTGGAACGGTTGCCGAAAATCTTGAAGACGTTTTTGACTTCGATCTTGCTTACGGTCGCGTTGTTCATTTGCTCACCTCGTGCCGTGCCCGACCGTACGCCTGAGTAATGCGGTCGATCACCACGGCCAGAATCACGATCGCCAGACCGGCTTCCAGGCCACGTCCGACGTTGAGGGTCTGAATCCCCACCAGCACGTCTTCACCCAAGCCACGGGCACCGATCATCGAGGCAATCACCACCATCGACAGCGCCATCATGGTGGTCTGGTTGATCCCGGCCATGATGCTCGGCAGGGCCAGCGGCAGTTGCACACCAAACAGTTGCTGCCAGCGGTTGGCACCGAAGGCGTTGATTGCTTCCATCACTTCACCGTCAACCTGGCGGATGCCCAGATCGGTCAAGCGAATCAGCGGCGGTGCGGCGTAAATCACAGTGGCGAAAATCGCCGGGACCTTGCCCAGGCCGAACAGCATCAGCACCGGAATCAGGTACACGAAGCTCGGCATGGTCTGCATGATGTCGAGCAACGGCATCAGCACCGAACGCAGGCGATTGCTGCGTGCCGAAAGAATGCCCAGCGGAATGCCGATCAGCACCGAAATGATCGTCGCCACCATCATCAGCGCCAGGGTCTGCATCAGCTTGTCCCAGAGGCCGACCGCACCCACCAGGAACAACAAGCCGACAATCACAGCCGTGGTCACGACTTTGCGGGTCGCGTGCCAGGCAACGCCCCCGACGATGGCCAGCATCAGCCACCAGGGCGCCGCGCGCAGCAGCCCTTCAAGATTGACGATGGCCCACAACAGCGTGTCAGAGATCTGCCGGAACACGTCGCCGTAGTTGGTGACCAGCGAATCGACCCAACTGTTGACCCAGTCGGCGATGGAAAAGGTAAAGCTTTCGGGAAACATAAGAGACTCTCAATCAAGGGGGTTGCGATCAAGCGTCCGACTGCTGTCGCCGGCAGCCGGAGAGGCCCGACCTACAAGGCCGCGTCGATTTTCTTGGCTGCGTCTTCGCTCACCCAGGCGTGCCAGACTTCAGGATGTTCCTTCAAGAAGATCTTGGCCAGTTTTGGCGACTCGATCCGCTCTTTGGTCATGCGCCCGAGGTTCTGGTTGAGGATGTCGATCGGCACGTTGACCTTTTCCAGCACGGCCACCAGTTCCGGGGCTTCGTCGTGGAAGGTCTTGGACAGGCCGACCTTGATATCCACGGTCTTGTTCACCCCTGGTTTCTCTTCGAGCTTGACCAGGTCAACCTGGCCCATCAGCGGGGTTGGCGACCAGTAGTAGAACAGGATCGGCTCGCCACGCTTGTAGCTCGACAGCACGGCGGCATCCAGCGCCGGGCCGGTGCCTGGGCGGAAGTTGGTGTAGGTGCTTTCCAGGCCGTAGCTTTTCAGCATTTCGCTGTTATCCAGCTCGCAGGTCCAACCCGCCGGGCAGTTGTAGAAACGGCCCTTGGAAGGCTCTTCCTGGTCCTTGAACACGGAGGCGTATTTGCCCAGATCAGCAATGGCTTTCAGGTCCGGGGCTTTAGGCTCCAACTTGCGCTTGGCGTCGCCTTCGACCACATAACGTGGCACATACCAGCCCTCTACCGCGCCCACGACAGGAGCGCCGACACCCACCACTTTGCCGGCCTTCTCAGCCTTGTTCCAGACTTCACTGCGGCCGACCCACTCTTCGGCAAACACTTGAATGTCGTTGCTACTCAGGGCGTTTTCCATGGTGATGGAGTTGCCCGGCAGGCTGTCGGTCTTGCAGTCGTAGCCTTTCTCCAACACGACTTGCATCACGTCAGTCAGGAGCATGGCGCTTTCCCAGTTCAGACCGGCAAATTTCACTGGTTTACCCGACTCGCACCAACCGGCAGCCTGAGTGGCGCCAGCACTGGCCAGCAGGCCCATGGAAAGCAATGTGGTCAGCAGGGTCTTGTTCGATTTCATTGTAGTGACGCTCCTAATCATGAATTGGCTTACGGCAGTCAAGAGGCATCCAGCCCTGTCCACGTCCAATCAGGCCTGCGTCGCAACGCGACCGGCCCCGCTTGTTTTAGGTTGTACATCGCTGCTCTGCTCGACCGGCAGAATCAGTTGATCGGGCACTGTGCCGTGCCATTTTTTCGCGCACACGTAATACAGGGATGCTGGAAGCACCAGACCGATGATCCAGGAAATATCCACACCACCCAGGGCTTCCACCAGCGGACCGGTATAGAACTTGGAAGAGATGAACGGCAGTTGCACCAGCACACCGAAGACATAGACGCTGATACCGAGGACGTTCCAACGGCCGTAGCGACCGTTCGGATCGGCCAGCGCCGGCACGTCATAGCGCTCACGGGTGATGCAGTAGTAGTCCACCAGATTGATCGCGCTCCATGGCGTAAAGAACGCGAGCAGGAACAGGATGAAGGACTTGAACGCACCGAGAAACGAGTGCTGACCGAGCAAAGCCATCAGGGTCGCCGCACCGACGATCACCAGCACAAAGACCAGACGCTGCAAGCGCGTGACTTTCAGATCACCACGGAAACCGCTGATGATGGTCGCAATGCACATGAAGCTGCCGTAGGAGTTCAGCGTAGAGATGGTGACTTTGCCGAACGCGATGCTGAAGTACAGCAGCGCAGCGGTGGCACCGGTACCGCCCAGACCCACAATGTAGGCCACTTCGTGGCCGGCGAATTGGCCGTTGGCCGATGCGGCAGCAAACACGCCGAGGACCATCGCCACCTGCGCACCAATGACCGAACCTGCGCCTGCGGCAAAAAAAGTCTTCACCGAGGAAATCTTGCTCGGCAGGTAGCGAGAGTAGTCAGCTACGTAAGGACCGAAGGCGATCTGCCAGGACGCCGCGAGCGATACCGCGAGCAAGAAACTGCTCCAGCTGAAGTGGCGGATTTGCAACAGTGCGCCAACATCAACCTGGCTCATCAGACGGCTGAACAGATAAACAAAAGCAATCACGCCAATGACACTGGCAACACGGCCGATCCAATGAATCACCCGATAACCGAGCACCGTCACCAGCACAATGACACTGGCGAAAATCAGGATGCCGACACTGTCGCTGACGCCAAACAACTGGCCCAACGCCTGGCCGGACAGCACGGTGCCCGTTGCGGTGAAACCGAGGTACATCAGACACACCAACACGATTGGGATGGCCGCGCCATACACGCCGAACTGAACCCGGCTGGAGATCATCTGCGGCAGGCCAAGCTTGGGCCCTTGCGCCGCATGCAACGCCATGACGCCGCCGCCGAGCAATTGACCGATCAACAGGCCGATCAGCGACCAGAACACGTCACCACCCAGCACCACGGCCAAAGCCCCGGTGACAATCGCTGTGATTTGCAGGTTGGCACCCATCCACAGGGTGAACTGGCTAAATAGACGACCGTGTCTCTCCGCTTCCGGGATGTAGTCGATCGAGCGTTTCTCGATCAACGGTTTGTTGCCTGCACGATCGTTGTTAACAGCCATGGTTCAACCTCTGTGGGTTCTTATTCTGGTTTCACTAAACCCCTGTAGCAGCTGCCGAAGGCTGCGTCGGGTTGCGAAGCGACCCTGGCACTCCAACGCGGAACGAAGGTCCTTCGGCCCTTAACGCAGCCTTCGGCAGCTGCTACATGGGTGCTTATTTGCCGGTGATCATCGGCAGGTTCAGCCCTTGTTCCTTGGCGCAGTCGATGGCGATCTGGTAACCCGCGTCGGCGTGGCGCATAACGCCGGTCGCCGGGTCGTTGTGCAGGACGCGCGCAATACGCTCGGCCGCTTCGTCCGTACCGTCGCAGACAATCACCATGCCCGAGTGCTGGGAGAAGCCCATGCCGACACCGCCGCCGTGGTGCAGGGAAACCCAGGTCGCGCCGCTCGCCGTGTTCAGCAGAGCGTTGAGCAGCGGCCAGTCGGACACAGCATCGGAACCGTCCTGCATCGATTCGGTTTCGCGGTTCGGGCTGGCTACCGAGCCAGAGTCCAGGTGGTCACGACCGATCACGATTGGCGCGGACAGTTCGCCGCTGCGCACCATTTCATTGAACGCCAAACCCAGCTTGGCGCGCAGACCCAGGCCAACCCAGCAGATACGCGCCGGCAGACCCTGGAAGCTGATGCGCTCACGGGCCATGTCCAGCCAGTTGTGCAGGTGGGCGTCGTCCGGGATCAGCTCTTTGACCTTGGCGTCGGTCTTGTAGATGTCTTCGGCATTGCCCGACAGCGCGGCCCAACGGAAAGGACCGATGCCACGGCAGAACAGCGGACGGATGTAAGCCGGTACGAAACCTGGGAAGTCGAATGCGTTTTCCACGCCTTCTTCCTGGGCCATCTGACGGATGTTGTTGCCGTAGTCGAAGGTCGGGATGCCCATTTTCTGGAAATCCAGCATCGCTTTAACGTGTACGGCCATGGACTGCTTGGCGGCTTTGACCACGGCAGCCGGCTCGGTCTTGGCGCGAGCGCGGTACTCGTCCCAGGTCCAGCCAGCCGGCAGGTAGCCGTTGAGCGGATCGTGGGCGCTGGTCTGGTCGGTGACCATGTCCGGGCGCACGCCACGACGAACCAGTTCCGGCAGGATTTCTGCCGCGTTGCCCAGCAGAGCGATGGAAATCGCCTTGCCTTCCTTGGTGTATTTTTCGATGCGGGCCAGTGCGTCGTCGAGGTCGGTGGCTTGCTCATCGACATAACGGCTGTTCAGACGGAAATCGATGCTGACCTGCTGGCATTCGATGTTCAGCGAGCAAGCACCGGCCAGGGTAGCGGCCAGAGGCTGGGCGCCGCCCATGCCACCCAGACCGGCGGTCAGGACCCAACGACCTTTCAGGTCATCGTTGTAGTGTTGGCGACCGGCTTCAACGAAGGTTTCGTAGGTGCCCTGGACAATGCCTTGGCTACCGATGTAGATCCAGCTGCCAGCGGTCATCTGGCCGTACATGGCCAGGCCTTTGGCGTCGAGTTCGTTGAAGTGCTCCCAGCTCGCCCAGTGTGGCACCAGGTTGGAGTTGGCGATCAGCACGCGCGGGGCGTTGCTGTGGGTCTTGAACACGCCGACCGGCTTGCCGGATTGCACCAGCAGGGTCTCGTCGTCATTCAGGTTAGTCAGGCTTTCGACGATCTTGTCGTAGCATTCCCAGTTACGTGCCGCACGACCGATGCCACCGTAAACCACCAGTTCTTTAGGGTTCTCGGCGACTTCCGGATCGAGGTTGTTCATCAGCATGCGCAGCGGCGCTTCGGTCAGCCAGCTCTTGGCGGTCAGCGTGTTACCGCGGGCGGCGCGGATTTCAACGTTGCGGCGCTTTGTAAACGTAGGCGTAGGTTTCTGGGTATTGTCAGTCACGAAAAAGACTCCTCAGCGATCAATTCAAACCAACCCGGGCAGTGGGCAAGCCAGCTTGTGCGCATCGTCGCGCCACAAGCGAATCAGTGGACGCTGCGGAGAGCCTCGGTCGACTCATACGCATACGTCTTTACTTGTACATACAAGCATATGCAATCAAGCGGCCAACTTGTTGGATGGGTGTTCAAGAAAAGTTTTTTGGAGGCTGGAGCGCTTGTAAATCAAGGGCTCTGAGGGGGATGAAATTTTTTGGGGGAATTTTGCGTAGGAGGAAACGGCTGTTACTTGAGTGTGGTTTTGCGCCACACTGGGGCGTTCGGTAACAAGATGGTGCGCGCTGGGAAACGGATATGAAACGCCAAGGCAACATAAGATCGGTAGCAGCTGGCGAAGCCTGCGTTCGACTGCGCAGCAGTCGCAAACCAGAGGGAGAGCTGATCCTGAAAGACAGCAGTGTTTGATTTCACGACTGCTGCGCAGCCGAACGCAGGCTGCGCCAGCTGCTACAAAATAGGTGTTGACTCAGTGTGCAGTCAGTTCAATCACGCAGCACGGGCCGTTGACGGAGACTTCCAACAACCCGGTGTTACCGTCCAGTCGCAAGCAATCATGGCGACCCAGTTGCGAAGCGCTATTACCGGCATTCACTTCCAATGCGTCGGTAATACTGAACACCAGCACCGTGCCCGCCGAACTGAAAAACCGCTGCTCACCCGCCAGCCACTGCAACCGCGCGCTGTAACGCTGCGGCGCATAAATCAGGTTGAAATCGCGGATCGGCCCGCCGAGCAATGTGCAGGAGACTTCACTCTCACCGCTGAAGGCAAACGGGGTCAGCGGTAACAGTGGCAACGTGTCCTGACCTTCCACCCGCAAGGTCATGCCATCACCTTGCAGCACGGTGATGACCCGCTCGTAACCCGTGAACATCGAGAAACCACCCGACTCGCCGATGTCGGCAATCGACAGGCGCCAGCCAAAACCGTCCAGGCCCGTGCCAGCATCGCGAGTGATTTCTTCGGTGCTGCCGCCGCCGTTTTTCCACGGCATGCGTGGGTAATCTTTTGCCCGTAGAACCTTTAACTGCCTCATTTGTACTCTCTACTTATGGAACCGACCTTCCAGACGATGACGGGAACCGGGGTGGATCAAGCGGGCGGCGGTCACTGGCTGACGGCCGGACCAGGTGCGGCGGCGAATCAGCAGGCATGGCTCGCCTTTTTCAATCTGCAACAGCTTGCACTCGGATACCTCGGCAAGAATCGCCTCGACCACGTGCTCGCCTTCGGTCAGCGGCGCCACCTGGTTGAGGTAGGCATAAGGCGTTTGCAGCGTGAAGTCTTGTTTGAGGTAGTCCGGAGCCACTAGCGCATTGACGAAACGGTCTTCGATTTGCACCGGGATATCGTTTTCGAAATGCACGATCAGCGAGTGGAAAACCCTCTGCCCTTCGCGCATATCCAGTGCCAGGGCGCGCTCGGAGCCGGCGGCCTCTTCTTCAAGGGTGATCACCTTGCAAGTGTGGCGATGGCCGCGAGAGGCGATCTCGTCGGCGATGTTGTGCACTTCAAACAGCGCGGACTGGCTTTTCGGCTCGGCGACGAACGTACCCACGCCTTGCATGCGTACCAACAGACCGTCGGCGGTCATTTCGCGCAGGGCGCGGTTGATGGTCATGCGGCTGAAACCGAGCTGGCTGACCAGTTCGCTTTCCGACGGCACACGGTAGTGCGGCGGCCAGTTTCCACTGTCGATTTGCTGGGTGATCATCTGCTTGACGCGGGCGTACAAGGGCGCCGGACTGTCGCCCATGTTCGCGGCCAACGGTGACACTGGGGGCGGAGTCGGCACGGTTAATCCTTGTTCATTTAGGAAAGGTTGCTAGCTTGCCGGAGTTTACCGAGCAGGCAAACGTCTGTATATGTATATACAAATAACACACGATGGGGTGCTGAACCATGTCCGCCTTCTTTGCCGAACGCGCGCTGCTGCCTAGTGGATGGGCCAATAATGTACGTCTTGAGGTCAGCGTCGAGGGCGTATTGACCCATCTCCAGGCCGATTCCCACGCAGATGGCGCCGAACGGCTGAGCGGTCCGCTGCTGCCGGGCATGCCGAATCTGCACTCCCACGCGTTCCAGCGGGCGATGGCCGGGTTGGCGGAAGTGGCGGGTAATCCGAACGACAGTTTCTGGACCTGGCGCGATTTGATGTATCGCCTCGTCGGAAAAATCAGCCCGGACCAACTCGGTGTGATCGCCCGTCAGCTGTACATCGAAATGCTCAAGGCCGGTTATACCTCGGTCGCGGAATTTCATTACGTGCACCACGACACCAATGGCCAGCCTTACGCAGACCCCGCCGAACTGGCGCTGCGCATCAGCCAGGCAGCGAGCTCCGCCGGTATCGGTCTGACCCTGCTGCCGGTGCTCTACAGCCATTCCGGTTTCGGTGGCCAGACGCCGAACGACGGCCAGCGCCGCTTTATCAACAGCACCGAAAGCTACCTGAAACTCCAGTCGCGTTTGCAGCCGCTTCTGGCCCGGCAACCGGCGCAATCCCTGGGCTTGTGCTTCCACTCGCTACGCGCAGTCACGCCACCGCAAATCAGCGAAGTGCTGGCCGCCAGCGACAAGCAATGCCCGGTGCACATCCACATTGCCGAACAGCAGAAGGAAGTCGAGGACTGCCTGACCTGGAGCGGTCGTCGTCCGTTGCAATGGCTGTTTGAAAACACTCAGGTCGATCAGCGCTGGTGCCTGGTACACGCCACTCACGCCAATGCGGAAGAAGTCACCCTGATGGCCAAGAGTCGTGCCATTGCCGGGCTGTGCCTGACCACCGAAGCCAACCTGGGCGACGGGATTTTCCCGGCAGTGGATTTCCTCGCTCAGGGCGGGCGCATGGGCATCGGTTCCGACAGCCATGTGTCGTTGAGCGTGGTGGAAGAATTGCGTTGGCTGGAATACGGCCAGCGCCTGCGCGATCAGCGACGTAATCGCCTGTATGGCGCGGATCAGCCGATGGTTGGCCGCACGCTGTATGACGCAGCACTCGATGGCGGCGCTCAGGCGCTGGGGCAGCCGATTGGCGCGCTGGAAGTGGGCAAGCGTGCGGACTGGCTGGTGCTGGACGGCAACGATCCCTACCTGGCGACCGCCAGTGGCGACGCAATTCTCAATCGTTGGTTGTTTGCCGGCGGCGATCGCCAGGTTCGCGATGTGCTGGTCAATGGCCAGTGGGTTGTGCGTGACGGGCGTCATGCCGGGGAAGAAGAAAGCAATCGCGCGTTCACCCAGGTCCTGCGCGATCTACTGGGCTGACACCGGAAACAATTGTGGGAGCGAGCCTGCTCGCGAAAGGGCCGTCACATTCAACAGAGATGTTGACTGACAGTCCGCCTTCGCGAGCAGGCTCGCTCCCACAGGTTTGCTTTGCGGTGGATGTTAGTTCGAGGTCTTGGCCATCTGCGTCTCCGACGCACGCCAGATCAGCCGCGAGGTGTCGTAACCCTGCTGCCGCGCCTTGCTCAGCAACTCCTCACGCACCACGCCATTGACGGTTGGGGTTCGCGCCAACAGCCACAGGTACTTGCGACTCGGGTCGCCAACAATGGCCGTCTTGTAGTCATCGCTGACGTACAACACCCAGTATTGCCCCTTCGCCGTACCCGGAATCAGACGAGAAAACCAGGTATCGAACTCGACCCACAATTTGTCGGTTTTGCCCGGCTCCTGTGGATAAGCCGTGCCCTTGATCTCTTCCCACTGCCACTGCGCCGTCAGGCAGCGGTTCAGTATCGCCATGTTACCGTCAGGTTTGAGCATGTAATGGGCTTCGGATTGGGCGCAGTCACGCTGGAAATACATGGGCATGCGAGCCAACTCGTACCAGGTTCCCTGGTAACGCTTGAGGTTGACGCTGTTGACGGTTTTCGGTGCCAACTGATCACTGCCAGAAGTGGCGCAGCCAGCCAATATCAGGCCGGCAAAAAGTACAAGTAATAACCGCATCATTGTTTTTCTCCCGTGGGCGTATCGCCCCGGTTTACTTCAGGCCTTGGCCGGAAAACATCAATACTTTGTCACCGGCATACTGCACGCTGATAAAGCTGTTTTTGTCGCCCCAGGTGCAACTGGACATACCCAGTGCGCCCGAGCAATCAGCAGGCTTACCCAGCAACGTTTCGACCTCGGCCTTAGGCATGCCGGTCGATAGCTTTGAGTAGTTTTCCTGATTGACCTTGCTGCATGCGGCCAACAACACGCAGAACGAGAGCAAGGCGAGAGATCGCAGCGACATGGTGAAACTCCTGGGGCGAAGGGGAATGGCATGGCTGCCAAGCAGAAGCTTAGAAGAGCAAACCCCCATCTGGTTCCCCGACCGCCGCGCTATTTATCAGGCCGCTCGTCTGCCATTTTCGAAAAACAAGCAACTTTCCTGAGCCATTGATGTTTTCGTCAATTTTTACGTAAGACGCCTCATCTTTGGCGCTGGGCTGTCGACATAGAAGCAGCGTAAAGCCCTCGACTGTGGCAATTGACGCCCCCTCGCTGACAAGCCCCTCCGCGGTAGTGCATTTAATGACCAGAAACATGAAATTCAGCCACAAGATCCTGCTGGCAGCTGCCCTCGTGGTAGCCGTTGCATTCGCCTGTTTTATCCTGTTCAACGACTATCGCCAGCGCCAGACCCTGCGCAGCAGTACCGAATCCTCGATGCAGGAACTCGGCAGCCTGACTACCAGCAACATTCAGACCTGGCTGGAAAGCCGCATCCAGTTGCTGCAGTCGTTGTCCCAGCAGATCGCCGTGGACGGCAGCGCACAGGCCAGCCTGAAACGCGCGATCGACCTGCCGGCCTACACCAGCAACTTCCAACTGAGCTATTTCGGCGGCACTGACGGTGTGATGTTTTCGGTCCCGGCGGGCAATCGTGCCGCCGACTACGACCCTCGCGCCCGTGGCTGGTACAAGGCAGCGAACAGTGCGCAACAGACCATCGTCACCGAACCGTACATCGCCGCGTCTTCCGGCAAACTGGTGATCACCGTTGCCACACCCGTTAAGTATCAGGGCCAGATGATCGGCGTCGCCGGTGCGGATATCGACCTGTCCAGTGTCAGCGCCATCATCAACTCGCTGAACTTCGGCGGCCACGGCCATGCGTTCATCGTCAGCACCGATGGCAAGATCCTGATTCACCCGGACAGCAAACTGGTGCTCAAAGGCCTGGCAGACGCCTACCCGAATGGCGCACCGAAAGTCAGCCCGGGAATGAAAGAAGTCGAGATCGACGGCAAGAAGCAGTTCATCTCCTTCACCCGCGTCAACGGCGTGCCGTCGGCAGACTGGTACGTGGCGCTGGTGCTGGATCAGGACACCGCGTTCTCGATGCTCAGCGAATTCCGCACCTCGGCAATCATCGCCATGGTCATCGCGGTGGTGATCATCATTGCGTTGCTGGGCATGTTGATCAGCGTCCTGATGCAGCCGCTGCTGACCATGGGCCGCGCGATGCAGGACATCGCCGAAGGTGAGGGTGACCTGACCAAACGCCTGACCATCCACGGCCAGGACGAATTCGGCGCGCTGGGCACCTCGTTCAACCGTTTTGTTGAGCGTATTCATACCTCGATTCGCGAAGTGTCCTCCGCCACCGGCCAGGTCAACGAAGTAGCGCTGCGCGTCGTGGCCGCGTCGAACTCGTCGATGTTCAACTCCGACCAGCAAGCCTCGCGTACCAGCAGCGTGGCCGCAGCGATCAACGAACTGGGTGCCGCTGCCCAGGAAATCGCCCAGAACGCCGCGCTCGCCTCCCAACACTCCAGCGACGCTCGCTCCATGGCCGAAGACGGTCAGCAAGTGGTGGATAAAACCATCGCCGCGATGCAGCAGCTGTCGGCGAAGATCAGCGATTCGTGCGGCAACATCGAAACGCTCAACAGCAACACCGTCAACATTGGGCAGATTCTGGAAGTGATTACCAGCATCTCCCAACAGACCAACCTGCTGGCACTCAACGCAGCGATCGAAGCCGCTCGTGCCGGCGAAGCCGGTCGCGGTTTTGCCGTGGTGGCGGATGAGGTACGCAACCTGGCGCACCGCACTCAGGATTCGGCGCAGCAAGTGCAGAAGATGATCGAGGAACTGCAAGTCGGCGCCCGCGAAGCGGTGAGCATCATGACTGACAGCCAGCGTCAAAGCGAAAGCAGCGTCGGCATCGCCAACCAGGCGGGTGAACGACTGGGCAGTGTGACGCAGCGCATTGGCGAAATCGACGGAATGAACCAGTCCGTGGCCACCGCGACTGAAGAGCAGACTGCCGTGGTGGAGTCGATCAACGTCGACATTACCGAGATCAATACGCTGAACCAGGAAGGCGTGGAGAACTTGCAATCGACCTTGCGTGCGTGTGCGGATCTTGAGCAGCAGGCGGCGCGGTTGAAGCAGTTGGTCGGCAGCTTCCGGATTTAAGTTGCTTTCACTGGCCCCATCGCCAGCAGGCTGGCTCCCACAGGGGATTTGTGAACGACACAAACCCAACGTGGGAGCCAGCCTGCTGGCGATGACGGCATCAGCCGCAAGGAAAACCTAAAACCGAGACCCAGGTCCTGCGAGAAACGCCAACTCCTCAGCCGTCGACTCCCTTCCCAACACCGCATTGCGATGCGGAAACCGCCCAAATTCAGCAATCACCCGCTGATGCTTCTCGGCATAGTCCAGATAGTCGGTAAACAGTGTTCGATCCGCCTCCGGCTGCTGCGACAGCAGATCGATGTAACGCGAGATGCACTCGTTCTGCACCGCCAGATTCTCGCAATGCTCCATCACCAGGTAGATAAACACTCGCTGAAGAGGCCGCAACTGCCGATCAAAATCCGCAGCAATGCCTTGCGCCACCAGTGCCTGAGCCCTGAGATCGCCGGAATAGGATTGGGGAGTGTTGCGATAGATCATTCGCGGGAGTTGATCGAGCAGCAGCACCAGCGCCAGCCAACCTTGGGGACGATGCGCCCAGTCAGTCAATCCGCCGGCCAGTGCCTGCTCAACCCAGTCCCCGAAACGCGTCTGCGCTTCGAGGTCCTGGCTGTCGCGCTTGCCGAACCATAACTTGCCCTTGGCGGCCGCTGTTTCGTTCGCTGATTCGGAAGATCCGAACCACCAATCGAGCAACGGCTGCCAGGGCGCGGTCATGGTTTATGCCTTGTGGTAAGCCGTGACGCGTTCGACTTCTTCTTTCGAACCGAGGAACACGGCAACACGCTGGTGCAGGCCGTCTGGCTTGATGTCGAGGATGCGCTGATGGCCATCGGTGGAGGCGCCGCCAGCCTGTTCAACCAGGAACGACATCGGGTTGGCTTCGTACATCAGACGCAGCTTGCCCGGCTTGGACGGCTCGCGGCTGTCGCGTGGGTACATGAACAGACCGCCACGGGTCAGGATGCGGTGCACGTCCGCGACCATCGCGGCGACCCAGCGCATGTTGTAGTTCTTTTTCAGCGGGCCTTCTTCGCCAGACAGCAATTCACTGACGTAGCGTTGTACCGGCGCTTCCCAGTGGCGCTGGTTGGAGGCGTTGATCGCGAATTCCTGAGTGGAGGTCGGGATCTTGATATCTTCGTGGGTCAGCACGAAGCTGCCCATTTCACGGTCCAGGGTGAAGCCTTTTACGCCGTCGCCCAGGGTCAGGATCAACATGGTCTGTGGACCGTAGATCGCGTAACCGGCAGCCACTTGCTCGGTGCCTGGCTGCAGGAAAGCCTTTTCGTTCAAGGGCTCATTCTGGCTCAGGTATTCGTTCGGGCAACGCAGCACCGAGAAAATCGTACCGACCGGCGCGTTGATATCGATGTTCGACGAACCGTCCAGCGGGTCGAATACCAGCAGGTACGCACCTTTCGGGTATTTGCCCGGGATCTGGTAGGCATTGTCCATTTCTTCGGACGCCATGCCGGCCAGGTGACCACCCCATTCGTTGGCTTCGAGCAGGATCTCGTTGGAGATCACGTCGAGTTTTTTCTGCACTTCACCTTGGACGTTTTCAGTGCCCATGCTGCCCAGAACACCACCCAAGGCGCCTTTGGACACGGCGTGGTTGATCTCTTTGCAAGCACGCGCCACCACTTCGATCAGGAAACGCAGATCGGCAGGCGTGTTGTTGCTACGGGTCTGCTCAATCAAATAGCGACTCAAGGTAACGCGGGACATGGAAGGCTCCGGTGGAATGGGGGGCTAAAAACCCGCGCAGTTTAACGCGAGTCGAGGCGCATTTCCTCCTATCAGACGTGATACACCCAAGAGAGTTCATGCGCGGGGTTGAGCGTAGTTCGAAACGGGCATTTTTACCGACCGATAAACCGCTTTCGCCGGCAAGCCGGTCTCGCTCCCACATGGGTGCGCATTCAACTGTGGGAGCGAGACCGGCTTGCCGGCGATGGGTGCGCAGCACCCGCTTTCAGGGTTTGACGGGGGGCTTGCGCAGCAAGCTGAACGCCATCGCCGCCAGAACCAGCACCCCAAGCAACAACACCGCCCACAACCCGAATTTCTTCCAGTTCGTGCCAGTGGTCACCCTCGATGCAGGCGTCACCTGCACTCCGCCCTCCACCACAGCCTTACCCAATGTCGCCAACTTCTGCGCACTGTAATCCGGAATCAGCGTCGACAATGGCAAGCTCGCTGCCCTCACTGTCGCATTCCCCAACGCCAGCGTATAAGGCTCTGGCCCGCGCGCGAGGAACACCAGTTGCGTCGGACGCACGGCAAACTTCACCGTCGGCGCCTCGGCACCCAGGCCTCCACCGCGCTCGTCCACAACCAGCTTCAACTGCTGTACGGTTTGCCCCGGCAGTTGCAATTCGTTCTGCACCACGTCCTGGCCATTCTGGGTCAGGCGATACAGCAAGCCACTGCCCAGCGGCTGCCACGGCAAGCTGCTCTCGCGGCGACCGGATAAGGTGACTGGTGCCAAGCTGTTGGGCTGACTCAGTTCAACCTGCACCCGCTCGACATTCAGCCCCATCGGCAATTGCCAGGTGTATTCACCGGTCTTCACGCTGCTGCCGGCCAACGGTTGCGACCAGACCAACGGCAGCGGCAGGCTGCGTCTGCTTGCACTTTCCAGCTGCGCCGACGTCAGCGTTGCAGCCGACTGCGGCGAACTCCACAACAGGCGCAGATAGCGTGCCGATTGCCCCGGCAGAGCGACTTCATGCTGCTCGACCCGTTCGTCGGCAAACGTCAACCGTGCGACCTGCCCCCTGCCCCACGACTGCCAATGCTGCAAGTCGTCGCTGGCTTCGATGCTGAATTGCTGGAAGCCTTCGCGTTCGCTGGTCCAGTCGAGGACCAATTGCTGCAACGGTGCCTTGATGGCGCTGGCATCGAGCAACCAGCCGCGCAGCACTTCTTCGCCCGCTTCCAGCTGAATGGACGGCTGCACTTCGACCAGCGCACCGCTGGCAGTTGACTGCACCCGCACGCTGGGCGCGTGCTCGGTAGAATCTGCCGAACTGTACAGCGGGAACCACTTCACATCAGTCAAAGCGCGATTTTCGCGGGTTTGGGCCGGCTCTCTTGCCACGGCATACGCCTGAACCTGACCGGCGGCGTTGAAGACACGCACATCACTGAGGTCGGTTTGCCGCGCTTTCAATTGCACGCTTAACGGTAAATCAAGGCGATACCATGGGCCTTCGCCGCTCACAGACAACAGCACTTGAGTGGTGAAGTCCGCCGGTTGCTCCTGCGCGCTGACCGACAGCGTCACACCCAGCGCAACCGCGCCCCACCAGCCCAGGTTCAGCTTCTGACTCAAGACGACACTCCTTCGGTTTCCGGTGCCGGTTTTTCCACATCCGGCGCAGCCTCGACACGCTTGGGCGGCAGCGGCGCGAAATAGCCCACCACCAGCAGCAACACGCCAACGCCGATAAACGACACGATCCGCGCGAGCCCGCCGCGGTTACTCAATTCCACAAAGACCAGCTTGGCCACCACTGCGCCAATCAACGCCGCGCCGATCAGCCAGACCTCGCGACGACGGCTCAAATGACCGCCGATCATCAGGCTCAGCGCCATCAGGGTCCAGACGATAGACAGGCCGGCCTGAACCAACATGGATTCAAGCAACGCATCGAACTCGAACGGCACACCGCCCCAATGGTGCGCCGTGCGCATCACCAATGCGGTAAAGAAAGCAAACAGTGAAACCCCTGCGATCAATTGCGTGGCGTTTTCGGTGTAGTCCTTGCGGATCGCCAGTTGCGTCACGGCGCCAAGCGACCAGATATAGATGCCGAACAGCGCAAACAGCAGGCCCAACTCCAGCGGGTTGATCAACGGCACGTACGGCAGTGGTTCGGCGGTGCCGTCGCTGGCGACGTTCGCCAGCCAGAACCAGCCGAGCATCAGCAGCGCCAGCGGTGCCGCCGCATACAGTCGGTATTCGCGGGGATACGCCGATACCGGCCACGGCCAACTGCGTGGCGCAGCCATCAGCACCAGATACAGGCCTGGCAGAATCGCCCAGCCCAACCAGCGCCAGGCGTTGTATTGTTCGGACAACAGTAGCAAGCCATAGCGCAGTTCGAGCGCCAGCACACCAATCAACAACCAGCAGCCAAGCACATGCGCCGTGCTCACAGCTCGCGCCGGCAGCATCGGCGCCAGTCGCTTCAGCGAGACGAAATGCACGACGAACACCGCCGCCCAGGCAAGCCAGCCAAAACTGGCCGCCGGGTGATAACGCGAGTGCCACGCCGCGCACAACACCACGCCGGCCACTGGCATCAGCAAGGTGCAGAGCAAACCCAGCGAGGACCATTTCAAGCGCAGCGCCAACGCAGTCCATAGCGCCACGCTGACTGCGGCGACCACCAGCAACAGCGTCGCTTGCAGATTGACCGGCGCAAAACGCAGCACTTCACTGATCCACGCCAACGCCCACCAACCCCCGCCCCACAACAGCAGCACTTCGGACAGCCGCCTCAAACTCAGCACATCAAACGCCGAAGCATGATTGCCGACCTGCAAGCGCCAGGCACCGACCAGCGCCGCCGAACCCAATGCCAACGGCGTCCAGAAACCGCTGTGCGCCATTGGATTCAAACCTTCACTGGCCAACGGTCCGAGCAGGGCCGGCCCTGCCAGCACAAACGCCGCGCCGCCAATCACCTGCAACAGCAAACCGAAGACAAAACTGACGCGCAGCTTCAGGAACAGGCTCAACCAGATGATGAACAAACCACTGGCCGCCCACACCGCACTCGCGGTTTGCCACGGCAGGACGAACAGAACGGCCAGATTGATCAGTACCAGACCGGCCAGCAACACCACCGACACACCGAGTAGCAGCCGCACGTCGCTGCGCACCATCTCATCCCGCGCCGCCAGCAGCATGCCGGCGACCAACGCCAGACCGATCAGCGAGGCACTGAGCAAACCGCTCCAGCCAGCGCTGAACACCGCCGCAGACTCACCCCCGCTACTTTCCAGCCGCAGCAGGAACAACGCACCGCCAAGCAATTGCACGACAAACGCGGTGAACAGGAACGTGCGCGATTGCAGGCGCAGGCCGACAAACAACGTCGCCAAACCGGCCAGCGCCCAACTGATCGCGGTGCCCTGAGTGAAGAAAAACAAGGGCGCCAGCAGGTAGAGAAACATCAAACCGAGGCATGCCAGAACCGCATTCCCTTTGCGCTCCCATTCCACCGTCTGCCCAGGTGCCGCGTTGCGCAATTGATAGAAGCTGAACAGCAACGCCATGCCGAGCATCAACGCGCCCAACGGTGCGCCGTCGAGCAGGCTGCTTTCGCCGAGTCGCAGCTCGCGGATAAACGCCACCGCTGCGCCCAGTTGCAGCAGCAAGGCAAAAGCTCGTGCCGTGGGTCGTTGCTGACGCAGGCAGAGCCAGAAGATCCCGGCGCCTTCAACGGCCCAGGCAGCAGACGTCCAGCGCGCATCAAGCCCCAACGGAATGGCCAGACTGGCGAAGATCACGCCCAGTGCCAAACAAGTTTCTGCCAACAACAATGCGCGGCCTCCCACCAGCAATCGGGTCAGGCCCAGGTAAATCATGCCCAACGTCAATGCGCTAAAGGCTGCAGCAAACTCAATGTGCTGGACCAGCGTGAACTGCAAACCGAATCCCACCACGGGTGGGCCAAACAGCAGAGTGCCGTCGACGTAATCGCCCTTGCGCGCCGACCAGTGCAGCAACGCCTCGCGGCTGTCGTCTTCCGGTGCATCGCTGATTGCCAGCAATTTGCGCCGGGCGAACAACAGACCGATGGCCAGGTACATCAGGAAAAACACAATCAGGAACGGCTCGATGCTCCACAGCAAATCCGGCGTATAGGAACGCAGCCCCCATGCGAAACCGATGCTGAACGTGCCGGCAAAGCCGATCAGGTTGAGCAATCTCCAGGCCTTGAACCACGCAATGGTGAGGATGCCGGCGTTGAGCAAGGTGAAGTAGCTAAACAGCGCGACGTGGCTGCCGGCACCGGTAGACGTCAGAATCGGCGCGGCAAAACCGCCCAGCGCTGCTGCGCAGGCCAGCGCCAATGAATCCTGGGTGATCGCCAGAATCGCTGAGAACGCCGTCACCGCCACCAGCAGGCCAAGCGCTGCCGTCGGATCCAGCAGCGGATGCAAACGCATGGCGGCGAACACAGTCAGGTACAAAACGGCAATGCCGGTGCCTTGCAGCATCAACGCGTAATTGGCATTGCGATGACGCAGCCACCAACCCAAACCGAGCAGCCCCAACGCAAACGCCGCGACGCCGGCGTAACGCAGCTCGATCGGCACCACCATGCCTTCGGTCGCATACCGCAATAAAAAGGCCAGACCGAGGAACAACAGGACCACGCCGACCCGCAGCACGGTGTTACCGCCGAACAGCCAGGCGCGGGCGCCGCTGATGGCGCGATCAAAGAGGTTAGGGACGCGTGGGGTGGCGGGGGCTTGCGGCTCGGGTTTCCAGGCGTCGACAGGCAGTGGCTGACTGGTGTCAGTTGCCATAGCGGTGATCGGTTCGAGTTCGGGGGGGAGGTCCCAGATCAGTTCCGGGGTTTCGACAGGGGTTTCGTCGTGGGCAAAATCAGAAGGCCCAATGGGTTCGCTTGCAGCCGGCTCGCTGGTTTCAGGCGCTTTGACGCCTGACACCTCCAGCAAGGCCAGGCGTTGCTGCACTGCACTCAGCGCAACCTGCGTCTGCTCCAGCAGAAGGTGCTGCCTGGCAGCTTGTGAACCTAAACGGGCGATGCGGATAGCCTGGCCAATACCCAAGCCGAGCAACGCGCCCAACAGCGCATCGTCGAACGATTCGTCGAATATCCAGCCAAGAATCCAACCGAACGCCAGCCCGATCAGCACGAAAATCCATTGCATGGTCGATATCCTTAAGCAACCCCGCGATAGGGCGATTCCGGAAAGACAGCATTGGCAAAGTTTAGTGTGAAACCACACAAACCTGTGGGAGCGAGCCTGCTCGCGATAGCGGACTGACATTCAGAATCAATATTGAATGTCAGTCCGCTATCGCGAGCAGGCTCGCTCCCACAATGGATCGCCAAGGCATGCTATCCGGTGTAACCGCTGCTTAGTATATCGGCCAGTCCCGACACCCGCCGGGCCGTGCATGCAATTATTGCGAAAAGTTACTCCAGTGCTTTCCAGATATCCGTGGCGTACTCGCGAATGGTCCGGTCTGAAGAGAACCAACCCATCCGCGACGTGTTCAACACCGCCGAGCGCCACCACTCCTTGGAATCGTGCCAATGGGCTTCGACGCGCATCTGCGCATTCCAGTAAGCGTCAAAATCGGCGCAGACCAGGAAGCGATCGTAGTCCACCAGCGAATCAATCAGCCCGGTGTAACGGGACGGATCATCCGGGGAGAACACCCCGCCGCGAATCGCTTGCAGCACGTCATTGAGTCGATGGGACGCCGCGATGTCCGGTGTCGCATTGAACTCGTGGTTCTGTTTGCGCGCCTCGACCTGCTGCGCACTGAGACCGAAGATGAACATGTGTTCGACGCCAATGCGCTCGGACATTTCTACGTTGGCCCCGTCCAGGGTGCCGATGGTCAGTGCGCCGTTGAGGCCGAACTTCATGTTACTGGTGCCGGAAGCCTCGAAGCCTGCGGTGGAAATCTGTTCCGACAAATCCGCCGCCGGAATAATGCTCTCCGCCAGACTGACGTTGTAGTTGGGCAGGAACACCACTTTGAGCAAGCCGCGCACAGTCGGGTCGTTGTTCACCACCCGGGCAATGTCGTTGGTCAATTTGATGATCAGCTTGGCCTGGTGATAACTGGCGGCGGCCTTGCCGGCAAAGATCTTCACCCGCGGCACCCAGTCGATTTCCGGTTCGGCTCGAATTGCCTGATACAACGCGACGGTGTGCATAAGATTGAGCAACTGGCGTTTGTATTCGTGGATCCGTTTGACCTGCACGTCGAACATCGCCGCCGGGTTGACCGCCACCCCCAGCCGCTCGTGAATCAGGTAGGCCAAGGCTTTCTTGCTGTGCAGCCGCTGTTCGGCGAATGCCTTGCGGAACGCAGCTTTTTCGGCGAACGGTTCCAGGTCGAGCAAGCGCTCTTCGGGGTTATCCAGCAAATCAGGCCCGAGGGCATCGACCATCATCGACGTCAGTTCGGGGTTAGCCTGGTAGAGCCAGCGGCGGAAGGTGATGCCGTTGGTCTTGTTGTTGATCCGGTCGGGGTAAAGCTTGTGCAGTTCGGAGAACACGGTTTTGCGCATCAGCTGCGTGTGCAGCCCGGACACGCCGTTGACGCTGTGGGAGCCGAGGAACGCGAGGTTGCCCATGCGCACACGGCGACCGTTGTCTTCTTCGATCAGCGATACAGCGCGCAATACGTCAAAGTCATGAATGCCTTTGGCGCGCAGGGAGTCGATGTGTTGGGCGTTGATGAGGTAAATGATCTGCATGTGCCGCGGCAACATCCGCTCCATCAAACCGACCGGCCAGGTTTCCAGCGCTTCGGGCAATAGCGTGTGGTTGGTGTACGACAGCGTGTCAACGGTGACTTGCCACGCCGCATCCCACGCCACGTCGTAGACATCGACCAGCTGGCGCATCAATTCAGCCACGGCAATCGAGGGGTGAGTGTCGTTGAGCTGAATCGCCGCGTGGTCGCCCAGGGTCAGCACCGAGGTGTGCATGTTTCGATGGCGGCGCAGCAAATCCTGCAAGGACGCGGCGACGAAGAAGTATTCCTGGCGCAGGCGCAGTTCCTGGCCGGCTTCGGTGCTGTCCGCTGGATAAAGCACGCGGGAAATACTTTCGGCGCGAGCCACTTCCGCTACCGCACCCAAGTGGTCACCGGCGTTGAAGCGCTCCAGGTGCAAATCTTCCATCGCCCGGGCACGCCAAAGACGCAGTGTGTTGACGCTCGCCCCGCGCCAGCCGACCACCGGGGTGTCGTAAGCAATCGCACGCACCGTTTCCACCGGGGTCCAGACTTGCTTGGATTTACCGTTTTCATCGATGACGGTTTCAACGCCGCCGCCGAAGCCGATAGGGTAAACGACCTCCGCCCGTTCAAATTCCCACGGGTTGCCGAAATCCAGCCAGTGTTCGGTCTGCTCCTGCTGCCATCCATCGACAATGGCCTGGCGGAACAAACCGTGCTCATAGCGAATGCCGTAGCCGTGACCGGCAATGCCGAGGGTCGACATGCTTTCCATGAAGCACGCCGCCAGACGACCGAGGCCGCCGTTGCCCAGGGCCGCGTCGGGCTCCAGCAGGCGAATGCGTTCGAGGTCGACGCCAAGCTCGGTCAGCGCTGCACGGGCGACGTCGAGCAGGCCAAGGTTGCTCAGGCTGTCGTAGAGCAGCCGGCCGATGAGGAATTCCAGGGAAAGGTAATAAACCCGCTTCTGCCCTTTGCGGTAGATCTGCCGGGTGTGATCCATCCAGTGCTCGACCATGTGATCACGTGCCGCCAGGGCGATGGCTTCGAACCAGTCGTGGTCGAAGGCGTGATCCGGGTCTTTACCCACCGCGTAGGTGAGTTTGGTCAAGACGGCGTCGCGGAATGCGGCCACCTCTGCTTCGCGAACAAGTGGTTCTTGAGTCATCGATAAGACCTCGAGCGAGCGTGGAGTTGTTGAGCCTAGACGGTCTGACAGACGGTGGGAGCTCGGGTTCGGCAGTTTTTCCTGATAGTGCGAGATAGGTCGGCATTACATTGTCGTGTGCCTGAATCAATGCAGGGGGCGTGCCGGATTAACGGTGCTATTGAGGTGCTACAGAAAAAATCTGGCGAAAGGTTGTTCAAAAATCCACCAGTCCCGGTATGATCGCGCGCCCTGATGCACGTGCTGGTAACAACCGATGATGAAACCCAACCTGATCGCCGCCGCTGAGATCGATCGCCTCGATACCTGGGCCAAGTACTCTGCGCCGATGTGCGGTTCCTGCGTGTCCAGCTGCTGCACGCTGCCGGTCGAGGTCAAGATCAAGGACCTGATCCGTATCGGCATCGTCGACGAATTCGAGCGCGGCGAGCCGGCGAAGAACATCGCCAAGCGCCTGCAGAAGGAAGGGATCGTCGAGCGTTACAGTCAGAAGACCGAAATCTTCACCCTCCAGCGCATGAGCAACAACGATTGCCTCTATCTGGATCGTAAGAGCCGCCTGTGCACTATTTATGAAAAGCGCCCGGACACTTGCCGCAACCACCCGAAAATCGGACCGCGGCCGGGGTATTGCGCGTACAAGCCGAAGGAAGTGGCGCGTGAGACCAGCGCCAGCCGCCGGCCGCTCGAGAAGTTCTAACCCCCCATCAATCCCCCGTAGCAGCTGTCGAGCCCCAGCGAGGCTGCGTTCGGCTGCGAAGCAGTCGTTAAACCATGCGCCACGGTGATTCCTGGGGACTACATTCACAGAATTTACGACTGCTGCGCAGTCGAACGCAGCCTCGCTGGGGCTCGACAGCTGCTACAGAGGCGAAAGAGTTGCTACAGCCAGACAAACAAAAACGCCCCCGACCTTGCGGTCGGGGGCGTTTTTTTATCAGCTAACTAAATGACTTAGTTACCGGACTTCTTCGCAGCGCGGGTACGCTCGCTTTCGCCCAGGATCTTCTTGCGAAGACGGATGGACTTAGGAGTGACTTCACACAGTTCGTCTTCCTGTACGAACTCCAGAGCTTGCTCCAGAGTGAACTTGACAGGCGGAACCAGTGCGATGGTTTCGTCTTTACCCGAAGCACGCATGTTGTCGAGCTTCTTGCCTTTAGTCGGGTTGACACCCAGGTCGTTGTCGCGGCTGTTCAAGCCAACGATTTGACCTTCGTAGATGTCCTGGCCGTGTTCTACGAACAGCTTGCCACGCGCCTGCAGGGTTTCCAGCGAGTAAGTCAGAGCCTTACCGGTAGCAACCGATACCAGCACGCCGTTCTGACGGCCGGACATGTCGCCGGACTTCATCACGTCGTAACGATCGAAGATCGAAGTCAGGATGCCGCCACCGGAGGTCAGGGTCAGGAACTCGTTACGGAAACCGATCAAGCCACGAGCCGGGATGTTGTACTCAAGGCGCACACGGCCCTTGCCATCCGGAACCATGTTGGTCAGGTCGCCTTTACGCAGGCCCATTTGCTCCATGATCGCGCCCTGGGATTCTTCCGGCAGGTCGATGGTCACGTTTTCGTACGGTTCGTGCTTGACGCCGTCAACCATACGGATGATCACTTCAGGACGACCAACACCCATTTCGAAGCCTTCGCGACGCATGGTTTCGATCAGTACCGAGAGGTGCAGCTCACCACGGCCGGAGACTTTGAACTTGTCAGCCGAGTCGCCTTCTTCAACGCGCAGAGCAACGTTGTACAGCAGCTCTTTGTCCAGACGTTCCTTGATGTTACGGCTGGTCACGAACTTGCCTTCACGGCCGCAGAACGGCGAGTCGTTAACCTGGAAGGTCATCGAAACGGTTGGTTCGTCAACGGTCAGCGGCTTCATCGCTTCGACGTTCAGTGGGTCGCACAGAGTGTCAGAGATGAACAGCTGGTCGAAGCCGCTGACGCAGACGATGTCGCCGGCCGCTGCTTCTTCAACGTCGATGCGGTGCAGACCGTGGTGACCCATCAGCTTCAGGATACGACCGTTACGGCGCTTGCCGTCGGCGTCGATCGCTACTACCGGGGTGTTCGGCTTGACGCGACCACGAGCGATACGGCCAACGCCGATAACACCCAGGAAGCTGTTGTAGTCCAGAGCGGAGATTTGCATCTGGAACGGACCGTCACGGTCGACTTTCGGCGCAGGTACGTCGTCGACGATCGACTGGTACAGCGGGGTCATGTCTTCAGCCATGGCAGTGTGGTCCAGACCGGCAATACCGTTCAGGGCCGAGGCGTAGACGACTTTGAAGTCCAGCTGTTCTTCGGTAGCACCGAGGTTGTCGAACAGGTCGAAGATCTGGTCCAGAACCCAGTCCGGACGCGCGCCTGGACGGTCAACCTTGTTGATGACCACGATTGGACGCAGGCCGGCTTCGAAAGCCTTCTTGGTCACGAAACGGGTTTGCGGCATAGGGCCGTCTTGAGCGTCAACCAGCAGCAGAACGGAGTCAACCATCGACATTACGCGTTCAACTTCGCCGCCGAAGTCGGCGTGGCCCGGGGTGTCCACGATGTTGATGTGGTAGCCGTTCCAGTTGATGGCGGTGTTTTTCGCCAGAATGGTAATACCGCGCTCTTTCTCCTGGTCGTTGGAGTCCATCACGCGCTCGTCGTTGAGCTCGTTGCGCTCCAGGGTGCCGGATTGACGCAAGAGTTTGTCTACCAGGGTGGTTTTACCATGGTCAACGTGAGCAATGATGGCGATGTTGCGTAGATTTTCGATCACTTGTGTATCTCGATCAGAGGATTCGGTGTGCTGACAAGTCTTGGCAGCGATTACAGTAGAGTCAGGCCTTGCCGTTACAGCTTGACGGCAGAGTCGGGGGGCCGGTGACGCAGGCCACAGGCATACAGCCCCGGGCTCTTAGCTCGGTCGATAAACGCGCACATTGGCATGCCCCTCACTGAGCAAATGGTGGGCATGCAGGCGACTCATCACGCCTTTGTCGCAATACAGCAGGTACTGGCGAGTAGGGTCCAGTTCCTTGAAACGAGCGTTCAATGCATAGAAAGGCATCGCTTGTACCTCGATACCAGCCAGGGCCAGCGGATCATCTTCAGCGGCATCCGGGTGACGGATGTCGATGATGATTTGCCCCGCCAGCGCTTCGCTGACTTCTTCAATCTGCAAGTCCTGGCCCAATTCGTCGATGACGCGATCGATCGGTACCAGTTTGGCGTTCTCGAGCGCACGCTCAAGGACCGCCATGTCGAATTCTTTCTCTTCGTGCTCCACCCGGTGGCGCTTGGCAGCCGTCTTCGGATTGACCGAGATGACCCCGCAGTATTCCGGCATGTGCTTGGCGAAGTCGGCCGTCCCGATTTCGTTGGCCAGATCGATGATGTCCTGCTTGTGACTGGCAATCAGCGGACGCAAGACCAGCTTGTCGGTCACGCAGTCGATCACGGACAGGTTCGGCAACGTCTGGCTCGACACCTGGGAAATCGCTTCACCGGTGACCAGCGCTTCGATTTGCAACCGATCAGCAATACGGGAAGCAGCGCGCAACATCATACGCTTCAAAACTACGCCCATATGACTGTTATCGACTTTCCCGAGAATTTCTCCCAGAACTTCCTCGAACGGCACACTGACAAATAACACGCGCTGAGAGCTTCCGTACTTCTTCCAGATGAAGTGCGCGACTTCCATGACGCCCAGTTCGTGGGCCCTTCCGCCCAGATTGAAGAAGCAGAAATGGCTCATCAGGCCACGGCGCATGATCTGGTACGCCGCCACGGTGGAATCGAAGCCGCCGGACATCAGTACAAGCGTCTGTTCCAGTGCACCCAGCGGATAACCGCCAATGCCGTTGTGCTGACTATGGATCACGAACAACCGTTGGTCGCGAACTTCGATTCGGACTTCGATTTCAGGTTTTTTCAGGTCAATCCCGGCGGCACCGCACTGACGGCGCAACTGGCTGCCGACGTATTTCTCAATATCTATCGAGCTAAATGGGTGCTTGCCGGCGCGTTTGCACCGCACCGAGAAAATCTTGCCGGCCAGTGCATCACCGTAGTGCTGCTTGCACTTTTCAACGATGTCATCGAAATCACCCAGCGGGTATTCGTCGATCTGCAGGAAGTGCGCGACGCCCGGCATGCAGCTCAGGCGCTCGCCCATCTCCTTCAGGGCTTTGGGCTCGCTGACGCGGGTTTCCAGTTCGAGATTGTCCCACACACCGTTCACCACCACGGCCGGGTCCAGATCGCGGAGCACGGTGCGGATGTTTTTGGCCAATTGGCGGATGAAACGCATCCGTACCGGGCGGCTCTTGATGGTGATCTCGGGAAAGACTTTTACGATTAGTTTCATGAAAACAGCGCGCGCTGGGCCAGCCGAAAAAGGGGGGCGCGGATTATAGCGGAAATTGCTCAAGGTTTAACCAGTTAATATGCAGAAGGTTTTTCGCGCACCAAAACAGGTCGTTTGCAGATTTTTGCGCCACATTGTAGGGCGCGATTTTCCGTCTAATGACCGTCTGTACCTTTATAAGCGTGAAAATGGGGCAAAAAACCCATGGTGGGGCACTGGCATGCAATTTGCTCCCTTGTGAGGCAGGTTGCCTTGGCAGAGTATTCGCGCCGGCATCACCCACATTCCAAGGGCATCCACTACTAAGCCCGAAGCCACCCGGAGGACACTATGTCGAAGTCGGTTCAACTCATCAAAGATCATGACGTCAAATGGATTGATCTGCGCTTCACGGACACCAAAGGCACTCAGCACCACGTGACCATGCCGGCTCGCGACGCGCTGGATGAAGCTTTCTTCGAAGAAGGCAAAATGTTCGACGGTTCCTCCATCGCCGGCTGGAAAGGCATCGAAGCCTCCGACATGATCCTGCTGCCGGACGACAGCACTGCCGTCCTCGACCCGTTCACCGAAGACCCAACGCTGATTCTGGTCTGCAACGTGATCGACCCTTCGACCATGCAAGGCTATGACCGTGACCCACGCGCCATCGCCCACCGCGCCGAGGAATACCTGAAGTCGACCGGTATCGGCGACACCGTATTCGTAGGTCCGGAGCCTGAGTTCTTCATCTTCGATCAAGTGAAGTTCAAGTCCGACATCTCTGGCTCGATGTTCAAAATCTTCTCCGAACAAGGTTCGTGGATGTCCGACCAGGACATCGAAGGCGGCAACCATGGTCACCGTCCAGGTATCAAAGGCGGTTACTTCCCGGTTCCACCGTTCGACCACGACCACGAAATCCGTACCTCCATGTGCAACGCCATGGAAGAAATGGGCCTGACCATCGAAGTTCACCACCACGAAGTGGCGACTGCCGGCCAGAACGAAATCGGTGTGAAGTTCAACACCCTGGTTGCCAAGGCTGACGAAGTTCAGACCCTGAAGTACTGCGTACACAACGTTGCAGTTGCTTACGGCCGCACCGCGACTTTCATGCCTAAGCCTCTGTATGGCGACAACGGTTCGGGTATGCACGTTCACCTGTCCATCGCCAAAGATGGCAAGAACACCTTCGCTGGCGAAGGCTATGCCGGCCTGTCCGACACCGCTCTGTACTTCATCGGCGGCATCATCAAGCACGGTAAGGCACTGAACGGCTTCACCAACCCGTCGACCAACTCCTACAAGCGTCTGGTCCCAGGTTTCGAAGCTCCAGTAATGCTGGCCTACTCGGCTCGCAACCGTTCCGCTTCGATCCGCATTCCTTACGTGTCCAGCCCTCGCGCTCGCCGTATCGAAGCTCGCTTCCCGGATCCAGCAGCTAACCCGTACCTGGGCTTCGCTGCACTGTTGATGGCTGGCCTGGACGGCATCCAGAACAAGATCCACCCTGGCGACGCAGCTGACAAAAACCTGTACGACCTGCCGCCTGAAGAGGCGAAAGAGATCCCACAAGTTTGCGGCAGCCTGAAAGAAGCCCTGGAAGAGCTGGACAAAGGTCGTGCGTTCCTGACCAAAGGCGGCGTTTTCAGCGACGACTTCATCGACGCTTACATCGCCCTGAAAAGCGAAGAAGAAATCAAGGTTCGTACCTTCGTACACCCACTGGAATATGAGCTGTACTACAGCTGCTGATCCGGTAGCGCTGCGGCACGCGGCGTGACAAAAAAGAGGCCTTCTTCGGAAGGCCTTTTTTGTGCCCGCGATTTAACGACCAATGAAGAACCCTGTGGGAGCGAGCCTGCTCGCGAAAGCGGTTTCTCATTCAAAATGAATGTTACTGACACACCGCCTTCGCGAGCAGGCTCGCTCCCACAGGGGTTTTGTGGTGTTTGGGGGAATTTGTAAATCATGCCGAAATGTTAACGGCTTGGGTCAATCACCTCCCCTGACCTATGCTGCACCCCAACGCTTTTGTTTCCGGTCGATGTTATGGGTCGTGGTTTTCTTTTGATGTGGTTGCTGATCGCCCTGCCCGCCGCAGCGCAGATCTATAAATACACTGACGCCGATGGCAATACCGCCTACAGCAATCAACCCCCCGATGGTGTGCCGGCACAGCCGGTTGAGTTGCCGCCGCTGAATAGCGTGCAACCCCGGCCTACTCCCGCCCCCTCCTTCGAAAGCCCCCGTCATGAGCCGCCGCACAGCGACTACGAGCTGCTGCAGCTGACTGGCCTGCCCACCGGGGAAGCCCTGCGCGCCAATAACGGCAGCTTCACCGTCAGCGTCCTGATCAAGCCTCGCTTACAAGCGCCGCACCTCTTGCGGTTGCTGCTGGATGACCAACCGTACGGGCAGTCGAGCAATGTGCCCATCCTGCAACTGGTAAACATCGACCGTGGCGAGCACAGCCTGGCGGTGCAGGTGATCGAAGGCGAGAACGTTCTTCAGCAAAGTCCGCGCGTAACGTTCACCTTACAAAGGGTGCATAAGCCAGTCCGTTGAAATCCTCGACGAACAGGACCGCACCGTCGAACGCACGGCCAATCAGCCATTCCACATGTTGAGCACATCCCTCGCGCAAAAGCGCCAGGTCAAACCCTGCGCCCTCGCCGACTACGGACAACGACCGGGATGCCCGCTCACCGACAAGCCGGAAGAGGAAAAAAATCCTTTCTTGCGTTTGTTCTAACGCCGTTCAGCTTTGCGCCCTATATTGGTGCGATAGGTTGCACCGTACCCATATCACAACCCATTTTGGTTCGAAAGTACCCGCGAAAGCTGGCAGAACGTCACGCAAACGAGCGTAAAACGCCCGTTTAAGGCCTTTAACGCTTCTTTTCGGAGCCTTGGTTTGGTTTTTGCATTTTCCCAGCATCAGCGCTTGGTTCTTGCGCGCGCCCTGCTCCAAAAGAGGTCCTGATGACCATCAATGACGCACTGCATCGACTACTACTGGACAACCTGACCACTGCCACCATCCTGCTCGATGCCGAACTGCGCCTTGAGTACATGAACCCGGCGGCAGAGATGTTGCTGGCCATCAGCGGACAGCGCAGCCATGGGCAGTTCATCAGCGAGCTGTTCACCGAGTCCACCGAAGCATTGAATTCCCTGCGTCAGGCGGTCGAGCAGGCACATCCGTTCACCAAGCGCGAAGCGATGCTCACCGCCCTCACCGGCCAGACCCTGACCGTCGACTACGCGGTAACGCCGATCCTGGTCAACGGCGGCACGATGCTGTTGCTGGAAGTCCACCCCCGTGACCGCTTGCTGCGGATCACCAAGGAAGAGGCACAATTGTCGAAGCAGGAGACCAGCAAGATGCTGGTGCGCGGTCTCGCCCACGAAATCAAGAATCCGCTGGGCGGGATTCGCGGCGCCGCACAATTGCTCGCCCGCGAACTGCCGGAAGAAAGCCTGCGCGATTACACCAACGTGATCATTGAAGAAGCCGATCGCTTGCGAAACCTCGTCGACCGCATGCTCGGCTCGAACAAGTTGCCGTCGCTGGCCATGTGTAACATCCACGAGGTACTGGAGCGTGTCTGCCAACTGGTGTCAGCGGAAAGCCAGGGCTGCATCACCTTGGTGCGCGACTACGACCCCAGCATTCCTGACGTGTTGATCGACCGCGAACAAATGATTCAGGCGGTGCTCAACATCGTGCGCAACGCGATGCAGGCCATCAGCAGCCAAAACGAACTGCGCCTGGGTCGCATCAGCCTGCGTACCCGCGCCATGCGCCAATTCACCATCGGCCACGTGCGCCATCGCCTGGTGACCAAGATCGAAATCATCGACAACGGTCCGGGCATTCCTGCAGAACTCCAGGAAACCATTTTCTTTCCAATGGTCAGCGGTCGTCCGGACGGTACCGGGCTGGGCCTGGCCATTACCCAGAACATCATCAGCCAGCACCAGGGCTTGATCGAATGTGACAGCCACCCAGGCCACACCACTTTCTCGATCTTTCTGCCCCTGGAACAAGGAGCCACATCGACATGAGCCGTAGTGAAACCGTGTGGATCGTCGATGACGACCGTTCTATCCGTTGGGTCCTGGAAAAAGCCTTGCAACAGGAAGGCATGACCACGCAAAGCTTCGACAGCGCCGATGGCGTGATGAGCCGCCTGGCGCGCCAGCAACCAGACGTGATCATCTCTGACATCCGCATGCCGGGCGCCAGCGGCCTGGAGCTTCTGGCACGGATTCGCGAACAGCACCCGAGGCTGCCGGTCATCATCATGACGGCTCACTCCGACCTGGACAGCGCTGTCGCGTCCTATCAGGGTGGCGCGTTTGAATACCTGCCCAAGCCATTCGATGTCGATGAAGCGGTCTCCCTGGTCAAACGCGCCAACCAGCACGCCCAGGAACAGCAGGGCCTGGAAGTCCCGGTCGCCCTGACCCGCACCCCGGAAATCATCGGTGAAGCACCGGCGATGCAGGAAGTGTTTCGCGCCATCGGGCGCTTGAGCCACTCCAACATTACCGTGCTGATCAATGGCGAATCCGGGACCGGCAAAGAGCTGGTGGCCCACGCCCTGCACCGTCACAGCCCACGAGCAGCCTCGCCGTTCATCGCACTGAATATGGCGGCGATTCCAAAAGATCTAATGGAGTCCGAACTGTTCGGCCATGAGAAAGGCGCGTTCACCGGCGCGGCCAACCTGCGTCGCGGGCGTTTCGAACAGGCTGACGGCGGCACGCTGTTCCTCGACGAAATCGGCGACATGCCGGCCGATACACAAACCCGCTTGCTGCGGGTATTGGCTGACGGCGAGTTCTATCGCGTTGGCGGTCATGTGCCGGTGAAGGTCGATGTGCGAATCATCGCTGCAACGCACCAGAACCTGGAAACCCTGGTACACGCCGGAAAATTCCGCGAAGACTTGTTCCACCGCCTCAACGTGATCCGCATCCACATCCCACGGCTGTCGGACCGTCGCGAAGACATTCCGACCCTGGCCAAGCACTTCCTTGCCCGTGCCGCGCAGGAACTGGCGGTCGAGCCGAAGTTGCTGAAAAGCGAAACCGAGGAATACCTGAAGAACCTGCCGTGGGGCGGCAACGTGCGCCAGCTGGAGAACACGTGCCGCTGGATCACGGTGATGGCTTCGGGTCGCGAAGTGCACATCAGCGACCTGCCGCCAGAGCTGCTGAGCCTGCCGCAGGATTCGGCCCCGGTAACCAACTGGGAGCAAGCGCTGCGCCAGTGGGCCGATCAAGCATTGGCACGTGGCCAGTCGAGCCTGCTGGACAGCGCGGTGCCGGCTTTTGAGCGGATCATGATCGAGACTGCGCTCAAACACACCGCCGGCCGCCGCCGCGATGCTGCGGTCTTGCTGGGTTGGGGGCGTAATACCTTGACGCGCAAGATCAAGGAATTGGGGATGAAGGTGGATGGCGGGGATGATGAGGAGGGGGATGAGAGCTAAGCAGACTTGATCGTTCCCACGCTCCCGCGTGGGAATGCCTCAATGGACGCTCTGCGTCCGCTTCAACTGGGGACGCGGAGCGTCCCGGGCTGCGTTCCCACGCAGAGCGTGGGAACGATCAAACTGAACCACCGCTTTCGCGAGCAGGCTCGCTCCTACATTTCGAGCTCTGTGCACCGCAGCAATGCACCGTGAACCGCAATCGCGCACAAAAGCACATTCAAAACCCCGCCTGTATTCGCAATCGAAACCCTAATGAAAAAACACGAAAGCCCCGAAATACGGGGCTTCTGGCGTTTGAAAGCAACTTTCTGTACCAATTTGTTAAAACCTGGCACGCCCCCTGCAATAGTCCATTCAGTGATTCAGTTCACTACCCGGTTTCGGGGACCTTGGTACAGGCAGGCCGGGGATTCCCCTCTTTACATCGGGCTCACACCGCTGACGCGACGAGCCCACCCTGTTTTGGGGCCCTTGATACAGGCAGGTCAGGGGTTCCTTCTTTACACCGGGCTCACGACGCAATGCGTGAGCCCCGCCGTTTTGGGAGCCTTGGTACAGGCAGGCCGGGGATTCCCTCTTTTATTGCTCTCGGAGATGGATCTCCAGCCGCCAGCGGTCATCGACCTCACTACCGGCCCATTCGCCCTGCAGCGGCCGGGCCGCTACCACCGACAGCAACAACCCCCCATCACTCAAACGCACCCGCCAGTTGACTGTTTTGTCGCTGAGCTTGAGCTGGCCGTTCTGCGCCTTGCCTTCGGCCTCGAACAGCAACGCGAGGCTACCGTCCACGAACTCGCCATGGTTCTTGGGTTCATTGTTGAACCACACCACCAGCCCGTCGCTGGTGACGTCGACCTGCTGCAAGACAGTCGGGTCGGGCGCGGTCAGGCGACCGATCATCAGCCCCACCATCATCCCGACAATTGCCAATGAACCGAGCACGCGCGGGAATAGTTTCGAACGCGGGTCCTTTGGCGGCGTAGAATGCCCGTCATCTTTACCTTCGGAGCCGTGCATGTTTCACGTCATCCTTTTTCAACCAGAAATTCCGCCGAATACCGGCAACGTTATCAGGCTGTGCGCCAACAGTGGCTGCCACCTGCATTTGATCGAGCCGCTGGGCTTCGAGATGGACGACAAGCGCCTGCGCCGGGCCGGCCTCGACTACCACGAGTATGCCACCCTGCAACGCCACGCCGATCTCGCCAGTTGCCTGGAGAGCCTTGGCCATCCTCGCTTGTTCGCCTTCACCACCAAGGGCTCGCGACCGTTCCACGATGCCAGTTTCGCCGAGGGTGACGCCTTCCTGTTCGGCCCGGAAAGCCGAGGCCTGCCGGCAGAAGTGCTCGACGCCCTGCCCGGCGAACAACGCCTGCGCTTGCCGATGCGTGAAGGCTGCCGCAGCCTGAACCTGTCGAACACCGTCGCAGTTGCCGTGTACGAAGGCTGGCGCCAGCTCGGTTTTAAATAACACCGCATAACAAATGTGGGAGCGAGCCTGCTCGCGAAAGCGGTGTGTCAGACGACATTGATGTCATCTGACACTCCCAATCGCGAGCAGGCTCGCTCCCACATTGAAATTGCTTTGGTGCTTCTAACGCTTACTGAACGGTCGGAGTCTCGCCAGCCGCCTGCATGCGTTGCAGTTCTTGTGCGTACAGCGCGTCGAAGTTCACCGGGGCCAGCATCAGGGCCGGGAACGAGCCGCGGGTGACCAGGCTGTCCAGGGTTTCGCGAGCGTACGGGAACAGGATGTTCGGGCAGAACGCACCGAGGGTGTGGCTCATCGAGGCATCGTCCAGATTCTTGATCAGGAAGATCCCGGCCTGTTGCACTTCAGCGATGAATGCCACTTCGTCACCGTTTTTCACGGTCACGGACAAGGTCAGCACGACTTCATGGAAGTCGCCTTCCAGGGCCTTTTGACGGGTGTTCAGATCCAGGCCCACGCTCGGTTCCCACTGCTGGCGGAAAATCGCCGGGCTTTTCGGGGCTTCGAAGGACAAGTCACGTACGTAGATGCGCTGCAAGGAGAATTGCGGTGCGGTTTCTTCTTCGCTAGCTGCAGTGTTCTGTTGGTCAGTCATCTCAGATCCTTTCTGATCTTGGGGTCTTATAGGGAAGGTATTCAGGCCTTGAGCATCGCGTCGAGCTTACCGGCGCGCTCAAGGGCAAACAAATCATCACAACCACCCACGTGGGTGCTGCCGATCCAGATCTGTGGCACGGACGTACGTCCGGCTTTCTGAGCCATGGCGGCGCGCACCTGCGGCTTGCCATCGACCTTGATCTCTTCGAAGGCCACGCCTTTGTTTTCGAGCAAGTACTTGGCTCGCGAACAGTAAGGGCAGTAATCGCTGGAATAGACGACGACGTTGCTCATATCACTTCACCAGCGGCAGGTTGTCGCCTTTCCAGCTGGAAATACCACCGGCGAGCTTGGCGGCGGTGAAGCCGGATTTCATCAGTTCGCGCGCATGCGTACCGGCGGTCTGGCCCATGGCGTCGACCAGGATGATGGTCTTGGCCTTGTGCTTTTCCAGTTCGCCGACCCGAGCGGTCAGTTTGTCGTGAGGAATATTCAACGCGCCAACAATGTGACCGGCGGCGAAGTCCTTGGTCGAACGAATGTCGATCACGACGCCTGCGTCCTTGTTGACCAGCCCGGTCAGTTCACCGGTACTCAGGCTACGGCCGCCGCCTTGCATTTGATAGGCAATCAGCGCCGCCAGCAGTACGACGAAGATACCGACAAGAATGTAGTGGTTAGTGGCAAATTCAATCAGGTGAGCAACCATCGAAGGAGGTTCCAGGGCGTTAAAATGTCGGCCAGTATACACAGCCACTATGGTGGGCCAAACCCCGTCCGGCGGTGACGTGGCCGGAACTTAGCTGTAGGACGTGTTGACCCTCAATTGCGAGTCGCGCCGCGCCCCGTAAATCGCAAGACTAGGCATGAGGAGTGAGGTTTGGCGTTTCAAATGAACGACGAATAACGACGGATTGCGCTTTACGGGGCGTGGCCCTCCGGGTTTGCCCTGTGAGCGCGCCATGCTGCGTTGCGGGACTCGGCAAGGAAACAACCCTTACCCACGTCCCGCGCCTTGCCTGGCACGCTCACAGGGCAAACGCGACTCGCAATTGAGGGTCAACACGTCCTAAACTTGCCACTCCCTTTTTAATCGCCCTCTTTTAACTCAGCCACGAGTGGAATCCATGACTACCACGCCTAAACCTTTGGTCCTGATTATTCTCGATGGCTTCGGTCACAGTGAAAGCCCTGAATCCAACGCCATTTATGCGGCCAAGAAGCCCGTGCTGGACCGCCTGTGGGCCACCGTGCCGAACGGCCTGATCTCGGGCAGCGGCATGGACGTCGGCCTGCCCGATGGCCAGATGGGCAACTCCGAAGTCGGCCACATGAACCTCGGCGCCGGTCGCGTGGTGTATCAGGACTTCACCCGCGTGACCAAGTCGATCCGCGACGGCGAGTTCTTCGAGAACCCGACCATCTGCGCCGCCGTGGATAAAGCCGTTGCAGCCGGCAAAGCCGTGCATTTCATGGGCCTGCTGTCCGATGGCGGCGTTCACAGCCATCAGGACCACCTGATCGCCATGGCTGAACTTGCATTCAAACGCGGCGCTGAGAAAATCTACCTGCACGCGTTCCTCGACGGCCGCGACACCCCACCGAAAAGCGCACAGTCGTCCATCGAATTGCTCGACGCCAGCTTCCAGGCGCTGGGCAAAGGTCGTATCGCCAGCATCATCGGCCGTTACTTCGCCATGGACCGCGACAACCGCTGGGACCGCGTGTCCCAAGCCTACAATCTGATTGTCGATGGCCAAGGCGAATTCAATGCCGCCACCGCCCAGGAAGGTCTGCAAGCCGCTTACGAACGCGGCGAGAGCGATGAATTCGTCAAAGCCACCTCCATCGGCGAGCCGGTCAAGGTCGAAGACGGCGACGCCGTGGTGTTCATGAACTTCCGCGCCGACCGCGCCCGCGAACTGACTCGCGTGTTCGTCGAAGACGGTTTCAATGAGTTTGAACGCGCTCGCCAGCCGAAGCTGGCCGGTTTCGTCATGCTGACTCAATACGCCGCCAGCATTCCCGCACCTTCGGCGTTCGCCGCCGGCAGCCTGGAAAACGTGTTGGGCGATTACCTGGCGAAAAACGGCAAGACGCAATTGCGCATCGCCGAAACCGAGAAATATGCCCACGTGACCTTCTTCTTCTCCGGCGGTCGTGAAGAACCGTTCCCGGGCGAAGAGCGCATCCTGATCCCGTCGCCGAAAGTCGCTACCTATGACTTGCAGCCGGAAATGAGCGCACCGGAAGTCACCGACCGCATCGTCGACGCCATCGATAACCAGCGCTACGACGTGATCGTGGTCAACTACGCCAACGGTGACATGGTCGGCCACAGCGGCGTGTTCGAAGCGGCGGTGAAAGCCGTTGAATGCCTGGACCAGTGTGTCGGCCGCATCGTCGAAGCCCTGGAAAAAGTCGGCGGCGAAGCGCTGATCACGGCCGACCACGGCAACGTCGAGCAAATGTCCGATGAAACCACCGGCCAGGCGCATACCGCTCACACGACCGAGCCAGTACCGTTCATCTATGTCGGCAAACGTGACCTCAAGGTCCGTGAAGGCGGCGTGCTGGCGGATGTGGCACCAACCATGCTGATGTTGATGGGCCTGGAACAACCGGCGGAAATGACCGGGACTTCGATTCTGGTGTAACCCGCCCCGTCAAACACCACCGAAACCCTGTGGGAGCGGGATTGCCCGCGAATGCGGTAAGTCAGTCGACATCAACGGTGCCAGACACACCGCATTCGCGAGCAAGCCCGCTCCCACATTGGTTTTGCGGTGTTTTTGGGGCCAGTTATCACACAGCCCCAATTGGGCATTTTTTTTGCCACGCTTGGCGGGCATACTAGGCCGTCCCTTTCCCTGGTGCCGCCCGCCTCTATGCTCCGCGTCCTGATAGCCCTAGCACTGACTTGCCTGCTCCAACCGGCCTTCGCTGACGAGCGCGAGCAAACCCAACAACAGTTGGACGCCACGCGTCAGGATATTGCCGAGCTGAAAAAACTGCTGGGCAAGCTGCAGGAAGAAAAATCCGGTGTGCAAAAAGAGCTCAAGGGCACCGAGACTGAAATGGGCAAGCTCGAGAAACAGGTCGACGCCCTGCAAAAAGAGCTGAAAAAAAGCGAATCCGAGTTGCAGCGACTCGATACCGAGAAAAAAAAACTCCAGAGCGCGCGCATTGAACAGCAACGACTGATCGCCATTCAGGCCCGCGCGGCCTATCAAAACGGCCGTCAGGAGTACCTGAAGCTGCTGCTGAACCAGCAGAACCCGGAACAGTTCGCCCGCACCCTCACCTACTACGATTACCTGAGCCAGGCACGACTGGAGCAGCTGAAGAATTTCAATGAAACACTGCGCCAACTGGCCAATGTCGAAAAAGACATCGACTCGCAGCAGGCACAATTGCTGGTACAGAAAAGCAGCCTCGACAGCCAGCGCGACGAACTCGAAAAAGTCCGCAAGGAGCGCCAGCAAGTCCTGGCCAAGCTTAACGACGACGTAAAGGCTCGCGACCAGAAACTGGCCTCCCGCGAGCAGGATCAGGCAGACCTGTCTAAAGTCCTTAAAACCATTGAAGAAACCTTGGCTCGCCAGGCCCGTGAGGCAGAAGAAGCGCGGCAAAAAGCGCTGATCGCCCAGCAGGAAGCCGAAAAAAAGCGTTTACGTGAGGCCCAGGCGGCAGCAGATGCTGATACCACTGACGCCCCACGCAAACCCGTCAGATCGACGCCTGGCGCACTGGTTTCAAGTTCAGGCGAAACCTTTGGCGGCCCTTTTGCGTCAACCCGGGGAAAACTTCCCTGGCCGGTTGATGGTCGACTGTTGGCACGCTTTGGCGAGTCCCGTGGCGACGATGCCCGCACCAAGTGGGATGGCGTGATGATCAGCGCCTCCGCCGGCAGCCAGGTGCATGCCGTGCATGGCGGTCGCGTGGTGTTTGCCGACTGGTTGCGTGGTGCCGGGCTGCTGGTGATTCTTGACCACGGCAACGGTTTTCTGAGTCTTTATGGTCACAACCAGACATTGCTCAAGTCTGCGGGTGACGTAGTAAAAGCCGGCGAGTCCATCTCCACTGTCGGCAACAGTGGCGGGCAGGACACACCAGCACTGTATTTCGCTATTCGTCAGCAGGGTCACCCGAGTGATCCGGCGCAATGGTGTCGTGTGCAAGGATAAGCACGCCATCTAATTCAGGAGTTCGTTCGACATGCTGTATTTGTCCCGCCTTACCTCGCTGGCCCTGACGATCGCCCTGGTGATCGGCGCGCCTCTGGCGTTCGCCGCTCAACCAGCGACGACTGTCGCGCCTGCGGGCACTGCCGCGACGACCAAGGCACCGCTGCCTCTGGATGAGTTGCGCACCTTTGCCGAGGTCATGGACCGGATCAAGGCTGCCTATGTCGAGCCCGTAGATGACAAGACCCTGCTGGAAAACGCCATCAAAGGCATGCTCAGCAACCTGGACCCGCACTCCGCCTACCTGGGCCCGGAAGATTTCGCAGAGTTGCAGGAAAGCACCAGCGGTGAATTCGGCGGCCTGGGCATTGAAGTCGGTGCCGAAGACGGCTTCATCAAGGTGGTTTCGCCCATCGATGACACCCCGGCCTCCAAGGCTGGCATCCAGGCTGGCGACTTCATCGTCAAAATCAACGGCGCGCCGACTCGCGGCCAGACCATGACCGAAGCCGTGGACAAGATGCGCGGCAAGATCGGCCAGAAAATCACCCTGACCCTGGTGCGCGACGGCGGTACACCCTTCGACGTAACCCTGACCCGCGCCACCATTCAGGTGAAGAGCGTGAAAGCGCAGTTGCTGGAGAATGGCTACGGCTACATCCGCATCACTCAGTTCCAGGTCAAGACCGGCGAAGAGGTCTCCCAGGCCCTGGCCAAGCTGCGCAAGGAAAACGGCAAGAAGCTCAAAGGTATCATCCTCGACCTGCGTAACAACCCGGGCGGTGTGTTGCAGGCTGCGGTGGAAGTGGTCGATCACTTCATCAAAAAGGGCCTGATCGTCTACACCAAAGGCCGTATCGCCAATTCCGAGCTGCGCTTCAACGCGACCGGCAAGGATGAAAGTGAAGCCGTGCCAATGGTTGTGCTGATCAACGGCGGCAGTGCCTCGGCATCGGAAATTGTCGCCGGTGCCTTGCAGGATCAAAAACGAGCCGTGGTGATGGGCACTACCAGTTTCGGCAAAGGCTCGGTACAAACCGTGCTGCCACTGAACAACGACCGCGCCCTGAAGATCACTACCGCGCTGTACTTCACCCCGAACGGCCGCTCGATTCAGGCCCAGGGCATCGTCCCGGACATCGAAGTACGCAAGGCCAAGATCACCACCGAGCAGGACAGCGAGTACTTCAAGGAAGCCGATTTGCAGGGGCACCTGGGCAACGGCAACGGCGGCGCCGACAAGCCGACCAGCTCCAGCGGCAAAGCCAAGGCTAAGGCCATGCCGCAAGATGATGATTACCAGTTGGCCCAGGCCTTGAGTCTGCTCAAAGGGTTGAACATCACGTCCGGCCGCTGAGATGCTCCAGCGGTTCATCCTGGGTTTGTTACTCAGCCTGACGGGTACTGCTCACGCAGCGCCCGTCGAGGCGGCCCCGCAAAAAGCCTATCTCAGCCTGATCATCGATGACCTGGGGCAGAACTTGCCCCGGGATCGCCGCGTGCTGACCCTGCCCGGCCCGGTGACCGCGGCGATCATGCCCGACACGCCCCACGCCACTGAGTTCGCCCGCGAAGCCCATCGCGCCGGCAAGATCGTTATCCTGCACATGCCCATGGACCCGGCCACGGGGCCGTTCGCCTGGCACCCGGACTTGCCGATCGAAGAGCTGGAAAAACGCCTGAATGCGGCCTTCAAGGTCGTGCCCTATACCGCGGGCATCAACAACCATATGGGCAGCCGAATGACCGCCCAGCCGGCCGCCATGGCCTGGTTGATGGCGGACTTGCAGCAGCGGCACAAAGTTTTCGTCGACAGCCGCACCAGCGCGCAAACCGTTGCCGCCGCGCAGGCGCAGAAGATTGGCTTGGCCAGCGTTTCGCGGGATGTGTTTCTGGATGATGAGCGCACCGAAGCGGCCATCTTCACCCAGCTACAAACAGCGATCAGCCTGGCGCGCAAGCAGGGTTCGGCGGTGATGATCGGGCATCCGTATCCACAGACATTAGCGGTGCTTGAACGTGAATTGCCCAAGCTCAAAGCCCAGGGCATTGACTGGATCGACATCAAACAGATGATCAGCTTGCGCGGCAATCGTGCAACGGCAGCGCACGGCAAGGATGGCCAGTACCGCCTCCCGACTGCCCGATAATTCCTCGCAGCCCACTCCATTTTCGCGATAACTATTTATACCTGCCGGTACACCACCGCGTGCCACGATAGCGCTCACCCTGAATTTCATCACCAAGGAATGGACATGAAATCCCTCAGCTTCTTTTACTTCGCGGGCCTGATTGGCCTGCTGGTTATATCCGCCGTGCAGGCCCGCGACCTGGGCGAAGGCGCAGTCAACGACTCACCCTCAAGGGCACTGCAAAACAGCGAACATTTTTATGAACTCTGGAGCGGCGTGGGACGACTCATTCTTCAATCGGGCGAGACCTGCAGCGCCGTTCTACTGGATACGCGAAACAGGCAAGGCCGAGCCACCGGCCCTGCTTACCTGCTCACCAGCGGTCATTGCGTGTTGTTTCAGTACGGCTCGGCGCGGACCAATCTGCCTTTGAAAGCCAGCGTCACTTTCCACTACTTTCATGACATGCCTCAGCGTAGGCGCCGATACTCCATCCGGACTGCCCTTTGGAGCAGTCTGGTCGGGACCGATCTTGCAGTACTGGAAGTCGACGCAACATTGGCGTCGCTGATACAGGCCGGGGTCAACCCGCTCAAGCTGGCGACCCATCAAACCAACGAGAGTCATGATGCGCTTAACATTGGCGCGCCGGGCGGCTTTACCGAACAAGGGCTTCGATTGAGTGCCTGCGCTGAACAAACCGCCGCAACCTTCATCGACCATCCCGGGGTGTTCCCTTTGGCCATGAAAAACAGCTGCGACCTTTATGCTGGCAGCTCCGGTAGCCCGATGTTGAACCGTCACACCAACGAAATCACCGGCATCGTCAGTAAGGTCGCAGCTCTGCGCAATGTGCCGGTTACCCCAGAATGTGAAAGTTCGTCATCCTGCAAGGCAGCACGTTTCAACTACAGCTACACCGCCGACTTTCTGCACTACTGCTTTATCGAGGGTGTATTCACTAATGACGGACCGAACTGTTCTCTGGAACCGGTCGAACTGACCGTCATGGAACCCTGGAATCTCAAGTCAAACGTTCATAGAACGCAAAGTGCGGCGGGACAGATCCTGTTACCCACCTGGGACTTCAGGTTCACCCTTGAGGCGCCCTTCTTTCGCTACAAAACTGTCCGTAACGCCAGAGACTGCAAGTCTACCGACAACTACAGCACCGCCATCAGCACTGAAGACGCTTACATCAATGCTGAAATCGGGCCACCCAACGGCGCGCATGCACTCTGCATTATCGGCGTCGGCTCCCGGCAACAGCACCTGACCCGCGCGAAATTAAACAACGTGTTCACGCGGGCCGTGTACTTGAGCGCGACGCCAGATGTTCCGTCTCAGGCAATGTCGAGATAATTGCTACAGGTACCGCGCCATGATCTCGTCCACCTTGCCTTCCATGCGCAGTTGATCCAGCGCAGCCTGAAGCTTGGCCACCATCTCGTCCGGCACGTCTTTGTTCAACGCCAGGTACAGTTCGGCGCTATTGAAGCGCAGAACCGTTTTCAGACCATTCACGCCTTCCTGCCGCGCCAGATAGCGCCCGGCCGGATCACCGGTGGCCCATAAATCAATTTGGCCGTTGACCAGTTTCTTCGCATTGTCCTGATCGCGCAGCACAACGATCGGATTCAATCCCTGCTTGGCGAGTGTCTCGGCAATCGCATCGCCCTTATAGGCGCCGATCTTGTATTTACGCGCGTCATCCAGCGTTTCGAGGGTGATCGTGGTGTCGGCCTTGGCGAGCATGATCCAGTCATCCGGGCCAATCGGACCGACCCACTTGAAGAGCTTCTCGCGATCAGGCAAGCGCGCCATCACGAACACGCCGTAACCGGGTTTTTCCAGGGTGAGTTTGTAGATTCGCTCCCAAGGAAAACGCAGCGTCAGGCTATAAGTGATGTCGGCACGCTTGAACATTTCGCGGACAATGTCCACGGCGATGCCATTGATGTTCTCGCCTTGAGCGAAATTTTTGCCGTTCTTCGCCATGTTGTATGGCGGGAAATTTTCCGTCAGCAACACCAGGTCGGTATCGGGGCTTTCTGCGGCATGCGCTCCGCTGATAAACAACAGGGAGGCACTGGCGAGGACTAGAAGAAGGCGTTTGAGCATGTCTGGCTACCGAAATCCATGGCGTACCCAAGAGTGCCTTGAGCCCGCCATGATGTCCACTGGCCTGTATTGATTGTTTAGCGCATGACGATGCCGCGATGCGCCATGTAGGCCTTGGCTTCCTGCACCGTGTACTCACCGAAGTGGAAAATACTCGCCGCCAATACCGCACTGGCGTGGCCTTCGAGGATGCCATCGGCCAAATGCTGCAGGTTGCCGACACCACCGGAAGCGATCACCGGAATCCCCAGGGCATCGCTGATGGCACGGGTCACGCCGAGGTCGAAGCCGTTTTTCATGCCGTCCTGGTCCATGCTGGTCAGCAGGATTTCACCGGCACCGAGGCCTTCCATTTTCTTCGCCCATTCAACGGCGTCCAGACCGGTAGGCTTGCGACCACCGTGGGTGAAGATTTCCCAGCGCGGGGTTTCGCCCGGCAGTGAAACCTTCTTGGCATCGATGGCGACGACAATGCATTGCGAACCGAAATGCTGCGCCGCTTCGCCGACAAACTCGGGATTGAACACGGCTGCGGTGTTGATCGAAACCTTGTCCGCGCCAGCATTCAGCAGATTGCGAATGTCCTGCACGGTACGCACACCGCCGCCCACGGTCAGCGGGATGAACACCTGGCTGGCCATGCGCTCGACGGTATGCAGCGTGGTGTCGCGGCCATCGACGCTGGCAGTGATGTCGAGGAAGGTAATCTCGTCCGCACCCTGTTCGTCGTAGCGACGGGCGATTTCCACCGGGTCGCCGGCATCACGGATGTTCTCGAACTTGACGCCCTTGACCACCCGGCCGTTATCCACGTCCAGGCAAGGGATGATGCGCTTGGCTAACGCCATGGGCTTAATCTCCGATTAAGAGTTGCAAGCTTTAAGCTTCAAGCTGCAAGTAGGAGCGGATCGCGGCCGCGCTGTTAACTTGCAGCTTGCAGCTTATGACTTGGAGCTGGCCGCGTAGCCATCACAAAAAGCTTGGGCTTCTGCCACATCCAGCGTGCCCTCATAAATCGCGCGGCCGGTGATTGCGCCGATGATGCCTGGCGCCTTGGCGTCGAGCAGCGACTTGATGTCACCCAGGTTGTGAATACCACCGGACGCGATCACCGGGATACGCGTGGCAGCGGCCAGCGCGGCGGTGAACGGTACGTTGCAGCCCTGCATCATGCCGTCTTTGGCGATGTCGGTATAAACGATCGCGGATACGCCGTCGGCTTCGAACTGCCTGGCCAGGTCAATCACCTGAACGGTGCTGATTTCTGCCCAGCCGTCAGTGGCGACAAAACCGTCTTTGGCATCCAGACCCACGATTACTTTGCCCGGGAACGCGCGGCAGGCTTCAGCAACGAAGGCCGGATCTTTCACGGCTTTGGTGCCGATGATCACGTAACTCACGCCGGCTTTGACGTAGTGCTCGATGGTTTCCAGCGAGCGGATACCGCCGCCGATCTGGATCGGCAGGTGCGGGTAGCGCTTGGCGATCGCGGTGACCACTTCGCCATTGACCGGCTGGCCTTCGAAAGCGCCGTTCAGGTCGACCAGATGCAGACGACGGCAACCGCCTTCCACCCACTTGGCAGCCATGCTCACCGGGTCATCGGAGAACACCGTGGAATCTTCCATGCGGCCCTGGCGCAGACGAACACAGGCACCGTCTTTGAGATCGATAGCGGGAATAATTAGCATGCTTTTCCTTCGTCAAAGAGCTGCAAGCTGCAAGCTATAAGCTGCAAGCACGCACGCGTTTCTACTTCTTGCAGCTTGCAGCTTAAAGCTTGCCGCTGCTCCTATTCTTTCTCGAGCGCCCACAAGTCGCTTTCGATGCTTTCGAACCTCTCTTTGAGGTGCGTCTGCACATCGAAAATCGCCCTGTTGTAATAATGCGGAGCAATTTCACGGGTAAACAGCTCAAGGATTTCGGCCGCTTCGAAAGAACCCAGGTCCAGTTCGAAGCGATCCTCCATGAAGCGTTTGATCTTGTGATTGGCCTCGTTCTCCTGTTCGGGAGTGAGGGTCAGGATCGGCGGCTTCGTTTTCTTGACAGCCATTTACCAGCGACCATCCCACGCAGCGAAGTTCTGCAGCAATTGCAGGCCATGGGTATGGCTCTTCTCCGGGTGGAACTGCACGGCAAAACGCGAGCCTTCGGCCAGCGCCGCAGCGAAATCGACACCGTAGTGACCGCCACCCACCACCTGCCGCGCGTTGCCGGCGGCGATGTAGTAGCTGTGCACGAAGTAGAAACGCGCCAGGTCCGGAATGTCGTGCCACAGCGGGTGACTCACCTTCTGCTTCACTTCGTTCCAGCCCATGTGCGGGACTTTCAGGTGTTCGCCGTCTTCATGCAGGTCTTTGCCGAAGAACTTCACCGCGCCCGGAAACAGGCCGATGCAGTCGACGCCATCGTTCTCTTCACTGCTGTCGAGCAAGGCTTGCATGCCGACACAGATGCCGAGGAACGGACGGTCCTGGCTGACCTCACGCACCAGCGAATCGAAGCCCAGGCGACGGATCTCCGCCATGCAATCGCGAATCGCACCGACACCGGGGAAAACCACCCGGTCGGCTTCGCGAATCACATCGGCATCGCTGGTGATCAAGACCTTGCCGGCACCGACGTGCTCGAGGGCCTTGGCCACCGAGTGCAGGTTGCCCATGCCGTAATCGATAACCGCGACCGTCTGCATTACAGAACGCCTTTGGTCGATGGCATCTGACCGGCCATGCGGTCATCGAGCTCTACGGCCATGCGCAGTGCGCGGCCGAAGGCCTTGAACACGGTTTCGATCTGGTGGTGGGTGTTGGTGCCACGCAGATTGTCGATGTGCAGGCTAACGAGCGCATGGTTGACGAAGCCCTGGAAGAATTCCTGGAACAGGTCAACGTCGAAGCCGCCGACAGTGGCGCGGGTGTAGGGAACATGCATCTGCAAGCCTGGGCGGCCGGAGAAGTCGATCACCACGCGCGAAAGCGCTTCATCGAGCGGCACATAGGCGTGACCGTAGCGACGGATGCCTTTCTTGTCGCCGATGGCTTTGGCGAAAGCCTGACCCAAAGTGATACCGACGTCTTCCACAGTGTGGTGATCGTCGATATGCAGGTCGCCCTTGCTGACAATATCCAGGTCGATCAGCCCGTGACGGGCGATCTGGTCCAGCATGTGCTCAAGAAAAGGAACACCGATATCAAATCGGGCCTTTCCGGTGCCATCCAGGTTGATCGAGGCTTTGATCTGGGTTTCCAGAGTGTCGCGCTCGACTGACGCCATACGTTCGGCCATCACCAGCTCCGCAAAATCATTGGGCGAAAAAGGCAACCATTATAGGGGCGCGGGGCGGAAACAGAAACACGATACGTAATATCCCTGACGGGCTGAACCCGGCGCTGTCGGGGATAGACATGTCCATACAAGCATCGAGAGTGCGCTGATCGCTCCCACGCTCTGCGTGGGAGTGCAGCCCCGGATGCTCCGCGTCCTCTTCGAATGTGACACAGAGCGTCACGGGAGGCATTCCCACGCAGAGCGTGGGAACGATCAGGTATCAGTAAACTTAGTGGAAAAGGATCGCCGTTTTCTGCAGGGTCACCCAAACACCCCACGCCAACGGAATACCCACCACCAGCCACGCAGCCACCGCCAACGGCTTGGTGCCCGCGCCCGCTTTCCACTCCAGCACAGTGCTGCTGTCAGCACCTTTGTCGTGGCCCAGCGCCTGTTCGGCAGCCAGTTCAGCGTCGGTCATGAAGTACTTGTCAGCCACCGGGCGCACCAGCAGATTGCACAGAAAACCCAGCACCAGCAGGCCTGCAAGAATGTACAAGGTGATGTCGTAAGCGGCAGCGCGCTCAACGCCGATGCTCAGCTGATATTCACGCAGGTAGTTCACCAACACCGGACCCAACACGCCCGCCGCCGCCCACGCCGTCAACAGGCGACCGTGAATCGCGCCAACCATTTGCGTACCGAAAAGATCCGCCAGATAAGCCGGAACCGTCGCAAAACCACCGCCGTACATCGACAGGATGATGCAGAACGCAGCCACGAACAGCGCGACGCTGCCCAGATGACCAAGGTTCGGGATCAGTCCATACAGGGCAAAGCCCAAGGCGAAGAACACGAAGTAGGTGTTTTTACGGCCCAGGTAATCGGAGAACGAGGCCCAGAAAAACCGGCCACCGATGTTAAACAGGCTCAGCAAACCGGTGAAACCGGCCGCAATCGCCGCAATCGAAGCCAGTTGCCCGGCGTCCAGCTGACCGAATGGCAGGTCCACGCCAATCAATTTACCGCCGAACACCTCCTGCAACAGCGGCGACGCCATGCCGAGGATGCCGATACCAGCCGAAACGTTCAGGCACAACACCAGCCACACCAGACGGAATTGTGGAGTTTTCCAGGCGACGTTCACATGAACGTGGCGGTGGGTAATCATCGCGTTCGCGGCTTTTTTCGCCGGAGCGGTCCAGCCCTCAGGCTTCCAGCCGGTTGGCGGAACGCGGTAGGACAATGCGCCACCGATCATGAACACGAAGTAGATCGCGGCCATCACCAGGAAGCTCTGCCATACGCCCACGCTATCTGCCGAAGCGAAATGGCTCATCAGGGCTGCGGCCAGCGGAGCACCGACCATCGCACCACCGCCAAAACCCATGATCGCCATACCGGTCGCCATGCCGCGCTTGTCCGGGAACCACTTGATCAAGGTCGATACCGGCGAGATATACCCCAACCCCAGGCCAATACCCCCAATAACCCCGGAGCCGACCCACATCAGCCAGATCTGGTGGGTATAGATCCCCAGTGCTGAAATCAGCAGACCACCGCACCAGCACAGCGCCGATACAACGCCAGCCTTACGTGGTCCGGCATGTTCCAGCCAGCCACCCCAGATCGCTGCCGAGCAGCCGAGGAAGATGAAGAACAAGGTGTAGATCCAGCCGAGCATCGAGATCGGCCAGTCGCATTGCGAGGAGAAAATTTGCGAAACGAAGCTCATGTCCGGCGCGCAGGCAACCGGCTTGGTCACACCCAGCGCCTTGGACAGTGGCAACCAAAACACCGAAAATCCGTAGGCCATGCCGATGCAAAGGTGGATGGCCAGCGCGGCCGGCGGTACCAGCCAACGGTTGAAACCGGGCTTGGCGATGATGCGCTCCTTGGACAGGAACGCAGGCTGGCCGGCTACGAGGCCGTCCGCCGTGATGCTCGTGGTCATTGTGTATCCCCCAATTATTAGTAGGGTTCGCCAGCCACTCTTCACCCCCAGCTTCTATGCGCACGCATGACTGTTTTATTGAGCGAAGCTGCTTTTTGTGCGGCATCTCGTCGCAGCAGGACGGACGAACGGGCAAAGGTTACCATTTCAGCGAGACAGAAAAGCCAAAGTGATATCACCTTTTGTAAGTCTTCCGCTCTCGTATCTCTAAAGGAGACGCCATGCCGATCTTTGTCGAAACGCTGACCGAGGCCACTTATCAGGATCAGCAAGACCTGCAGAAAATTTACCGCGACGCCCCGGACTGGCTGTACGCCCCGTTTTCAGGGGGCATACAGCTGATCGAAGGCTGCTTGCGGGACGGTTCACTGATCGCCGGACGCTTCAACGATCGACTGCTCGGCGCGGCCCGTTTGCAACAGCATCAGGACGTCTGGCACTTGTCCCAACTTTGCGTACGAAAAATTACCCGTCGGCGTGGTGTCGCCGAACGCTTGGTGAACGAAGCGCAAAAAATGGCCTCTGAGTCGGGCGCCACGCTTCGCTTGCTGGCCCCCGCCGGGCACCTTGAAGCCCAGGCGCTTGCAGCCAAGCTGAAACTGCCACTGGATGTAATGCCGGCAGATATCGCCTGACCGGTCGTCCCCTTCAGAGCGCTATACTCCCGGGCTAAATTTCGAATTCGACTATCTACAAGGACTCGCCCATGAAAGCGTTCGGCAAAATCCTGGGTCTGGTACTTCTCGGGCTGTTGCTGATCATTGTGGCGCTGGGCTTTGCCCTGACCCACCTGTTTGATCCCAACGACTATAAAGACGAGATTCGCCAGATTGCCCGCGACAAGGCCCACATCGAGCTGACGCTCAATGGCGATATCGGCTGGAGCCTGTTCCCGTGGCTGGGCCTGGAGTTGCACGAGGCCAGTGTCGCGACCCTGGCCAAGCCGACGGAACCGTTCGCCGACTTGCAAATGCTTGGCCTGTCAGTGCGCGTGCTGCCGCTGCTGCGCCGTGAAGTACAGATGAGCGATGTCCGTGTAGAAGGCCTGAACCTGCGCCTCAACCGCGACAAGGACGGCCATGGTAATTGGGAAGATGTCGGGAAGGTCCCGACGCCAGCCACCCCGACCACGCCACCGGCCACTCCTGGCGAAACTGCACCCGCACCGGAAACCACCGTCCAGGTAGAAAAACCGGCCCAGCCCATTCGGCTGGACATCGACAGCCTGACCGTGAACAACGCCCGCGTTGAATACAGCGACGAGAAAACTGGTCGGCAGTTCAGCGCCGAAAGCATCCAGCTGAGCACAGGCCCGGTGCATGACTCGACCAACATCCCGGTCAAACTCACCGCGTTCCTCGGCACCAACCAGCCGGTTTTGCGGGTGCGCACCGAGCTCACCGGTGAGTTGCGTTTCGAGCGCGCACTCCAACGCTACAAATTCGAAGACATGAAAATGTCCGGCGAAGTCGCGGGTGATCCGCTGCAAGGTAAAACCATGACCTTCGCTGCCCATGGTCAATTGTTACTGGATAAAGCCGCGAACGTCGCCGAATGGACCGGTATCAAGATCTCCGCCAACCAATTGCGCGCACTGGGTGAACTCAAGGTCAACGACCTGGACAAGACGCCGCAGATCAGCGGCGGCATTTCGATTGCCCAATTCGACCTTGCGACATTCGTCGACAGTATTGGCCAGAAGCTTCCGGCCATGGCCGAAGGCAGTTTGAGCAAAGTCGAACTGGTCAGCCGCGTTGCCGGCACGCCGACCAGCGTTTCGTTCGATAACATCAACCTGAAAGTCGATGACAGCACCTTCAGTGGTCGCATCGCCGTCGAGGATTTCGCCAAACAGTCGCTGCGCGCAGCCCTGAAGGCCGACACGTTCAATGTCGACCGCTATCTGCCACCCAAATCCGCCGAAGCCAGCAGCGCGACACAGGTGCGCCAGGCTGAAGTCGCCAGCACCGAGGCCAATGCAATGGCCGGCGCGGGCAGCACACCACTGCCGGAGTCGCCAACCAAGGAGGCGTGGAGCACCGCACGCCTGCTGCCGGTTGAACGCTTGAGCAAACTCGACGTGGACGCCGACCTGACCTTTGGCCAGTTGACCCTCGACAAGCTGCCGATTCACAACGCTGCGTTCAAGGCCACGGGCCTGGGCGGCCTGCTGACCCTGGAGAACCTGCGCGGCGATCTGTACGACGGCAACTTCGAAACCAAGGGCACCCTCGACGTGCGCCAGCCAGAACCCGCGCTGAGCTTGCAGACAACCCTCAACAAAGTACCGGTAGAAAAAGTCCTCGAAAGCCAAGGCAAAAACCCGCCGGTCAAAGGCCTGGTGACGCTCAACAGCGCGCTGACCGCCAGCGGCAACAGCCAGAAAGCGCTGATCGACAGTCTCAACGGCAATGCCAGTTTCGTCATCAACAATGGCGTGCTGCTCAATGCCAACCTTGAACAACAGCTGTGCAAAGGCATCGCCACCCTGAACCGCAAAACCCTCAGCGGCGAGCCACGGGGCAAGGACACGCCATTCCAGGAACTCAAGGGCAACCTGACCTTCCGTAACGGCGTGGCCAGCAACCCGGACCTGAAAGTGCGCATCCCGGGCATGACCGTGAATGGCGACGGCGACGTCGATCTGCGCGTGCTGGGCATGGACTACCGCGTTGGCATCCTCATCGAAGGCGATACAAGTGCCATGCCGGACCCGGCCTGCCAGGTCGGCGACAAATATGTCGGTATCGTTTGGCCGCTGCGTTGCCGGGGACCGCTGGAGCTCGGCGCCAAGGCCTGCCGTCTGGATAACGAACGCATGGGCCAGGTGGCGAGCAAACTGGCAGGCGACAAGATCAGCGAAAAAATCGACGAGAAGCTGGGCGACAAAGTCAGTCCTGAACTGAAAGACGCATTGAAGGGGCTGTTCAAGCGATGAGAGCCGAGCAGTTTTCATCGGCGGTGTTGGACTGGTATGACCGCCATGGCCGCCACGACTTGCCCTGGCAACAGGGGATCACCCCGTATCGGGTGTGGGTCTCGGAGATCATGTTGCAGCAAACCCAGGTCAGCACCGTGCTCAATTACTTCGACCGCTTCATGGCCTCGCTGCCAACGGTCGAAGCCCTGGCCGCCGCGCCGGAAGACGAAGTGCTGCACCTGTGGACCGGCCTGGGTTATTACACCCGGGCGCGCAATCTGCAGAAGACCGCGAAAATTGTCGTCTGCGAATACGGCGGTGAATTTCCCCGGGATGTGGATAAGTTGGTTGAGCTGCCAGGCATCGGGCTATCCACCGCCGGTGCAATCGCCAGCCTGAGCATGGGCCTGCGGGCGCCGATCCTCGACGGCAACGTCAAACGCGTCCTGGCGCGCTTTACCGCGCAAGAGGGTTATCCCGGGGAGCCGAAGGTCGCCAAACAGCTCTGGGCCAACGCTGAGCGCTTTACGCCGCATGATCGGGTCAACGCCTACACCCAGGCGATGATGGACCTGGGCGCCACGCTCTGCACCCGCAGCAAGCCGAGTTGCCTGCTCTGCCCCCTGCAACAAGGCTGCGAAGCGCACATGCTCGGCCTGGAAACCCGCTACCCCGTCCCCAAACCGCGTAAAACCGTGCCACAGAAGCGCACGCTGATGCCCATGCTCGCCAACGGCAAAGGCGCGATTCTGCTTTACCGGCGCCCTTCCACGGGCCTGTGGGGCGGTCTCTGGAGTTTGCCGGAGCTCGATGACCTCGACGATCTGCAACATCTGGCCTCGCAGCACTCACTGGAACTGGACAGCCAACAAGCGCTGCCGAGCCTGGTGCACACCTTCAGCCACTTTCAGTTGTCCATCGAACCCTGGCTGGTCCGGGTTCAGGAGTCCGGCCACCACGTGGCCGAGGCCGACTGGCTCTGGTATAACCTCGCCACCCCGCCGCGCCTGGGCCTTGCCGCCCCGGTCAAAACCTTGCTCGAACGCGCGGCCGCCGTATTGAACGCAGGAGAGTCGTCATGACCCGCACCATCATGTGCCGCAAGTACAAAGAAGAATTGCCCGCCCTCGAACGCGCCCCCTTCCCCGGCGCAAAAGGTCAGGACATTTTTGACCACGTTTCGGCCAAGGCCTGGGCCGACTGGCAAAAACACCAAACCCTGCTGATCAACGAAAAACGCCTGAACATGATGAACGCCGAAGATCGCAAATATCTGCAGGGCGAGATGGACAAGTACTTCTCCGGCGAGGATTACGCCAAGGCTGACGGCTACGTTCCGCCAGCTGAATAATCCCGATTTCTCGGGGGTCGGATCGTAAGCGACGGTAATAATTAAAATTTTTTTGAAAACTTTCTTGACGACCCCCTGAAAAACCAGTTTAATGCGCCCCGTTGCCCAGATAGCTCAGTCGGTAGAGCAGGGGATTGAAAATCCCCGTGTCGGCGGTTCGATTCCGTCTCTGGGCACCAAATACCGAAAACCCTGAATCGCAAGATTCAGGGTTTTTTTATGCCCGGGATTTGATGAAGCACTGTTCCAGTCACCCTCAAAGCGCCAAACGAAGCATCCCCCCCACCTCCTCGCGCCACGCCAGCTAGCACCTGCCCCCCCTTCCGAAGCCGAGTCCGGAGAGGCATCAAGCATTGGTGAACAGCCCTTCTCGCAATCTCTCGGGTTTGTCGGAACGCTCCGAAGGCTTTAACGGAAGTGGATGACATACCCTGATCATCGGCTTGGGCAGAATCGTGGGAGGAGCTGCCGCATAACCGGGAGCAGATTCGCAACAGGGATGTAGACAATGACTGACGCCATCAAACGGAATGTCGAAAACGTTGAGCTTCTTACTGGCCAGGACATCAGAATTTTCAGCTTTGATATTCGGCAGTCAACATGGCTTCACAGGTTCGCCGAAGATCTGGCCGCCATCGGCGGGCCGCAGGCACCAGGCGCCAACTCCAAAGCATCGCTGGCAGCCACCTAATTAAAGTTCTCGTTTTCGAAAGACCAATGCGAACTGCTAAGCGAAGCAACTCCACTCGACTACCCACTGACGCAAGAGTCGGCCATGGTCATCAATAACGTCCGATCCCTGCACTGTCGCGATGTCATCAAAGACAACAGACGGGTCCTGGTACGTATTTTCGGGCTTTCAAAATTTTCTTCCCCTGTCGTTATTTCAGAGGATCCGTTGCTGCTGCAGGGTTGATTTTTTAAGTGTTCAAACTGCTGAACGACCAGTCATGTGATTACTGGCCAATAACTATAAAAGAGGGAATGAAATGTCTTGGGATTTAATGGGCATATTGGCGCTTGTCGCTTTTTTCGCCGGTTTTTTTGATGCGATTGCCGGTGGTGGTGGCTTGATCACCTTACCTGCATTGTTTCTGGCCGGTGTAGATCCGATTAGTGCAATTGCAACGAACAAGTTCCAGGCCGCTTCGGCAACTGTCTCGGCAACTGTAGCTTTTGCTCGCAAAGGAATGATCGAGTGGCGCGAAGGCCGTTTCCTGGTGATCTGCGGATTTATTGGTGGCGCCAGTGGTGCCTTGCTGGTCAGCTCTATTGATAAGCACTATCTGGAAGTTTCCGTGCCTGTCATGCTGATTCTGGTGGCCATCTATTTTGCTCTCTCTCCCAAGCTGGCCAATGAAGATCGACGCAAGAGAATCGGCATTCTGCTTTTTTCGTTTACCGTCGCGCCGATCCTGGGCTTTTACGACGGTATATTTGGCCCCGGTGTGGGCTCTTTCTTTATTGTCGGGTTTGTACTTCTCTGCGGCTTGGGCATGATGCGGGCCATGAGTTTTACCAAACTTGCCAACGCCTCATGCAACCTGGGTTCTTTGTCGGTCTTTATTACCAAGGGTGTGATTATCTGGCCGATTGCCATAGCCATGGCTCTGGCGGCCTTCATCGGCGCTCAATTGGGTGCACGTGCCGCTGTTCGCGTTGGTCCACGGCTGATCAAACCCATGTATCGTGGTCTGCTGCGCCTTGGCCATCAAGCTGATGAGCGTAGAAAGCAATCCCCTGCGTGTCGTGCTCCTTCGGACTTTGGCTTCGCTTTGATTGCCGGTGCGGCGCTGACCTGTTCTTGCCTTCAACTTTGATAGCAGCCGCCCCGACCCTGCGCAGGGTCGGCGGTCGATTCCGTCTCTGGCACCCGATAACGAAACCCTGAATCACAAGATTCAGGGTCTTTTTATGCTTTGGTTTTGTTAACGATCAAGAATCGCGACCACGGGGCCACCCTTCCGACCTGAAACCCACCCCCTTCACTCGCTAGTGTTCCAGTTAAACACCAGATTCTTCGCACCAGCACTGGCGACATCTGCCGTGTCACGTTTCGTCTCACCATTGCGCGTTGCCACGACCGTGTACTTGCCAGGAGGTAACTGGACGTAAACCAACGGACCTGCCTGACTCAGCGTCAGCACTGGCCCTTGAGCGTTCTGAATAATCAAATCAACGTCCGGAATGTATTTGCCTTCCACCCCGACAGAAAAAGTCATGCGCAGGTTATAACCAGTTGTTTGCTGGATGGCCTTCGCTTCATCCTCGCCAATACCACCGGACAAGTAAGCAATTCCGTTTTGTTCCTGCCGCTGAATCTGCACACCTGAACTGTCGACGGGCTCAAGGCTGGCCGCATTCAGCATCGCCGGGAACGCCAGGGCGCCGACAGCAACAAGGGACAACATGAATGCACGCACGTATTTCATGATGACGACTCCCGGGCTCCGCAGAAGCCTATCGTTTCCTAATTTTTTGATTTTCCGGACGCCGGTCAAGTTTTAGATTGATTCGATCTTGGGTTCACTGCGAAACGGACTACACCCTGTATTCCACAAATACGCCCCGCCGTCGGCTTGGTCCTGCCAAACGAATCCGGCAATTCCTTCCGACTTTCCAGCGTCGTACTGCATCGCCGCCCCATGCTCTCTTGCCATCCTCTTCCGCCTGCTCCTCCAGCCACGGAAGACTTCATGACCATCGTCAAAACCGATAACACTCAAGATCCACAACTTGCCTCTCTGGTGGGTAGCCTTGGCGAACTGATCCGCCAGGCACGCCTGAAAGCGCTTCGAGCGGTTGATACCGCTCAAGTACAAACCAGCTCGCAGATCGGGCGGCATATTGTTGAGTTCGAGCAGGAGGGGGCTCGTAGAGCGGGGTATGGGAAGCAGTTGTTGGCGACACTGGCGAAAATTCTGACAGCCGAGTTCGGGAAAGGCTTTGACGCTTCCAACCTTCGATACATGCGCCAGTTCTATCAAGCCTTCCCAATTTGTGACGCACTGCGTCACGAATTGAGCTGGACCCACTACCGCAGATTACTGCGCGTCGACAACGACCATGCACGTCAGTGGTACATGAACGAGTCAGCCCTCCAGAACTGGTCGAGTCGCGCTCTGGAGCGTCAGATCAATACGCTCTATTACGAACGCTTGCTGGCAAGTCGCGACCGGCCTGCGGTCAAGGAGGAAGCCGCCACCAATATTCAGAAAATGGTCACCAGCCCAAGAGACTTTATTCGGGACCCGGTGGTGTTGGAATTTTTGGGCTTGCCCAATGCGGGCCTGATCCTGGAAACCGAACTTGAACAAGCGTTGATCAACCACCTTCAGAGCTTCTTGCTCGAACTGGGTAAAGGCTTCGCCTTCATCGCCCGCCAGCAACGCATCAGCACCGAAAGCAAAGACTTCTACATCGATCTGGTGTTTTACAACTACCTGCTCAAATGCTTTGTCATCTTCGATCTCAAACGCGGGGAACTGACCCATCAGGATGTCGACCAGATGGACATGTATGTGCGCATGTACGACGACCTCAAACGCGGACCGGAGGATGGCCCCACTGTCGGCATCATTCTTTGCGCACAGAAAGATGAATCGGTGGTTCGTTATTCCGTGCTGGAGGGCAATGAACAACTGTTCGCCAGCAAATACAAACTGGTGTTACCGAGTGAGGAGGAACTTCGAGCGGAGCTGGATCGAGAACGAGCGCTACTCGAAGATCGGCTGCTCAATCAGAATCGCCGATAAAAATGGGCGGATTGTCCGAATCCGTCATGAAGACTATCGTTGGCAGCTACGCGCAAAGGTCCGTCACCGATGAATTTCAATGACACGCCTGCACTGGCGCCTGCTCAGATCGAGCTGCCATTGCCTGCAACCGCACCCGGCGACCCCTTCAAGGAGCCCGCCGCAGACGGCTTCATCCTCGGCGGTTTCACCTGGCGGCACACTCCGCAGGCCCCTGCACGCCCCGTCGTGATCATCAACGCCGCCACCTCCGTGCGCTGCCGGCATTACTCACGTTTCGCCGATTACCTGTTCGCCAACGGGTTCGATGTCATCACGTACGATTACCGTGGCATCGGTGAATCACGTCCCGCCTCGCTCAAAGACCTCGACGCCTCATGGACCGACTGGGGCGCGCTGGACTTTGAGGCGATGCTCAAGCGCGCTGAGCGTGAATTCCCCGGCCAGCCCATCGACGTCGTGGGTCACAGCTTTGGCGGCTGTGCAGCGGGTCTGGGAGCGTCCGGGCATATCATTCGACGAATGGTGACAGTCGGCGCGCAATTCGCTTACTGGCGCGATTATGCGCCCGCCCATCGCTGGCGGATGTTTGGCAAGTGGCATGTGGTGATGCCGTTGATGACGATGTTCCACGGCTACTTCCCCGGCAAGCGCCTCGGCTGGCTGGAGGACACACCAGCCGGCGTAGTTCGCGACTGGACTACACCGACCGCCCGTTATGAAACGCGCCCCAGCGGTCGACGCCTCCATCGTGGAACCGGCCGACTGCCCTTTGAGCGCGTCAGCGCAAAAATCCTCGCGATCAGCATCAGTGACGATCCTTACGGTACGATTTCAGCCATCGAACGCCTGCTCGGCTACTTCACCGACAGCACCAGCACCCACCTGCGAATCGCCCCCGAAGACATCGGCGAAGCAGAAGTCGGACATTTCGCCTTTTTTCGCAGCGCATACCAAGCCACACTATGGCCCATTGCATTGTCCTGGCTGCAAAACGCCGAGCTGGCCCCCGACACACCCGGGCGGCAAGTCCCGCGCAGCTGAGCCCTCTCAACGAATACGGAACGACACCCATGGCCTCCGCCAACAAACAGCAAAAACGCGCCACCCGCGCCAAAGCCAAGGCCAAGCAGAACCGCACCCAACGGGCCGCTGCGCCGGTCGAGCTGGACCCGAACGATGATCGCATCGACTTCGAATCGGTGGACCTGACCGAACTGTTCAAGAAAATGATCGACGCCGAAAAGACCAGCCAGCAAGCGATGTGCGTGGCGTTCCTGGAAGACCCGCTGCTGGAGCTGGTCTATGAGCAGGAAGGCGAAGAAGGCGCGATGGACTTCATCCTCGCCGCACTGATCGAGTACCGCCAATGGTCGACCGAAGTGGACGAAGCCGGCGCCCTGGCGTGGATCGAATCACCGGCCTTCCAGGCTGACTATGTGGCAGCGTCCGATATCATCGCCGCCCAAACCCAACAGAAAGCAAACTGAGTTCCCATGGCATCCCTGAACAAGCAACAGAAACGCGCCAAGCGCGCAAAGGCCAAAGCCAGGCAAATCAACATCCACGGCAGAAAACCCGCCGCGCTGGACGATGACCTGGAAGACATCGGCGAGCCGATCCCGGAATACACCCTGGCGATGTTCAGCAAGATGCGTGACGCAGAAGCCAACAGCCGCAGCGACATGCTTCAAATCCTGCTGTCAGACCTCGCCGGAATCATCAGCGACCATCCAGAATTGCTGGACATGGAAAACGCCGACAACGAAGCCATGGCAGCCACCCACCTGGCCGCCGACATGCTGATCGACTACCGCATGTGGGCCGATGGCATGGACCGGGAAACGGCTCAGGCCTGGCTGACCGATCCGCAGTTCATCAGCGACTTCGGCGCTGCGCTGGACAGCTATCGTCAGGCACTGGATGCGCAGGAAGCAAAGAGCGAATAAACGCTACTGCCAGTAACAAAAACGGCCGCTTGTCATCACTGACAGCGGCCGTTTTTGCAAGCCACCCAAAAAGATCAACGTGCTACCTCTCGTCAGTGAAGGATGTATATCCCATTGACATATCCCTCCACGAATCTATTCTTTGGACTCACTACACGCGCAGAAACGCCGGAGGCCAGAAATGGAACAGACCACCCTTTTCATGAGTAATCGAAGCCAGGCTGTCCGACTTCCGAAAGCCGTGGCAATGCCAAGCGATGTGAAACGAGTCAACGTAGTCGCCATCGGCAGGGCTCGCATCATTACCCCGGCAGACGAAACCTGGGACAGCTGGTTCGACGGCGATGGTGTGAGCACAGACTTTATGACCAATCGCGACCAGCCTGCTGATCAGGAGCGTGAGTCGTTCTGATGATCAAATTCATGCTCGATACCAACATCTGCATCTTCACCGTCAAAAACAAACCGCAAATAGTAAGAGAGGCCTTCAACCTTCATGACGGTCAGCTGTGCATCAGCGCAGTAACGCTCATGGAGTTGATCTACGGCGCCGAAAAATCTGCGACTCCAGAAAAAAATCTCGCTGTGATCGAGGGCTTCGCCGCACGTCTTGAGGTCTTGCCTTTCGACAACGAAGCCGCTGCACACACCGGAATGATTCGGTCAGAGCTGGCAAAGGCTGGAACTCCCATTGGCCCCTATGACCACATGATTGCCGGACATGCGCGCTCACGCGGGCTCATTGTTGTAACGAACAACGTGCGCGAGTTCGTACGAGTTCCAGGACTACGGGTAGAAGACTGGGTTCATCCCATTTAAACCGGACACCACTAACGAAACAAAAACGGCCGCTTGTCATCACTGACAGCGGCCGTTTTCGTATCAACAACAATTGGCTTGAGTCTGAACCCTCAGCTCGCCAACACTGCGCTCATCTTCTCATTACGACGACGGCGAGCTACCAGCAAGCCTGCCGCTACCACCAGCAGGGCCAGCAGGCCCGTCGCTAGAATCTCCACGCGATGCGCTTCCTGGAACAGCATGATGGTCAGGGCCGCGACGATGAATACGATCACCGCGTAAGTCAGGCCCGGGAACAGCCACATGCTGAAGACGATTTTCTCGCCGCGCGCCATGCGCTTTTTGCGCATGCGCAGTTGCGAGATCGCAATGACCAGGTATACCAGCAGAGCGATGGCGCCGGAGCTGGCCAGCAGGAATTCGAACACCGCTGCCGGAGCCACGTAGTTGGCGAATGTCGCCAGAAACGCTGCGCCAGTGGACAACATAACTGCCCAGTAAGGCGTGCCACTTTTGTTGGTGCGAGTGGAAACGGCTGGCGCATCACCGCGCTTGCCCAGGGAGAACAACATGCGTGACGACGTGTAGAGCGCCGAGTTCAGGCAGCTGGTTACGGCGACCAGTACCACGATGTCGACAATCATCTTGGCGTTCGGGATGCCCATGCGATCAAGCACGGTCTGGTACGAACCGACGCTGGCCAGAATCGGGTCGTTCCATGGCACCAGGGCCACGACGATGAAGATCGAAACCAGGTAGAACAAGCCGATCCGCCAGATCACCGAGTTGGTGGCCTTGGAGATTTGCTGGCCAGGGTTCTTCGATTCAGCGGCCGCAATGGTCACGATCTCGGTGCCCATGAAGGAAAACATGGTGGTCAGGATCGCGCCCAATACCGCGCCCATGCCGTTTGGCAGGAAGCCTTGGGTGTCGAACAGGTGCGAAACGCCGCTGACCTGACTGTTCGGCAGGAAGCCGAAGATCGCCAGAACGCCGAGAATAATGAAACCAATGATCGCCACAACCTTGAGCAGGGCGAACCAGAACTCGAATTCACCGTAGTTCTTCACGCTGAACAGGTTGGTCACGGTCAGCAGCATCGTGATGACAAGGGCGAAAGCCCAGATGTCCACACCAGGGAACCAGGCATGCAGGATAGTCGCGGCGGCATTGGCCTCCAGCGGGATAACCAAAACCCAGAACCACCAGTACAACCAGCCGATGGTGAAACCGGCCCAGTGACCGATCGCGCGATCGGCGTACGTCGAGAAGGAGCCGGTGTCCGGCGAAGCAACGGCCATTTCGCCGAGCATGCGCATCACCAGCACGACCAGCATACCGGCGGCTGCGTATGCCAAGAGCACGGCCGGACCTGCCGCTGCGATGGCGTGACCGGAGCCAACGAACAAGCCGGCGCCGATAACACCGGCAATCGACAGCATGGTCACATGACGCGGTTTGAGCCCCTGTTCGAGGCCATTGGAGCTTGGGGTGCTGCTCATTGAAACTACCTTTGTAAGGAAAAGCGAATGCGTGCAACCCGTCTTGATTTCTTTCTCGTAAAAAGAAACCAACAGGGCGTTCTGGATTCTGTACGCAATAATTACGCCAAAATATTTCAAACCCTTCTATTACGGCGATCTGGACCTGACCGGACAGTCATCGCAAGCCATTGAAATCAATGGCACTTTGCCAGAGCGTTACCCTGCGACTCACTTTGGGAACGAATGCGCGCACCGGAAACACACCCGGAAAATGCTCGACGCACAATAAATGTGCAGATCAGGAACGTTTGGCCGGTTAGCGCTTCCAACACCCCGCCAAAGCTGGCAACATCGCGCCTTTTTTTACGCGACACCCGCCGGGCAACTGGTTCAAACGGCTGTTCGGTTGATAGCAGCGCGACAGTCTGCTGTAGCGATGCGACAACCTGCCACGTCACTTCCGTTTACCGCCCGTAGCGCTGTTGGCTGCCATTCAAACGCTATGCTAGCTTGGCCGCCTCGCCAGGAAGGCCGCCAACAGCAGGAGTGAAACACTATGAGGAACGCACATGGCTGAGGCCGCGCCCGCGCTTGAAATCCGCAATTTGCACAAACGCTACGGACAGCTTGAAGTGCTCAAAGGCATTTCGCTGACCGCCCGCGACGGCGACGTGATCTCGATCCTGGGCTCTTCCGGTTCCGGCAAATCCACGTTCCTGCGTTGCATCAACCTGCTGGAAAACCCGCATCAGGGCCAGATCCTGGTGGCCGGCGAAGAACTCAAACTCAAAGCCGCGAAGAACGGCGAACTGGTCGCTGCCGACGGCAAGCAGATCAATCGGCTGCGCAGCGAGATTGGTTTTGTATTTCAAAACTTTAATCTCTGGCCGCACATGAGCGTGCTCGACAACATCATCGAAGCGCCGCGCCGCGTGCTCGGTCAAAGCAAAGCCGAAGCCATCGAAGTCGCCGAAGCCTTGCTGGCCAAGGTCGGTATCGCCGACAAGCGTCACGCGTACCCGGCGCAACTGTCCGGCGGCCAGCAACAACGCGCAGCAATCGCCCGTACCCTGGCGATGCAGCCCAAGGTGATCCTGTTCGACGAGCCCACCTCCGCCCTTGACCCGGAAATGGTTCAGGAAGTACTTAATGTCATCCGCGCACTGGCCGAAGAAGGCCGCACCATGCTGCTGGTCACCCATGAAATGGGCTTTGCCCGTCAGGTGTCCAGCGAGGTGGTGTTCCTCCACCAGGGCCTGGTAGAAGAGCAAGGATCGCCACAGCAGGTGTTCGAAAACCCGCTTTCGGCGCGCTGCAAACAATTCATGTCCAGCAACCGCTAACGGAGCTTCCCGCATGCAGAACTACAAAAAGGTCTTCCTGGCTGCCGCCGTCACCCTGGCGTTCAGCGCCGGTGCCATGGCCGAAACCCTGAAGATGGGCATCGAAGCGGCCTACCCGCCGTTCAACAATAAAGATGCCAGTGGCAATGTCGTCGGCTTCGACAAAGAAATCGGCGATGCCCTGTGCGCGAAGATGAAAGTCGAGTGCACCGTGGTCACTTCCGATTGGGACGGCATCATCCCGGCCCTGAACGCCAAGAAGTTCGACTTCCTGATCTCCTCGATGTCGATCACCGATGAGCGCAAGGGCGCGGTGGACTTCACCGACCCGTACTACTCGAACAAGCTGCAATTCATAGCACCGAAAAACGTCGACTTCAAAACCGACAAGGCTTCCCTGCAAGGCAAAGTGATCGGCGCACAACGTGCAACCCTCGCCGGCACCTGGATGGAAGACAACATGGACGGCGTCGAAGTCAAACTCTACGACACCCAGGAAAACGCTTATCTGGACCTGACTTCCGGTCGCCTGGACGGCATCCTCGCCGACAAGTACGTCAACTACGAGTGGCTGAAAAGCGACGCCGGCAAGTCGTACGAATTCAAGGGCGACCCAGTGGAAGAAAGCGACAAGATCGGTATTGCCGTGCGTAAAAACGATCCAATCCGCGAGAAGCTGAACATCGCATTGAAAGAAATCGTCGCTGACGGCACCTACAAAAAAATCAACGACAAGTACTTCCCGTTCAGCATCTATTGATTCTGACCTGCCGGACCGGCGCCGTACGCTAACGGCGCCAGTCCATGGCATTGCCTGCCGCGATTTGAAAAGAAACCCATGACTATCGATCTCTACGGATTCGGCCCCGCGCTCGCCGCTGGCGCGCTGATGACTGTAAAACTGGCACTCTCGGCCTTGTGTCTCGGGCTGGTGCTCGGTTTGCTCGGCGCCTTGGCCAAGACGTCCCCGTACAAGCCGTTGCAATGGCTTGGCGGTACATATTCGACACTGGTTCGCGGCATACCGGAATTGCTCTGGGTGCTGCTGATCTACTTCGGCACCGTCAACCTGATGCGTGCCCTGGGCGAGTTTTTCGGCAATCCCGACCTCGAACTCAATGCTTTTGCTGCTGGGGTGATCGCGCTGGGGCTGTGCTTTGGCGCTTACGCCACCGAAGTGTTCCGGGGCGCGATTCTGGCGATCCCCAAAGGTCACCGTGAAGCGGGCGTGGCCTTGGGCCTGTCGAAATTTCGCATCTTCACCAAACTGATCATGCCGCAGATGTGGCGCATCGCCCTGCCGGGCCTTGGCAACCTGTTCATGATCCTGATGAAAGACACCGCGCTGGTATCGGTCATCGGCCTGGAAGAAATCATGCGCCACGCGCAAATCGGCGTGACCGTCTCCAAGCAACCGTTCACCTTCTATATGGTGGCCGCGTTCATGTACCTGGGCCTGACCGTGCTCGCCATGAGCGGCATGCACTTAATGGAACGACGTGCCGCTCGCGGCTTCGCGAGGAGCACCCAATGAACTGGGAAGTCATCATCAAGTGGCTACCGAAGCTGGCCCAAGGCGCAACACTGACCCTGGAGCTGGTGGCCATCGCAGTAATCGCCGGGTTGTTGTTGGCGATCCCTTTGGGCATCGCGCGTTCGTCGCGACTCTGGTACGTGCGGGCCTTCCCCTACGGCTACATCTTCTTTTTCCGTGGCACGCCGTTGCTGGTTCAGCTGTTCCTGGTCTACTACGGCCTGGCGCAGTTTGATGCAGTGCGTACCAGCTCGATGTGGCCATACCTGCGCGATCCGTTCTGGTGCGCCACCGCCACCATGACCCTGCACACGGCGGCCTATATCGCCGAAATCCTGCGCGGCGCGATCCAGGCAATTCCGCCGGGTGAAATCGAAGCGGCGCGTGCCTTGGGCATGTCTCGCGCCAAAGCACTTTTCTACATCATGCTGCCGCGTGCCGCGCGCATCGGCTTGCCGGCGTACAGCAACGAAGTGATCCTGATGCTCAAGGCCAGCGCCCTGGCCAGTACCGTGACCTTGCTGGAACTCACCGGCATGGCCCGCACCATCATTGCCCGGACTTACCTGCCGGTGGAGATCTTCTTCGCCGCGGGGATGTTCTATCTGCTGATGGCTTACGTGCTGGTGCGCGGCTTCAAGCTGCTGGAGCGCTGGCTGCGCGTCGATGCCTGCCAAGGACGTTGATGCCTCCAGCGTGCTGACGGGCGAGGACCTGCTCGCCCGTTTCATCGCGCTGGATGCTTTTCTGATTGAGCATCAGGCGCTGTGGAAGCCACGTCCGTTTACTCTTCTGCAACTTCCCTGGGAAGCGTCCTACCCGCAATTGGCGCTTTGGCTACGCGGGCGCTCGCTGGAAGATGCAGAAAACAGTCATAACCAACCTTGTTTACTGAATGCGCCGGAGCCGTTTGCTTCATTGGCGGCGTTATCGCTTGAGCTAAGCGCGTTAGGTGAGCTGCCGGCACATACGCTGGTAGCCGCCGGGCATCGGCTGAATGTCGATGTGCCGGGGCGCAAGTGGCAACAGATAGAGGCGTTTGCCAGTCGCCTGTCGTTTGCTGCACCGGCGAAGCATTGGCTGGACTGGTGTTCGGGCAAGGGCCATTTGGGGCGGCGTTTGCTGCAAACCGGGCAACAACTGACCTGCCTGGAGTACGACCCGGCGCTGGTGGCCAGCGGACAGGCACTCAGTCAGCGTCATCAACTGCAGGCGCTGCATGTTGAGCAAGATGTGCTCGCTCCTGGCGCGGCTTGTTTATTGAATGCTGATCACACCCCTGTAGCCCTGCACGCCTGCGGTGATCTGCATGTGCGATTGATCCAGCTCGCCAGCGCGGCAGGCTGCAAACAACTAGCTATCGCGCCGTGCTGCTACAACCGCATCGGTCTGACCGAGTATTCACCGATATCCCTGGCCGCCAAAGGCTCTACCCTACAACTTTCCCTCGACGACCTCGCGCTTCCCATGAGCGAAACCGTCACCGCAGGTGCCCGTGTGCGACGTCAGCGTGATACCTCGATGGCCCGGCGCCTGGGTTTCGACCTGCTGCAACGGCAACTGCGCGGTGTTGATGAATACCTGCCTAGCCCTTCCCTGCCGAGTTCCTGGCTGGAAAGATCCTATGCCGATTACTGCCATCATCTGGCCGCACTGAAAGAGTTATCCACAGTCGGCCTGCAAGACTGGCCCGCACTCGAAGCAGCCGGTTGGCAACGATTGGCGCAAGTACGAAATCTGGAGCTACTACGCGGACTTTTCCGACGCCCGTTGGAGCTATGGCTGGTACTCGACCGGGCACTTTTCCTTGCAGATCAGGGTTACACCGTTCGCCTCGGCACCTTCTGCGAAACCCCGCTCACGCCCCGTAATTTCCTGCTTTTAGCGGAACGTCCATAAAAGCCACAGCCTGTGGATAACTCTGTTGATGGAATTTTCGTGGATCCAATGCCCGCGCCTGTTTCATGGGTGAAACGACACTGTTCAATTTTTGTACACCTGCAAAAAAAACTGGAAAAACAGCGATTTGCGAACAAATGAGAACGGGCCCACAAAAACAGTAATGAACGAGGCATTGCACCAGCTCCGTTGTGCATAAGCATTTAACACAAAGGACATAAGCGCCTAAATCCGGACGTCTCAGAGGGAAAATTGCACCGTTTCCCGACTCTTGTTATACAAACACGCAAGGGCGCCGACAGCGCGGCCACGAACAAGAAAATTCGACCGACAGGATGCGACAGTGACGTTCATTTCTTACGCACAGAATTTCGAAGACATACGCCTTTGGCGCGCCCTCAAAACCGTCGAAAACGGCTTCTATATTGACGTCGGGGCCAACGATCCCACCCATGACTCCGTCACCAAAGCGTTCTACGACCACGGCTGGAGCGGCATCAACGTCGAGCCGATGCCCAATTATTATGAAGCCCTGTGCCAGCAACGCCCCAAAGACACCAATCTGCAATGCGTGGCCGGTGAAAGCGCCGATAGCCTGACCTTCTACGGCATTGCCGGCACCGGCCTCTCGACCGCCGACCCGGCCATGGCGCAATTGCACAAAGCCGCCGGCATGGACGTGCGCAGCCAAACCGTGCAATCGCGCACCCTGACGTCCGTCTGCGAAGAACACGTCCAGGGCCGCCCTATACACTTCCTGAAAATCGACGTCGAAGGCCACGAAGAAACCGTCCTGCGCGGTATGGACTTCAGCCAATGGCGACCATGGATCATCCTCATAGAGACTCCTTGGGCGCGCGACCAGACCTGGGAAACCCTCGTCACCGGCGCCGGCTACCATTCCATCCTGTTCGACGGCATCAATACCTACTACCTCGCCGAAGAACACCTGAACCTCAAACCCGCCTTCGACATCCCGCCGTGCAACCTGGACGAATTTCAGTTCTGCAAAGGCCACAACTTCAGCCACCCCGTCGGCGATGCCGAGCCACAGCTGGCCGCCGCCCTGCAACGCGCTGAACAGGCCGAAGCACAGCTGCGCGCAATGCAAAACAGCCGGACCTGGCAAGCCATTCAGAAACTCAAGAAAACCCTGCTTCGCGCCTGACCAGAAGCCTGCGCAAAAATAGTCTGAATTCAGGGGTTTACAGAACCAATCCAATCGCTATAATCGTCGCCCAACACGCCGGTATAGCTCAGTTGGTAGAGCAACTGACTTGTAATCAGTAGGTCCCGGGTTCGACTCCTGGTGCCGGCACCATATAGATCAACAACTTAGGTTCACCGAAAGGTGGGCCTTTTTTGTTTCTGGGGTTTCATGCCCGATATGGTCACAGCTTTGGTCACAGCTTCTCTGTTTATTGGAGCTGGCGGCAGATACTTTTTGACCGGCACCTCGCTTCACTGCTGGGTTGGCTCCCGCGCTTGTTTTATGCCAAAAGGACTCCTCACGTTCGGCAGAGTGTCGCCGACAATGCGCGGTGCCTTGGAAATCATCGACAAGAATGAGGAATTCATCAGGATGACGCTCGCGGTGATGATGGCGCCGGATTGACTGCAATCGGCCATTTGCATTTGACTTGACCAGCACTCTTCGTGGTCCTGACCAGCAAAGAATGACCCTTTGCAGTCGTTCAGCGAGGCAAGAATGCAGCCCGCAAGTAATTCTGTTCCGAGGGCGAAATCGCGAGCAGCGTTCGCCACCAAAGAACGTAGAAGCGGACGGTCAACGTTATGGGAAAACCCAGATCAAAGGTCATGGATTGTCATGAAGTGATAAAGCGCTGTCGCTAAATGAAAGGTCGGCAGTTCTACCGTCTATAAACTCCTCCTCCGATATGCGGCAAGCTCTGCTATCCGCCGGTTCGTCCGGCCGGTGCAATGCCGGGCCGAATAACCTTCAGTGCGCGTAGAACAACTCACTGGCAGTCTTGACAGCTACACCAAGGGCCAAGGCATTGCACAAGGCTACCAGCTGGCAGTGACTTGGTACCGCAACACCGCCGAAAAGGGCCATGGCGGGGCCCAGAATCGCCTTGGCCACAGCTGGTCGAGCGTCAAAATACCTGGAAGACACAACGATTAACTCGCGATAGCTGGGCTAACTTAAGGATGGGAGCAGGGTAATTATGATGAAGCTGTTGGTTTGTATCACTCTTGCATGGGCAGTTTTTGCCATCTTTTTCTATAGGGCGCTGCATACCCGGCATGTCCGCCACCAGGATTACGCCGCCTTCGCCAAAGCCGCGTTCGCGTCTGTCGGCGAGCACTTCGCAGAGCTGAAGGAAAAGAGCGTCAGCCAGGTCGTGGACAAGGGCTTCAAAATAACCGACGACTCCGCCTGGAGACAAACGCTCGAAACCTTTATCACCAACGTTGTGACCCCACGTCTGGATCAGAGCACGCGCCAGCGCATCAAGGATCACCTGCCGGTTAGTCGTTGTTTTTCGACCTTTACCTGGCATTTTGTCCGTGCGCTTGTCGCCAACCCGACGATGCCGAAGACCTATGACCTCAAGCAGGCCATCCGCGTCATTGAGGGCGATGGGGACGCCGTGTCCTTCCTTTCAACGCAGTATAGATTTGTCCCTGGAAAGGTCGTGCTCACCCGCTTTGCACTGGTACTACTGACCCTGGGCACGTTCTCCGTGTCGGATCACACCTATGCGAGCAATGGCGAGGCGTTTACCCCGCTGGAGGCCTGCAATGCGTTGATCGATGAAGACGGCTTCCAGCCCAACGCCAGCGGCTATACCGAGCTTGAAACCGACACTTATTCGTGTGGGACGCCCTACAAAATGCTGGGTTCCCAAGACCTTCCGAACAACCTCGCCATGTATGGCCGAGGCACCCGTGATCAGGTTACGCGGGTCAAAATCATGTTGAACGTCAACGTAAAAAGCCGAGCCACTCAAGACACCAAAGAGCTGGCTTCGGTGTGCGGGAAAATGGTGAAGGCGCTGACGGGTTCTAAACCCTCAGACTTCGAGGACAAGGTCGCGAAAGGCAAACCGTTCGAAGCGCTGTTTGAAGGCTATCACGTGTTTCTGACCAAATCGGTTTGGAAAACGGGTAAAGGCTTTGAGCTGAACTGCGGTATCGCCACCCTCGACAACAAGGAGTAACACAGCATGAGCAAATCGACGGGCATCACTGATAGCGATGTAAACAACCTGTGGTGGGTTGTGACCATTGCGCTAGGCCTGTTAGGCGTCTACGTCCTCACAGAGGGCTGGAAGGCCGGCTTGATGCTTCTGGCCGCCACCGCACTGATCAGCCCCTACTGCTACAGCCGAGTGCTGGCGTACATGAAGTCGGGCGACTCTCTGCATTTGAGGGTTCTGATCGTCCTATTCGCGTTAGCGGGCTCGACGTATGTGTTCAACGACCAGGTGACGCAGCGTCTCCAAGAGGCCGCTGAGGAACAAAAACTCCAGGCACAGGAAAACGCTCGCATAGCTGAAGAAAAACGCGTACGCGAAGCAGAGGAGCAAACTGCCGCCCTTAAAGCCTACTTCGCAGAACATCGTGATGAAGTGCTCGCTGAGTTTTCCGCCGCCATCGACGCCAGGGATGTCTCAAAAGCCGATCAGATGCAGCAACAGTACGCCCAGTTTGCGCAAGATCCTGAGTTAGCCGCCATCGATAGTCGCCTTCAAGTCTTGAAGGTGCAGGTTGAACAGGAGAAGAAGGAACAGGCTCGGAAAGACCGTATCTCGGAACTGCTGGCTAATACTAAAACGCTGGGGGCAACCGATTACGGGCAGGCCATTGCCATCTATACCGAGTTGTCGAGCCTTGATCCCTCGAACAAAGGGTATAAGCAGACAATGGATCGTTTCACCAAGGCCGAAGAAACGCGAGTGGCCAAGGCTGAAAAAGCCCAACGTGAAAGTGAAGCCAAGGCCAATCACCAGAAGAAAATTGAAGATCAGTTCAGTAGCTGGGACGGCGCACATCGCCAGTTTGAGCGACTGATCAAAAAGAATATGAACGATCCTTCAAGCTACGATCACATCGAAACACGTTACACCGACAAAGGCAGCTACATCCGTGTGTATTGTAAGTTCCGCGGAAAGAATGGCTTTGGTGGCACCGTGATTCAGACCGAAGTGGCGGATTACTCGATCAACGGCGACTTTATTAAGTTTGTCGAGTAGTTGACCTAGCCATACCTTGTTAAAAAAGAAGCTGCCGAAAGGCAGCTCTTGGCCCAGAGTGTGTAAAAACGCTAGATCCCGTTTCGATTTTCAAGGCTGAGTGGCTGTCCGGCTTCGTAGCCTGATCAAGGCACGATGTCCCTTCCTGATGAGCCAACATTCAGGCGCCATGAATTATAATGTCGAAGTTTGTAAACGAGACATATGATGCCCAGACAGCTGAAGTATTAAAAACGGTAGAAGCAAAAAAATGTCTACGAAAAGACCCCAAAATAAATGTGAAGACTGTTTTTATACATGGTATCCACGAGGTAAGCAGCGCTCCTTAAAGTGCCCGAATTGCGGCGAAAGGAATATTTCAATAGTTGTATTTACCCCGGAACTGATAGCAGGCATTGTCGTTGTACTTATTGCTGTTGTGTTTTTTGTGTTTGGTGCATCCCGTGATCAAACTACCAAGGTCAACCCAGGCTCCGAAAATGTAATAGAAAACAAGCGCCAATTAATGAAGGATGTTTCTGTAGCGGGTGGATGCTCGTCCGAGTTATCAGGCAAGCCTCGTCGGGATGGCCATTATATTTCAACTGATGACGCGGACGCTGCCTTTATTGAAAAAGTTAGTAGACTCTGGGTAAGGCCGCCTTCTGCCCGTAACGGGATGCAGGCAGAACTGTTAGTCAAGATTTTACCTGACGGAAAAATCTTGGATGTAAGCGTAATAAATTCGAGCGGAGATACTGCATTCGATCTATCAACGACCAATGCGGTGAAAGAAGCGGTAGTGATTTGTGAGGTTTTACAAATCGACCCTAAGAAATACGCTCAGAAGTACAAAGAGCGCAGAGTGACCTTCTCGCCAAAGGATTTATAAGGTGTTCGCCAGCAATCTGACTATAAGCCCGTATGTTAATAAAAAGTCCGAAATTCAACTTGGGTCTAAACCTACCATATTTCTTGGTATTGCGGGTAGACAAAAGCCGCTGCTGAAATTGTTATGCATCGCCACCTATAATGGCCGTTTTCTGCCAGTCGCAAGAGGCAGAAAACGACCCAGGCTGTGTGAAAACGCATACGCCGTTTTGAAGTCTGCGTTGCTACGCGAAATCTATTGACGGTCAGCAGTTCAGAGGACCGTAAATTTGCGTAGGAACGCGATTTTTCAATCGATTCGGGTTCGCAGTGACGACCAAAAACGTTTTCACACGGCCTGGACCCAAAGCAGCCCTTCGTGAAGGGCAGAGATTGGCCGATTTCTGCCTGTTACGAGGGGCGAGAGAACGCCCCATAGCTGACAGCGGCTACAGGCAGAAATCGACCGTGGATTCGCATTCAGGCGCTGGCCAAGTCCCTGATCCTGAGGACGGTGGTGGTTGAGCAGTTGGCGTGCCTGGCTGTTGCGCGGATGCCAAGGCCTGCACCGAGCAGTTCCGTAACGCGCTTGTGCAGATCTTCATCAATCGGCCGGCCCTGATACTTACCGGCAGCTTTGGCCTTCTCGATACCCTGGGCCTGACGCTCGCGGCGTTGCTCGTAATCCTTGCGCGCAATGGCGGCCATCATTTCCACCAGCATCGAGTTGATAGCGCCAAGCATCCGCCCGGTGAACTCGTCGCCCTTCGTGTCCTGCATTCCCTGGTGACTGGTCGGCAGATCGAGCGCGACGATGCGCAGGCCCTTGGAATCAATCGTGGCCTTGAGCTTCTGCCAGTCCTCCACCGGCAAGCGGGAAAGGCGGTCTATCGACTCCACCAGCAGCACGTCACCCTTGCGCGCATCTTTGAGCAGACGCAGCAACTCGGGCCGGTCTGCGGAGGCGCCGCTGGCATTCTCCAAATACACGCTCGCGATGACCTTGTTATGTTCGCTGGCGAACTGGTCAAGCGAGGCTTGGGCGCGACTGGCGTCTTGTTCTTCGGTGGATGCTCGGAGATATGCGCGGACGAACATGATATGCCTTCCGTATCAGTTAGGGTGCTCCACTAATACTGTTGCACTATGAGTGTCACTTATCAAGCGGAAAGGGCAAATAAATTTAAATGTGCGCGTATCAGCTAAGGCATACCTATAACTGCCGTAGTCGCATGATGGCGCCTGTGATGTCTTGAGCATTCCGGTCCAGCGTTTCCATGGCCGCAATTGCGTTAGCGGCAACGTTCCCCACTCCATTCTCAGAAAGCCACTTGGTCACCTCCTCAATGGCGGCACATATGGCGTGCTGGTTGTGTAGGAGCAGTGTGAGCGCGTCTGCTGTGGCTATGTTGGCTTCAGAGTTATCTGACATGGGTATCGTCCTTGAGTAACTGGTGCGAGAAGACTAGCTGATCTCGCCGCTGGCTCGAGCCACTTCTCCACATCCGCTGACGCTTGGGCAATTACACTGACTTGACCACCCATTTGCATTCGACCTGACCAGCCATCTGCGCCAGATTTGCCCCCCCTTAGTAAACCTGGCCGGCAGTGAACGACCCAATATAGATAGTCCGTTCCGTCTCCTTTCCTACTCAGCGCCTGCAGATGAGCGACATGTGCTGTCGCTCCCGCAAAGCAATCTTGCAGCACCGAAGATTGCACGTGGTCGCCATGCTCATGTCACTCCCTCTCACCTTTGTCTGTCCCGAATGCTTCTGGAAAACGACCGTCTTGCCTTGTTGTGATTCAAGACCGAGCGTTTTGCCGCCTCCCATAAGCTGCCCGGCTTGCCATGACTTGCCGCTCGGATACCGGGAGGCGACCCACAAAGAGGTGCTCAAGGCGCGGCTGGAAGAATTTCTGGTCCTGAACAAGATAGAGCGCGACATACCTTGTCGCCCCACTGAAGACAATGACTGCAAATCAAGGAGCCACTTATGAAAAACCTGCTTGCAGTGATCGGATTATTTGTCGTTCTGCAGAAAGGCTACGCGTTCTATCGCGAATACAGCGATCTCAAACGCGATGCCCAGAGCCGGCGTGCCCCCGGTTGAGCAGGCGCAGACAATTGCACATGTCTAGACTTTAGTTTTATGGAATACAGAAAGATGGCACTAAGCCATCCAATCTCGTAGCATCGATGCCAAGTTGGCGCCAAAATGGCGACCATCCATTGAATAGGCTTACAAGGTAATTGCCATGTCTCAAGCGAAGGATACGCTGCTGCGGCTGTTCGCATTGCTGCGTCTGATACCCACGGAGCCGCAGCGCATTGCTACATCGACACTGCTGGAAAAGCTCCGGGACAAGGGTTTTTCCGTAACGCTGCGCTCCGTTCAGCGCGATCTGAGCCGGTTGTCCATTCCCTTCTCGCTGCAGTGCAACGACAGTGAAACTCCCTTTCGCTGGAGTTTCACTCGCGACGCGCCGCTGAAACTGGAAGACATGGACACCCCGACAGCGCTGGCGCTCTACCTCTCCGAACGACATCTGACCACCCTGCTCCCGCAAGCGGTGCTGGACCAACTCGGCCCCCAATTCAGGCGCGCCCGAAACTTTCTGGGCGATCTGGGTAACAACGGCCTGGCGGATTGGGCAAAGCGGGTCCGAACGGTTCCCAACGGCAAAACCTTGCTGCCTGCCAGCATTGCACCCCACGTTTGGAGTGAGGTTTCAACCGGCTTGCTGGAGCGCCGGAAACTGGAAGTGACGTATCAGAGCCGCAGCAAAAGCGAACTCAAGCAGTTCCGTCTGCACCCCGCCGGACTGGTGTCGCGACACGCCATCAGCTACTTGGTGGCATCGGTTGACGGCTACGACGATCTTCGCCAGTTCGCCCTGCATCGCATTCGCGAGGTCAGGGTGCTGGATGAAGTGGCGGAGCTGCACGCCACGTTCGACGTCGACGACTACATCGACACAGGGATTTTCAACCATCGACAAGCCGATGCGCAGGTCGAACTGGTCGCCGACGTTCACCCGCAGATCGCCGCCCTGCTCAGTGAGACACCGCTGAGCAGCGTGCAGAGCCTCAGCGACCTCCCTGACCACAGCTGGAAACGCTTGCACGCTCAAGTGTCGCTAGACCGGGACACGCTTTGGTGGATTTTTGGGCTCAACGACAACATTCGGGTCCATGCGCCACAGGTCTGGGTCGATGAGATCAGCCAGAAGCTGAACAACTTGCGAACCCTCTATTGCGACGCCGTCTCAACAAGCACCTGATGCCCGACAGCGCGCCGATCAACGCTCTGTATCTAGATGATGCCAAGGAAGCTCCATGGACAACCAACGTAAAAAGGCATTGAACAGCTCAGTCAGCCTCTGCCCGATCTGGCCCACCCAGGCGTCGGAAAAGATTGGCCACATGCTGGGCGAAATCAATCACGCAAACGCCATCATCGACAAGATTGCCGGAACCGCGCAAAACAGCGCGATCAAAGGTGGGTTCGCCGCAGAGACATGGCACGCCGAATCATTCAACCTGGACGCGATCCTCAAGGACAAGGAAGTCCGCGCCTTCACTGACAACTTCACCAACACCCCGTTAGCGAAGAATCACACCACCCACGATATCGTGGTCATGAAGGGCGACGAGCAACTGCTCGGAGCGCAATTGAAATATTTCAAGAATGGCGATGCCACGCAGAAGGCATTCAGATCCACCAAAGACGGCATTCATCAGTATCAGGACAGTGATGCATTCATCGGGCCTGCAGATCAGATCGAACAGATCAAGGAAGCGGCCAAACGAGACATGCAGAGAAACCAGCAAACGCGGCCGGAAGTGGCCAATGCCGCCGAAAAGGTTCGGGAGAAGACGACGGGCAACCTCGATGTCGAGGGCGTTCAGTCAACGCCTCTGGGCAAACGGGACGCCGAGCATCTGGGCAGCGGCACCGAGGCAGGCAAGCAATTGCATGAAAAGATGCAGAACGGTTACCTGAACAAGGCCACCGTTCAACAAAGCCTTCACGCGGCAGGTTCGGCAGCTGTCATCACTACGGTGATCGCGGGCAGTATCAATACTTTCCAGTCGATCAAACAAGTCCGCGACGGCGAAATCACGGTGGAGCAAGCGACTTTCCAGATTCTCCAAAACACCGCAATCGCCGCCGGTGACAGCGCGCTGAAGGCAGGCATCGCGACTGCGACGGTCAGCATCACAGCACGCAACTTGCCTGCCCTATTCGCGGGCTCGGCGTTCAAGCGCACCTTCGCCAACAATGGTGTGGCTGCTGCTGCGGTATGTGCCGTGGACGTGGTGCAGAACGTGGTGCTGTTTGCCGCGGGCAAGATCACAAGCGAAGAGCTGGAAACCCGAACGGGCCACAATTTACTGCAGACTGGTGCAGCTGTCGTCGGCAGCTCGGTGGGCGCTGCAGTGGGCGCTCTCGGTGGACCGATCGGTGCGCTGGTGGGCGGCATTATCGGCGGCCTGATCACCACGATGGCCATGAGCATCGCTATCGACAACCAAATCGAGAAAAGTTTCCGGTTGACGCTGACCGCCACCGAACACGTGGTGGGTAACGCAATGATCATGCATGACTCGCTGGAATACCTGCAGATGTCGCAGTCGTTCTATGCCGAATTTCACAAGGGCCTCTACTTGTCCGAGCGCCACTTTGCTGGCCAGGTCAAGACCATGGCAGCCCAAAGCACACAGTTGAAGAACCTGATCGATAATCTTTAAGGCATATTTTCAATGAGCGAAACGGTCGAAGCAGCACCCCAGGAAATCTTCAATCAACCGCTGAACGCCTCGGAGCAGGAAGCGGTTGAGGCACTCGTTGCCCAGCACCAGAACAACGCAGCGCTGACCCAGCAACTGGCAGTGGATGCTTCACGGCTGGTCACGTGCAGCGAGGAACGCCTGAAACAACAAGCCGAGAGCGGATTCTTCAAGCGGTTTGCCGGTGCATTCAGCGGCAAGAATCGCCAGAACCAGTTGCAGAACCAGGTTGACGCGCTGCACATGCAGAAATTCGCATGGCACTACCTCAAGCAACTGCAGCAGCAGAACCTGATCAACGCCCAGAGTATTGCGGTGATCCGCAACAACCTGGGCACGATGAACGAATACATCATCGAAACCCGTAATTTCGTCTTGGTGGCGGTCGACAAGATCAATCGCCGCCTGATCCGGGTTGAGAACAACACCAATTTTCACCAATGGTCGCTGAACATCGAAGCGAACAAACGTCGCTACAAATCGATGCCCAAGGGGCTGCTGGTGCTCAACCTGGCGTATGACTTCATGCGCAGCCACCCCGGCGTCATGCTGACCACGCAAGACATCAACCACCTGATCGTCACGCTGGAAAAGCTGGACGTGGACTGTGACGAAGAAGTCCAGCTGTTGAGTTTCATCATCGACCTGATCGATCAGATCGAAACCACCAGCATCGAACGCTACCGCTCGGTCATCGAGCTATCGTTCGAAGAGCACGTCGTCGATTCGTACTTCGTCCAGAAAAACATCTCGGGTTTGGCGTTCAACTCGCTGTATTACCTCTCCGACGAGTACGACCGCATCATCGACATGATCTCGGACGGCGAGGTCTGTGACAGCGACGAGAAGCGCGAGCGAATCATTTCCAGATTCTTTGGCAAGGCGTTTTCCGGCCTTTATACCCAGTACCGGATGCGCGACCTGATAGAGGAAATCATCGGCGGCAGCCTGCTGACTCTGGAGGTTTACAAGGATCAGCACGGTCTTAACGCCTTGCCCGACGAACCCGCCGAAGATGCCCAAGCCGAGCCGGTTGCACTGGTGTCGTCGTTGCCGGACATCCACTCCCACACCTTCTTCGACACCACTGACGATCTTGACGCCCGACACAACTACCTGTTGCTGTTCGCTCTGTGCATCGAGAACTCGGCGTCATTGAACAGACAGGGCCGGGAGTTTCTCGAGTTGCTGGCGCACAAGGCCGGGTGCCCGCAGGCGCCAATTGAAATCGCAGTACTGGCGGACAACCCCCGCAAGGTTCAGGACTACTTGCCGATCCTGCAGGATCTGCTCAAAGGCGACGACAGGACCTACACCTGGCTGCTCGATGCGTTCTACCTGCTGACGCTGTGCCAGAAACAGATCGAAGGTCCTCATGTGCTGCGTATCCTGAACGCGCTCAAGCCCGCACAGTTCAAGGAAAACTTCGCCCGTGGGCTGGTGATCAGTACCGAACAGGATGAAGAGCACGTGCTTGCGGCTGCCGAGAAGTTGCAGCAGCAGACCAGCGGCTGGAAAAACATCGTTCGCTACCGCGAGCTGCGTTTTGAGCAGACCTTCACCGAGGCTCGCGCCAGACTGCGCACGGTCGGTCATGAGGCCAGCAGTCTTTCGTTCGATCTGACGAAAGCGACCCTGAAAGCCTCTGATTATTCGTTCTTCATGGAAGCATGGGACGACTCGTTCCTGAGCAAGGTCAGCAGCAAAGTGGAGGGAACGGCTTACACTCTTGGCCGTGGTTCCTGCCTGTCCTCGCTGAACGAGATGCGCAAGAAAATCAGCGAGTTCATCTCCGGACATTCCAGCACGCTGAACCAGGGTAATCGCATGCTGGCGCGCTGGGGCCTGCCCACGATCTCCTTCAAGGACGAATCCGGCTATGCCGATTTCGAGCTGGACAACTCCGCAGCTAACGGAGACTGGTACGACCAGTTCAATCACTTCGAACGCCAGCTCGACGACACACTCAGTGCCTTTTCAAATGCCTGTGCGGACGTAGCCGAACAGCTCGCGCAATTCATGGAAGGTCGATTCGACGACTCCGTGGTTGAGCGCAAAGCAAAGCAGCGTGCCGAGCGACTTCATCAGGAACAGCAGGAAAAGCTGGCCAAACAGTCGGTCGTCATCGAAAAAGATGACCGGGATCATTTGTTCAGCATCGAGTGGGGTCAGGTACAGCACCCTCCCTGCGACCCCGAGAAAATCCAGTACATCAAGACCGATGGCATCACGTGGTTGATCGTCGACCACGACAACCGGGTGTATCGCAGCCTGGATCGAGAGCACTGGCAGAACGTGCGTCTCAGCGCCACCGACAACGCACCCGCCATCTCCCAGCTGTATTTCGTGGGTGGAATATGGATTGCCATAGCGGGTTACAACGACGGGTTCTATTACTCCCGCGATGCGCAGAACTGGAAACAGAGCCGTTTCCCGGATGCGCAGGGCTGGGAGTTCACCCGAACTGAAGAGGTCATCCGGTTCAACGGCCTGTGGCTATGGAGATTCAAGGAGCGCAAGGAGTACTCCTACGTCGAAAAAGGGCTGATTTTCGACTCTACAAAGACCGGCAGCTACGACGAGGTCGCCATCTTCTGCACCGCCGACCTCGACGGCCCATGGCTGCGCTGGGAAGACGCACCGAACTTCTCGGAGGGAATCGAAGTAGAAAGCATCCAGCCGCTGCCCGATGGAAGCAGCTTACTTGCATTCTGCAAGTACAACTGGGTATTCAAGTCACTGAAGAAGAAGAACAACGCGGCCTCGTTCGTCAGCTATTACGTTGCCGGTAAAGGCTGGCGAACCTGCACCTGGGCGAGCGAAGACGACAGCTACGATGCACCGCTCATCACGCGTATGGGACAGACTGTGATGTGTTTCTACTCGGATCGTGTCATGACGTCCGACAAAGGCTATGAGTGGAAGCTTCAATCCAAAGACATTCGCATCAATGCCAGCGCCCATCTGCGAGATGTCAGTCTGTTTACGACACGCTGGGGGCGAGAGGCGCTCTACGTGAGCCAGACAGGAGAAAACTTTGCGGAACTGGTACTCGAAGAAGGCAATTGGAAGCACTTCGCGGCCAACGAGCAGGGCACCTTGAGCGTCTACTCGCCGAACAAGCATGAAACCTTCCTGCGAAGCGGCAACTACATCTGCCAGCCGAAAGCGTAGCGCGGATCGGGGGGGCATCGTCGATGCCCCCTCTGTCATCAACTCGACGATTCAGTCGATGAACACCCGTAATTTGAAAGAGATGTGACGAGTGGGCGCGTAGGCCATGAACATCGACATTACCTCCAGTTACGAGTCGTTGAACAGCCTTGCCTGGCCGTCGCACAAACGATGGGCGGACTTCTAAGGGACACCGCGAGTGAGTATTCGCTTCTGGTCGAGCATTTTCGGATCTCAAGCGTCCGCTTCTGGCCGATCTCTGCCTGTCACCAAGGGATACAACCGACCCATAGCTAACCGAGTGGATGCTCAATCAGCGCCGGCATGTTCTCTAAAAGTGCGCGTTTTCTCGCTTTTGGTAGCGGTGGCGCACCACAGTGTAAGCGTCACTCTCAACCCTCACCTTTTTGATGTGATGCACCTCAATTGTGTCCGGCAAGATATCAAGCGTTTCCTGTCGTGCATCATGATCCACCTGGGGATCTGCAAGCATGCCAATCAGAGGCCAAATACCTGGCTTGGGAGCGGGTTCTTCCTCTTTCGCTGGAGGGACCTCTTCCCTGACCCAATAGTCTGGGTAGGCCCCATCTTCGTCATGACTGACCGTACTGGCACTAATATCTGTGCCTTCTGGCAGGTCCATGATCGCCACACGAGATGCGCTATGGAACAGTACGATGTTTGCTCCCTCATCTGATTGCGTTGACTCGAAGATGATGCCGTCCAGGAGAGGGGCATTTTCAGTTGCCAGAAAATCAGCGACTGCCTGGGTCGCCAAGTAGTCAAACTCCTGATCATCGGGCATCACTGGGCGGGTCATTTTTCTTCCAAGAGTGCGTAGGAAGGCTACTCGCTCAAGCCGCGGGAGTAATGCTGGATCGAAGAGGCTGCCATCATCATGTGTATTTTCAAGGGCAGATAAATTTAAGAGACGGAGAGGTCGGATGACCTTGAAGCTAGCTAGCACGACGTAGCTGCCGACCGGGGGCCTGACCTCTGCGAGTGCAACGACTTTGGCAGTAGCTCCATAGAATACCGATATGCCGCGAGCATTCATTCGACCTGCTGACGCCATCCGCGCAGGAGGTGAGCTAAGGTGTTGATCTGGTCGACAAAGTGCTTCTTTCAGGGGCTTGTCTGCCTGGAAAACCCTTGCCCTGAATAGCGCCTCGATCGAAGTGCCGGGCCCCGCACTCACTACCAGAGATTTGCCGTCCGAAGTAGAGAGCCGATCTATCCCCCCGAAAACCGCTGCAAGATGAGCTGTAGCTGCTCGCCCGAAGTATCGGGCTTCGGTTCGCAATGTCCTTTCAAAGTTCCGCCATTCTTGTTGCCAGACGTAGGCGTTCAGATCCTTCGGCTCGTAGTGAGAAGTGGGAGCAAATTCCGATTCTTCTCCCATTGTCTTCATTTCAAAATCATCGTGCCGACGACTGAGCATGTCTAGCACGTCCTCGCCTGCCTGGTCAGGTATCTCGGCCGTATTGCCGATAACCCAAAGGACAGGTTCCCCATGTCGCTCCCATGTGTAATCTGGCGCCCAGTTTTCTAGAAGGCTCTGCTCCCAATTATCCGGTTCAGGAGATGTGCGAATGAAGTGCTCCGCGAATGCTTGCTCGATCCGATCGGCAAGAGCCTCAATGGTCCAGCAAAAGCTTTCGGATTCGCAGTAGTTGCACTTGGCCGCTTTGCCAGTAGTCTTGATCTCGCGGGAAAGAAACTGCTCACCCACACACTGGTGACAGATCTGCAGTTCGTCGTTTTGCTGCTCCATTATTGCCCTCCCGGTTTCGCCGAATCTTCTTCATGGTCATGGAATACATCTACCATTTCGTGCTCCTTTGGAGTCGCCGCGATAGGGCAATAGTCACACGTGCTTATGCCTAGAGTTGATGCCAGAAAGCCAAGACAGAGTGCCGGCTGCTTTATGGCCGATTTCTGTCCGTCATGAAGGGCTGTACCCTTAGGCTGGAGACGTCTCCAGCGGAGAAAGGCGAAGGTGCGAAATGAGTTTCGTAACATCCAGATTCTTGGACATCAGGCCGTCATACCAAATCGCAAGCTTGAAGTCTTCGTCGTTTGAGACCTCAAACTCAGCAGCTGTTTTCAGTTTGCCAATACTCCATGGCGATGTAGACCCCGGACCGCTCATTGATCTTGTACGCGTCGGCACTGTAGCTTGAAGGTTCGTAGACCAAGCATCCGCGCGGAACTGAAACGGATCGTCCTTTGCGTCCCCCCATGTGATCACCGCAGCTGGTCGACGCCTGTCGGTCGCCTCAGAGAACGTCGCATTGAGGTGCAGGTCGCCAAACCCGTAACCGATGAAGAGAAGTGCGTCGGACTCCAGAACCAGTTTATTCATCTGGGCGAAGAAGGTTCGAAAGGGCTGCCGGAGCATTTGTTGAGTCTTGCCATATCCGGCAATGATGACTGATGTAGGAAACCGCAGGCTCTCCGTCGTGCTCTGCCCATTACGCCCGCTGGCTTGGCTGGCGTGCCCTTTCTGGGGCGTTTTGCGCCATTCGATGCGGTGCATGTCGGACGGAGTCATATCCATCGCGTAATGGATAGAGCCGTGGGCGTGATACAGAAAATTCCACTCGGTACGATTGAGCACAGCAAGGGGCTCAAATGCGCCCGTCACGTCGTTGAATCCGGTGTACAAGTCTGGGCGCGCCAAGCTGAAAACGTTGTCGTAGTTCAGAGTCACGACACCAATGTCGAACTCGGCGCTTAGGGCATCGAGCATTGATTTGAGATGAGCGATATTCTCCCGCTGGGTGTCAGGAAGGGCCGCGCATACCTCAATGAAGTGCTCAACGATGATGTCCTGCATTCTTCCTGCAAGGTCGATGAGAACGCTAGAGTTAACTGCGGAAACTTCCCGGCCGTATAGAAGAACATCAGGTAACTCCTCCGCGCGCAAGAGTGCATTAGCACCGTTCTCAAACCCACTGTCAGAAAACAAAGATGCCAGCACGTTCACCTGATAGATCACATCCTCGAAGTTTGCCCACTTGCGCAGACCCTCCTTGGGGTTTTTGGCGTAATACGCATTGAGCTCATCGCGGATATGGCTGTAGAGGTTGCGCTCGGGATTATGGGCAAGTGGAAACAACTGCTTTGCGTGGTCATCGAGCAGCTTGTCCACGGCACCTACTGAGGGAAGTCCGAAATCAAGAGAGGCGCCAGCGCCGACGGTGATCAAAAGCTTCTTTTTCACGATAGTCCTTAAGTGCTCCAACACAGTTGGAGAAGCAAAGGCCCAATCAAGGGCCGGTGGTGAGCATCGGATAAATGGGCGCCCGGCTGGGCTTGTGGTGCGCCTGGCGGGAGTATCCATGACTACTAGGCCAAGGCCTGCTACGGCAGCAATAACCAATCAAGCTCCGCATCCAAACCTGCTTGCTTGCCGATCGAGCTCATCAACTTCTCGTAGAGGGTTTCAGGAATGACATCTGGCTTAGCCGCCTTCATTCCATTGACGTAACCGAGCACATATACAGCCGCTTTTTCTGCAAGCGGCATCGGTACTCCCTCACTCACCGCCAAGTTATTCTCAAGTTGCTGGCACAACTGCTCCAACCGTTTTACCAACTGAGCTGGGTCTTCTGTTGTCATAATCGACACTCCTTTTCAACTGAGGACGCGAAAACCGCGCCTCCTCGTCAATGTCACTGTTTAACGTGAAGCGCCCTTGGTATAGGTGAAAGTGGGCAGGTTCCTGAGCCAGCTGTAGTGTCCTCAACCGTCAGAACGCCCAGTGTCGAGGGTCGGAAGCTCAGCACGCAATCTTTACCGAAAGTGGCGGTGATCTTCGGACCATCCACTATCAGAATGTCACCAATAAACGGGCCTTTTTCTTTCGCCGCGGCTTCGGTAAGGGTGACTTCAATGTGACCTTCCTTTGAGTTGACCTGGTAATAGCCTTGGGTCTCCATATCAGCGGCAACGGCCTGACAAATAACGGAAACAGTGACAACGCCTGCGAGCGCAAGAGCAGATAAACGCATTTCTTCTCCAAACTTATGAATGGTGCCGGTACCGCGAGCTTCGCGTGGACTCGTTCAAACAACAAGCTTGACGTAATGCAAGGCTGGTAAGCCCGATTCGTCATCTTCAATCGAGTCCGGCGAATCGCTTATTCATGCCGGCATGCGTATAGGGTTACCGATATCACTATGCCAGTGCAATCGAGAAAGCGCGGCGATATCAGCAGGCTCTACCTGGTGTTCACGGAAAATGAGAGGGGGGGCATATGGGGATATACAGTGTAAGCAATAAGCCAGAATGGCTTTAGGTATGCAGTCGCATGCTGCAAGCATTCACTATCGGGCGAAACCAGAACCGCGTCGACTGTCTGCTTTTGGTTGCTGCCTCTCACGAAGGGTTATATCGGCAGTGCTTATTCGACCCAAATAGGGCGGCCACGGTTGGATTTTCAGTGGACAAACTAGATGGTGATCTACGCGCGGGCCGCGCGCGTACTGCTCCGAAAATCATCAAAACTCTTGCCTGAGGCTTTCAGAGGTCATCAATTTCCTTTTTGGCGCGACTGCTGAATCACTTCATTGGTTCTGAAATCGAACCACTTCAAGTCCAGTTTCTCCTCGAAGGAAGCGAGAAGTCATACAGGATGCTTAAGGGGAGCGTGGTTGTACGTTTCGCACAAACTGCCCCGTATTGGTCAAGCCAGGTGTAAACGATGGTCAGTACCAAGCCAATTTTTGCTAATAGACTGGCCTGTTCACTTGGCCGCCTGGCGAAGGTCCACGCTCGTACTGGTTAAGAAAGTATGAATTTTCACGTCCCTTTGGTGCGCGAGAAATCACCAATCGCTTTGTGACGATTGCTGAAACAGCTCAATGGTTCTGGATTGGGACCACGTCTGCTCCAGTTTCTTTTTTGAAAGCGATCAGCACGGGAGTATTCGGCTCTGGGGGGGGTAGTTTTATGTGGGCTCCCGATTGCGATGTTTTTTATTGTCTCGCTGGGAAATTTTAGGTGGTTCGCTCTTTGGGCGACCCTATCGGGGGCGTTGTCATATCCCCATCGCAGTGTTGTTTTTTAGGTGCACCTCAGGTGCAACACATAACAAGACAAAATGGGACGGACGAGCCTTGATTTCAGGGCTTAGGAGATGTGTTTTTCGTTGCACTTTGTCGGGATAACTCAAAGTGATACGTACCAATTAACTCGGGGCGGGTAGGGGCGTCTGCTTAGAGGACCTATCTCGAATGACTGCTCCTGGCCGATTCTGTTGAAAAAGTCGGTTCTTCCTGACTTCCCGCATACTGACCGCTGAAAACGCCTTTTTTGCGCGCCGCTACGCGAAATCTGAGTTCGGAAGCCTCTGCCGAAAGTAAATACTCCAATCTCAGACGCGTGCTTTTCTGATGCGCAAACCATGGCCGACTTTTTCAACACAATCGGCCGATTGCTGACTATCTCAATCGGTGGAAATCGACAAGAAACCACCATCCAACGTCCATAAAACGACGAATTTTATGAGTGTTCTGCTTTATATACGCGCGCACGCGCGCGTGCGCGTACAGCTCTGAAAATCATCAAAATTCGCACGCTTTAGGGACGACGAAAATCCACCTGTTTCAGTACGCTTAGGGAACTGATGAAACACGGTTCTGGAACAGAACCACGTCACGCTCCAGCTTCTCTTCGATAGCCAGACGCACGAACTCTGAACGGTTGGCGCTGGGATAACGGATCAGCCGATCAATCTCGGCCACGGTTTCAGTTTCAACGGACACGATCAGGCGGATTTTCGGCTGATTCTTGAACAGGCGGTTCTTGCTCATCGCTTACTCCTCGGTCTCAACTAATTACATACTCCCACGGCCGCATAATTCGAAGATTGGGCGGCACTTGGGGTGGGCTTTACATTGCGCCGATGCGCCAATGGTGTTCGGCGCCGCGCCGTTCATGTTTGGCGCACTGGCGCAAGCATCCCAATGCTTGCGCCGATGCGCTGGGGGGTTATAACTTCACTGTCGGGGCGTCGCTCATTCGCTCGTCTCCATCGGGGTGTTGATGTAACGCTGGCGCAGATCAGCGCCAGCCGCGCAGTAACGGCCGGTTGCCGCATGGCAAGCGCGGCAGCTCATCAGGTGGTTGGTGTATGCCGCATCTGCCTCTCGCCATGCCCGTGACGCCGTAGCGGCGGTGTGGACGGTGTGCTGCGGCTCAAGCTGCTCCGCGGCGTGGTCCTCGGCCGGTTGCTCAACTCGCTGCGGCCGGTTGATCCATGTCTGGCTGGCGCGGATCGTGTCGGCCACCAATGCCGCGTCCGTACCGGCCAGCTCGAGAAGGTCGTGCGGCTCCAAATGCCCCTCTTCCAGCAGTACGGCAGGACGGGTGCCGAGTAGGCGCGCGACACGAGGTAGCCAGAGGCTCGACAGAGCAGGTGTTGGCACTGGCGCGGCGAGCGTGCCGATTAGGGCCTTGACGATCTCCGTTTCGGAGAGTGGACGTTTGAAGTTTGGCGCTGCCACTACCGCCAACACGGCATCGCCGTGCTGCTGATGAGCCTTCTGTTTTGCGATAGCAGTGTCGATATCGCCGCATGCTTGCACCACCTGCCCGTCGGCCAACACCAGCATGTGCAGCCAGCAACACGTCGGATCATTGGCCGCATTCAGTTCGGCCATGAGCTCGACACGGTGGTTGCGCACATAGAGTCGGTCGGCATCTGTGATGCGGTCAGCGGGGCGCAGCCGCAGTTTATTTCCGTTGAGCTCGGCAGTGAGGCCGGCCCGGTGCAGGTAGTCCAGGGCGGCCACGGTCAAATATCCTCAAAGTCGACTGCAGGTGACTGGGCATGCTGTCCGCTCTGTGTCCGATTTTCGTCCGGTTCCCGTCCGGTCTGTTCGGTATTAACGATCATTCGACTGTCCGTCCGGTCCGGTTCCCCTAAGAGCGGTAGGACAGGACGGACAAGAAATACATATGGACCGTCGATTCGGATTTGCTGACGATCAGTCAGGGTGTTCTTGACGTCGTAAAAACGCTGGCGAGGAATCTTGGCTTCGACACACTTCGCTTTCCATGCGTCAATTGGGATGTATACCGGGTGATCTTCCCGGCCCTGGCTATTCAGGTGTTCGGCAATCTCCGCGTGCATCTGCTCTAGCGTTTCCAGCGCAGCCTTTTGGTGTTTACCCAGATTTGCCAACACTGTTGCTGCTGGTGCGGTGTACTCAGTCAAACGCAGCGCGGCACCGCCGACCAGGCTGCCGCTGTCGTCGCGTACTGGTACACCGACCATTTCGAAGGCAAGCGATGACGGTTCTTCAGCATCCTTCATCTTGCGCGGGATCAGCCGGACCAACTTGTCTTCACCGCTGCGGCTCACTTCGTATTCGGCGTCCGCGGCACCTTTCAGCGCCGACGATCCGCGTGCGCCTCGCTCGCCATCCTTGCCGCTGTGGTGGACGATCAAGACGGTGGCCTTCCAGGGCCGACGCAGCGCGTCAACATTGCGGATGAACTTCCCCACATCCGTTGCGCTGTTTTCGTCACCTCCGAAGTTACGGGCCATGGTGTCGATCACAACCAGCACCGGGGCTTCGCCAGTAGCTTCTGCAATCTGCTTAACCGCTTCTGCCACTTTTGCAGCATTTGTAGCGCTGGATAGATCCGTGGGGGCTTCTGATACAAACAGCAGTTCCGGCACGGCAGTTTGGTTGTGCTGTGCCCAGGCGTGCAGTCGGCGGGCAATGCCGTTATGACCTTCGCCGGCGACGTAAATCACAACTCCCGGTTTCACGTCATGGCCGTGGAACGGGATGCCGCTGGCAATACAGCATGCCAAGTCCAGGGCTACGAACGATTTCCCCTTGCCGGGCGGGCCGTACATCACCGTCAGTGCGTCTTCCTCGATATAATTGTCAACCAACCAGGCAACAGGTTTGATTGGCATATTGCAGGCCGCTACAAAACGGAAGTCGGGGGTGCTGGTCTGCTGCTGGCACTGTGTTAGCTCCGCCCACTGGTCTCGGTAGGGATCTTTTGTTTTCGCACTCATGCTTTCAACTCCATGCTAGCCAAGCGATCACGCGCCAGCTCGAAGCGACGGCGATCCTCTTCATCCAGTTCCGCGCCCTGAGCAATTAGGGATTTGCCGATGTGGTAGACCATGCGCTCACGCTCGACGGCGGCACGGGTCGGGCCTGGCCGGCGTGGCTTGCTACCGCTATCAGGGAACAGATCGCGCAACTCCAGCCCGACGGCAGTAACGATCTTGACTACCGAACAGCCGGCCCAGCACTTCACCAACAGCTTGCCGTCCTCGGCCTCTGTGATATGCGCGCTGGGAGTCTTGTCGTCATGTGCTGGGCAGCGGGCTATCCACTTGCCCGGTTTCACTTGGCGAACTTTGTCGAGGCGCGGCAACAGCTTGTCGGCGGGCATCACTGCAACACCTCAGCCGCATCATGCGTGGGCAGCGGCAGCAGGATGCCGAGGGTGTACTCAATGCGGTTCAGGTCGGCGGCGCCTTTCTTCAGGCCGAACGCTGCCGGCCCGCGTTGGTTCGCGGGTTGGTGGGTACGCATGGGTTAAGCCTCCTGCGGAGTCAGGAAGGCTTCGACGGCCTCGACGGGCCAGCGAACAGAGCGACCGAAGCGAACGGCACGCGGAAAACCCGGCATTTGCGACCAGCGCCACCAGGTCGTGCGGCTGACTTGATAGAGAGTGCAGAGTTGTGCAGAGGTGCCGTAGGTGCCGGGAATTGGCAGATTAGGTGTTGTATTGGCAGGAGTAGCGCTAGTGTTGTGTTGATGCATATTGAGCTTCCATTTCGAACTGAATTGGATGCCCCTCAGGGATGGGGTAGAAAGCCACTAGTACCGCACGACGGGTCATAGGATCGACATCGGTCGGGTGATACGAATTTGCATTGACGCAAAATCCAGGTGGCTTAAACTCCCAGCGTCTACAAGCATTGCTTGTAGATAGTGAAGCGCAGTCAAAAGCTTCTCCCCATGGGGTGTGTACTGGCTTTGCCGGTATGCACAGGAACGTTCGCGCGTTCCCCCCAGATCAGCCCTCGGCATTCGCGTGCCGGGGGCTTTTCTTTGTCTGCATTCCAGCGGCGACTACGTTCCCAGCAATCCCCAACCCCAGCCTGCAGGGCGTTTCACCTGGGTCTGTACGTCTAGCCAGTAACCGCATAGTAGCGGGGCGTGCAGACAGTTCAACTGCACATTAACGAACGATACTCATTTGTAACGTTGTCTCTACGCACCATACGTGACCATACAGCGCCATATTGTTTCAAATGCACTAGAAATTATTTTTTGTTTTTTTACAATTTCACGACCTCCTCTTCGACAGCATCACCACTTTGGCGGTCTGCTTTTTCCCCAACACCTTGGCGAGCGCGTGCTCGAACAGTTCAATCGCGCGTTGCTTCTCCGGTAACGCCGCCTCGGGGTTATTTCTGTAGTGCAGATTCGCCACACCAGTCTGGCCGTGCGCTTGCAGCAGGTCGGACAGTTGATCGCTGATGCCGTATCGCTGCATCAGTTGGGTGCAGGTTCGGCGCAAGTCGCGCGGCGAGAAGCTGGGGGTCTGCTTCCCCTCAATAACCGCGTGCTCTGACTTCAACCAGTCGGCAAGGGCATGGCGCGGGCTGCTGACGACGATGTGCTGCTTTCCAGTGGTGGTCCACGGCCAGGGGTGACAGCCATTGATCTCCTTCACACGTTCCAAAATGGCGACCGCTCGCTCTGTCAACGGGACTAAATGCGGCCTGCTCATCGTTTGACCTCCGCGACCCTTGCGATGGACCAAGCGCACGGTACCGGCTTCCAGATCGTAGTCATCCCAGGTGGTCTGGCAGATGTTGAGAATGCGCTGCCCGCCTGTGGCAATGACGAACTTAAACAGCAAAGCCATGACCGGCCCGATGCCTTCGGTGGTTTCGACTGTTCCCCAGAACTTGCTCAGCTCCGCATCCGAAAGCGCCCGGGTAGCGGGTGCCGATACCTTCTCGACTACAACTACGGTGGCCGGGTTGCTCACTAGGTTGTAGCTCTTGGCGCTCGACCTGCCGACCGCATTCTCGGCGCGCAGGCCATGATTGAATGCCGCTGACAGGAATGAACGCATCCGTTCGGCCTGTACTTTTGCACCGCGATCCCAGATCGGATTGAGAATGGCGAGAATGTGGTCGGGGCGAATGTCGCGCGCCTTCATCGCCATGATGCTGGGGTGAGGGGCCAACATATTGGTCTGATACAACCGCTCCAGTTCCTTGATGACGCCGGCAGTGGCTCTCCCCCTGCGTGAGTCGATGTAGTCGAGAAACAGCTCTCCGAAGGTGCCGCATGACGCTTCGATTTCGGCGAGGTGCTGGCGCTCTCGGGCTTCCCCCTCCGCTTTCAGGCGTGCAGCTTCGACAGCGCGCTCGTTTTCGGTACGTGCCGCTTCGGCGTCGGCTTCCTGTTTTGCCAGGTACGCCTTCACGTCGCCGTGCGCTTTAGCTATCTGCGCCATTGCGGCGGCTTGGTCGCGCAGTTCCGGCAGGGTAAGGCCGACTTCACGAGCGTTGCGCCGATACACGCCTAGCTTGATCAGCACTTGCTTGCCAGCCAGGTGATAGCGGTAGTAGCAAACGGGCGAGCCCTCGTTCGCCCGCTTGAACACCAGTGCCCCCGTGCCACGTCCTGGCAGGCTTTCGACCAGAGGTGAGCAGCCGGGAGTCATGCCCTTCACCTTCTGATCATTCACAGTCTTCGATGCGTTGCTCGCCATTGGTCGCCTCATCTTTGGTCACAGCTTTGGTCACAGCTTCTTGGGTGACTTTAGACTACAACGTGCAACAAGACGAAACAACGAAACAAGACTAATACCTTGTATATGAACGATTTGTCTCGATTTCGTTACTTGATGAACCATGGAAAAACGCCGAGACAAGCCGCTTGTAATCAGTAGTTCCCGGGTTCGACTCCTGGTGCCGGCACCATATAGAACAACGAAAAAGGCTCACCTTGCGGTGGGCCTTTTTCGTTTATGGGGCTTTCGCTCCTGAATGTTCCCCGATTCGTGTTCGCCCGCCTATTTCGGTCACTTGCGCCCCTCCCGCCGAGAGTCATCATGAGTGCGTATCGATTCATCCAACTCCGGCACCGCGCATCTACAAACCTCACCGAAACGATAAGCGGTCACTGTCGCAAATCAACGAGGCGGCATAATGGCAGCAGTGCTTATGCACAATCTGCCACTTCACTCCGCCGTTGCGAGCCCCTTTTGTAATGAACACCGAACGACATTACTCGATCATCCTGGAGCACAGCGCCGAGGTGCTGCTTGAGCATGCCTCCATGGCGCAGTTAGAGGCATTTTGGGACGCCAACGATACTCGCTACTTCGGGTTGCGCATGGAGGACGAACACAGCGCGCACGCACGAGTGATTGTTACGGACGACGTCCCCGACGAGGAAGATATGGAGCTTTTTGGTCTGTAGAAAAAAGGGCACGGATTTAGTTTTCCAACTGGTGCCGGCGCCATACACAACAAAGCCCTCGTAGAAATACGAGGGCTTTGTTGTGTATGGCGTGTAAAACACGCCTTAGTGACCAGCGCTCTGCCCACCATCCACATGCAGGATTTCCCCGGTGACAAAGTTGGCGTTATCCAGATAAACAACCGCCTGCGCAATGTCGCTGATCTCCCCCATGTGTCCAACCGGGTGCAGATTCCCCAGCGCTTCATGCGTTTCCTCACCATGCATCGGCGTCTTGATGATGCCTGGGGAAACCGCATTCACCCGGATCCCGCGCTTGGCGTACTCAATCGCCAGGGATTTGGTCGCCGCGTTCAATCCACCTTTGGTCAGCGAAGCCAGTACCGACGGCACACCATCAATCGCGTGGTCCACCAGACTGGTGGTGATGTTGACGACGTGGCCTTTGCCTTGCTTTTCCATCTCGGTGATCGCGAGTTGGGTGATGTAGAAGAAGCCATTCAGGTTCACCGACAGCACTGCGGCGTAGTCTTCAGCGGTGTAGGCGGTGAACGGTTTGGCGATGAAGATCCCGGCGTTGTTAACCAAAGTATCGATACGGCCAAAACGTGCGATGGTTTCACGGATGACATGCTGCGCGACCTCCGGATCGCCGATGTCGCCCGCCACGGTGAGGATGTCCGGATCGGTAGACGGCTTGATCGAACGCGACGTGGCAACAACCTTGTAATCAAGATCACGAAAAGCCTTGACCATGCCTGCGCCGAGGCCTTGGGATGCGCCGGTAATTACGATGACTTTTTCCGAATTGCTCATGATGAACCTCGACTAATAAAAGATGATTTAAAAAGTAAGTAATCAGGCTTCGGCGGGGGCCTTCGCCATTTGTCTCAGCATTTGCTCGTAGTACTCGACCGACTGCGATCCGGACACCAGGTGACGACCATTGAGGATCATGGCCGGGACCGAGTTGATCCCGTGCTGGCGGTAGAACGCTTCAAGCTCACGCACTTCTTTCGCATACGCTCCGGACGCCAACACTTCTTGTGCAGCCGCAGCGTTCAGTCCTGCTTCAGTGGCCAGACGAACCAGCGTTTCGCGATTGCTCGGGTTCTGGCCGTCGGTGAAGTAAGCACGCAGCAGGATCTTCTTCAGGTCGACCTGCCGCCCTTCCTGCAACGCCCATAACAGCAATCTGTGCGCATCAAACGTGTTGTAGAAGTGGGTGCGCTTCTCCAAATCGAACGTGAAACCGATGGCCTCGCCACGAGCGATCTGCATCGCTTTGCCAGCGGCGACGTCCTGGGCGGTGCGTCCATATTTGCGCATCAAGTGCTCGACGGCTTTCTCGCCGGCCGCCGGCATGTCCGGGTTCAACTCAAACGGCTTGTAGGTCAGCTGGACCGAGATTTCACCGGCCACGTTCCTGATCGCCTGCTCCAGTGCCGTCGCACCCAACGCGCACCACGGGCACACCACGTCGGAGACAAAATCGATGGAGACGGACGCGGTCATGACTTGCCCTCCGCCTCAGCCAGTTGCTTGCGGTACTGGGTGGTGGTGATGCCGGCGTAGCCCCAGTTATCGGTATCGACTTCTTCGATCACGATGTGGGTCAGGTGCGGATCCTTTTTGAGAACGCGTTCCAGGGTTTCAGTGATTTCGGCGATCACCTGAGCTTTCTGCTCTGGGGTAACGCCATCGCGGGTGATGCGAACGCTGACAAAAGGCATGAGGAATCTCCAAGTGACCTGCCCTTCGGAATGAATGGGTAGGCGTTGGAGCTCAATGTAGGGAGTTAGCTGTTGGGGATAAAGGTGGGGGCGGGAACATCATTAGTTACTTGGTGTAATGAGTTTTATCGCGCAGACAGTAGACAAATGATTTTGCATCCAAAACCATCAATCGCCCAAACGACTATCAGAAAGCGTCCCTTCTGCGCTCAAAATAACCCGGAAACAGCAATCAACCCGCCTCCAGGTCGGACTCCGGACTTTATGCTAAATTATGGCTGGCCAATAATTATGGCGTATCCATAAAAAGAGGTAATTGCATGAGCAGCATTTTTCAGCGCCCTGAATTGGCCGAAGAAATGGCGAACCAGCTTCTCAATCCGGGCGTTCTCGATGAAGGTTTGCGCTCAGGTCTGTTTTTATCCGGCCTGCGCAGGACCGGTAAAACAACATTCCTGAGGAGCGATCTCATCCCTGCTCTGGAAGAAGCGGGTGCTCTGGTCATTTACGTCGACCTATGGAGTGACACGCTAGCCAATCCAGCGACACTGGTGCATGACGCCATCCGTAAAACCCTGCAGGAGCTCCAAACACCAGGCTCCGGTTTGCTCGAAGTGCTCAAGCGTGTCAGTGGTGCTGATGTGGGCGCTGAAGGATTCAAATTTGGTTTCAAACTCGACAGCATTGGGAACTCAGGTGGGCCAACGCTGGCGCAGGCGCTGACAGAGGTTGTCGATCAAGCGAAAACCGACTTGGTGCTGATCATCGACGAAGTGCAGCACGCCATTTCATCCGACGATAGTAATCGGCTGCTTCTGGCACTCAAAGCAGCTCGCGATGCGATCAATCCTCGACCAGATACACCGGGGTACTTTCTGTTTATTGGAACGGGATCGCACAGGGCGCAAGTCAGCGAACTGACGGCGAAGAGGAGGCATTTTCTGGGGCGACATCGACAGCGTATCCGGTGCTGAAAGGGGATTACGTTGAATATTTGCTTAACCGGCTCGCTGCGACGGTGAAGAAAGAAAAGCTACCTTCACTCGAAGTCGCCATCGAAGCATTCAATACCTTGGGAAACCGGCCCGAGGAAATGCTCAAAGCGTTGCGACAACTCATGCAGCAAGAAGGTGATCCCGATCTGTTCCTGCCTGTTATTGCCAGCACTTTGCGCTCGGCAGCGGCCAGCATCGAACTAGAAAAAGTGGAGCTGTTAGGCAGCCTGGCTCAGGCTATTTTCAACAAAATCGCGTCTACGGAAGGCGATGCTCGGGGGATTTTTTCCATCGATGCTGCGGCTGAGTATTCGAAGACTGTGGGCCGTGAGGTGCGAGTCGAAGAGATTCAGCCGGTGGTGATTGCGCTGGTTGCCGAGAACATCATCATGCGACGCGGGCATGGGATATACGCGATTACTGACCAGTTTGTTCAGGAGACTTGGCTGGAAGAACGAGCGTTGATTGAAGCTAGTTAAATCTAAAATTGCACAATCGGAATACAAAACAATGAAAAAACGTCCGTTGTTCGGCTTGCATTGAGAGCAAAAAAAAACAACTCCCAAGAGCCACCATATAATATTTTATGTCAACACCACCTTCACGCCTTCAGCATTATAGAAGGCGATAAAAGATAAGTCGCAATCCTGTTTACTCGAACAATCCTGTGAGAAAAATTCATTTTGAGGTTAACAGCATATCAACCTCCGCCCCCAATAAATTCTTTTATTATTGCATACACCACCTCCTCTTTCGGACCTGAAATTGAAAACTGCCCACTTGATTTTGCCTCAAAGAAAGTTTTATCTGCAGCTCCTTGAACTGTAAATTTTGCCTTATCCACATCAAACGCCTTACCAGGAAAACTTCTACGCACATCATCTAGCGCATTGCCAACGCTTGGCCCCGAATCAATCGGGGCTTTTAGTTTCCGCTCACTCTAGCCAGCGTAATTTCTGAATTCGTTGCTGTCGCGGACGAGTAATTGCATCAATTTCGGATGGATAAAAAGCTTCTCCTTTCCGACCTGAACCTCTTCCAAAACACCTATAGTCACCAGTTCTTTGAGGTGACGAGAGGCCGCCTGGCGCTGAGCAATTTTCTTCTCGACGACGTTGCTGATACGACAGTAAGGTTGCTCGAAAATGACATCGACCAGTTCACGCGTGTAGGTTTTTGGCAGTTGCTCACGCACAAACTGTGTGGTGTGTTCGGACAATGCCCTAATGGCCGCAATCTTGGCCGTCGTCCACCGAGCGGTCTCCTCCACGGCGCTCAGCATGAACAACAACCACGGTTCCCAAGCCTGTTTTGTCGTGACCTCCAGCAAGAGCCGGTAGTAATCGGCTCGGTAGGCAATGATGTAGCGACTGAGGTAAAGGATAGGCAAGTTCAACAGCCCTTCCTGGATCAAAAACAAGGTATTGATGACCCGTCCGGTGCGGCCGTTACCGTCGATAAAAGGATGGATAGCCTCGAATTGATAATGCCCGACCGCCATTCGAACGAGGGGATCAAGGTCGGTTTCGTTGTGTAGAAAGCGTTCCCAGTTGGCCAGAAGGTTACGCAAATGCTCCTCCCCTTCGGGCGGGGTGTAGATAACTTCACCGGTGCGGTCATTCGCGAGTTGGGTGCCTGGTGTCCGGCGGATATCCAGGTTCACCCCCTTCAGGGTGCGACAGATTTCTACAGCGGTATTGGTGGACAGCGGTCGTTCGGCCAAGGAGTGGAAGCCTTGATTCAGCGCTGTCCGATAACGCAACGCTTCCTTGGTCGCCGGGTCTGCATGGTTTTCAGTGTCTTGAGCATGCTGAAACAGCAAATCCGTGGTGGTGACGATACTTTCTATTTCCGAGCTGTCTTTCGCTTCCAGCAGGGGAATTGTATTGATCAGGACCGTCTGATTCGGGATCAACTCTGCCGCTTGCTTCAACTCGGCCAAAGCGGTGCGTGCCTCAATACACTTTTTTAGGACGGCACGTGTTTCTATCTCTATTCCTGGCGGTAACAAAGGTAGTTGGTTGTATGGCCTGTCAGCCTGCCATGGCAGTAACGGTTCGGTCATGGATGCAATCCTGGTCATTTTGTATGTTTTTTAAGCAGAAATAGCCTTCACTCATGTCGCCAGTGTAGACATCAGGCCATAACGTGTCGCAATTTTTCACTTTTTGCGACACGTTATGGGAACGTGTCGCCGCGGACGACATGTTGGCGACACGTGTCGCCGAAATCGGATTTTTGCGACATGAGTGTTATCGCGAGGAAGGTTGCTACCGCTTGAGTGCAAAAAAGGCGTTGTTTGTGAGACTTTTGGGGCTGCTACGCAGCCCAGCGCAAACGCTGCTTCATCCGCAGTGGAGCCGCTAATCAAGCGCCACTCCCGCTCAATCGGCGTCCAATGCTGCTGACGTGCGCGCCCCAGCGGTATCGGCCAATACAACAATCTGCGCCGCCCGCTTGATGATGCAGACTATAAAAAAAGCCCCGAATCAATCGGGGCTTTTTTCTTTGCCTGAGCGAGCCCAGCTTGAGTCCATCATCTGCCTACAGGCTGATTCGGGTGGTATCGATCACTCACGCTACTGTCTATCGGCTCTTCCCCCCCCATCGACTGAGCCACAGCTTCGGTAATGGCGTCCCAAATGTCAGGCCTTGTCAGCACAGGCATTTCCTTTGCCAGGACGTTGCTCAGCTTCCCTTCGTTTTGCTCCATGGATTGCAGGAGCCGATCAGCCTGTTGATCCGGCATTTCAACGACCTCCTTGATCGCCTGTCTGGCCCTTATGTGGCTACGTAAATACCGCGACTCTTCACGCATTTGTTCAGTGATCGTGCGGCGAATGACGTTCGAGATGAACACTACGTGTGGCCCAAGGTTTGGATACCGCCACACCGGACGTGCCTGATCCTGGCCTGTGAATTCAATGTTCGAGACCACGCCGTCAGGGTACTGCGTACGAGTACTGGCGAACGTTACCTGGTCTCGTATGCCCTGCATGAGTGGTTTTGAAACATGATCCAGCACGCTGTCATACAGGCGCCGCTCAGCCGAGTCGTCGGTGATAACCGCTGAAATCGGAAGAATCACCGGGTCTGGAATAGCCCCATCACGACGCAAAATGTCGTTGATCAGGAAGCGATGGACCCGGCCGTTGCCATCAGCCAGCGGATGGATATAGACGAAAGCAAACGCGGCCACAGCGCTACGCATGACCGGGGATTGCCCTTGGGTGCGATTCAGAAAAACGCGAATGCCTTCTAACATCCGTTCCAAATCACTCTCCGGGGGAGCGACATAATGGACAATCTCCTGATAGCGAACCGTTTCGCCAACAAACACGGGAGATTGCCGAATCCCCAGGCGTGTCAGTGTGGTCACTGCGCCAAGGATTTCTTCCTGCATCTCAGCCAGTGCAACATCGGTGAGCGGCAAGTCGCCCTGACCGGTTCGTCGCGCCAACACATCTGCGAAACGCTGGATACGGGTAGAACGATCCGCCTCCCCTTCAATCGCGAAACTGGCTTTGCTTTCCCGAAGTGTCATCCATGCGGCGGCGCGCAGCAGAAGGGCTTCGCCAAATTCAGCGGTCAGTTGACCAAAAAGGTGAGGCACATCGAGGTCCGCTGCTGACTTGACTGCGGCTGTCTTGACGACGATTGGGCAGAAGTAACTCGTGCCCGGCAGGTTGTCATTCACTCGCCAACGCGGCACCTTCACCGCCTCTTCGGGTGACGCCGCCACCATAAGGTCGGCGTTGATGGCGTTGACATACTTACCGCCTATAGGCTCGGGCGCTTGCAATTGCTCGCCTGTGAGCCACTCAAACAGAAACGCTGCCCTGCGTGCATATTGACCGGTGGGCTCAACATTTAACCAGTCTTGTACCGGTGCGGGACCCTCCTTGGTAAACAAGCGGCTCAAGAACTCAAGGTTCGGGACTTCATGCCGTAGGTGAAATTGCAGATGGGATGAGAGGTCCGGAGCGGGGCGCATATTCTCCGTATAGGTCTCAACACGAAACCCATCTTCGACTTGAGTTGACCGTCGGCTACCGACCTGACTTAACACGGGTAGCCGTGCAATCGGCAGCACGTCGAATGTCGTCGCTAGCCAGGCAGCACCGATGGGGTCTACGGGAAACTCGCTCACGGTCACACTCCTTTGAACAACTCGGCTGAAATCAAAAATGCCTACAAATGGAGAGTAACGATCAAAATCAGGTTTTGCCGCATAAAAACGATTATTTTTTGATGGATTTGCATAAAAACGAATATTTCAGACGCGTCAGATTGATCCGGCCTGATCCCTGAACGCATAAAAACGAGTTTCCGCGCTCAAAAATGATCATAAATCCTGACTTTTGCATAAAAACGTTTCGAGGGCGGCCAGCCTTACGAAGTTCGCAGGACGAAACCCGCACCGACAACCCCATTCTCACTCCAAAAAAATGCCCAAACCTCCCGGCCCGAGCATTCTTTTTTTCCCGATCACTTACCCTTCCCCAAAAACCCCGACGCGCAGTAATCTCCAACCATCGGACGCCAGCATCATTTCGCTACTAAACTCGGGACAAGCAGGTTCAGGTGCAGGATTATAGCCAGCACGTATCGCTCAACCGACGGCCAGGTACTCAACAATAACCAGCCCACTTCAGAGGGCATTACCCCATGGATAGCAGAACCCTACGCAACCTCATGCGCATTGTGCAGACCGGCTCTTTGTCGGCGGCGGCAGAGCATTCCTGTTTAACGGTGCAGGCATTGGCTGCGCAGTTGAACAAGGTCGAAGAGCAATTTGGTTTTCGGTTGTTTCGTCGCTCCAACAAGGGATTGACCCTGACCACCCAGGGCTCGGAGCTCACCCCTTACATGGACAAGGTGTTGCTGGCCACGCGGCAGCTGGAAGAAAAAGTGGCTTCGCTGAAGGTGCCTGGGCAACGCACGCTCAAGGTGGCGCTGAACACCACGCTTTCGTCTGACTTCAATCGGCGAATGATCGGACGCCTGATTGAGGTATTTCCCGACTATCAGCTGGAATTCAGCTACGCCGAGTCGATGGAAAACCTCAGCAAGCTCAAGAATGAAGATTTCGATCTGGCCGTGTTGATCGGCCCGCAGCAGCCGGGATTGCCAAGCATTATCCTGCCCGAGGTTCAGGTGCAGGTAGTCGGTGCCCATTGCGGTCAGGAACATGATCCGCTGGTGATGCTGGGCAACAAGTTTCAGGTGCGTCCGGCCGGCGATTGCCCGTATTCCCACAGTTTTTTGCGTTTTCTCGACGCCGGCCTTGGCAATTACGAGTCGAACAAGCGGATGGTCTATTCCTGCAGCGAGACGCTGACGCTGTCGCTGATCACGCAGATGGATGGCCTCGGCATGGTGTCTCGTGACGCGGCCCAACGTAACGGCTTGACCATTTTCCCTGGCTTCGAAGATGCCCTCGAAGTCCGGTTGGCGGTCAATAACCCTGAGTTGTCGGGCCAGGCCTTGCAAGACGTAGTCGACCTGCCGCTACAGGAACGAGCCGAGCGCAATATACGCAGCCGTTCCCACCGCAACGGAGAGAAAGAGGTTTTTGCTGAAGTACGCACATAACAACGTCGGAATTGCGGCATAAAATTCCGGGCGATCGAGCTGCAGGTGTTGATCCTTGATCAACAACGGCGTGAGGCTTATGGCAGCAACGATCGCCACGGGCAAAAATTCCAGCGCCCGAGCGATGAAGGGCGGCCAATGGTCAGTGTTCACTTGCAGCGGCAGCGCTCGCGGCAGGAACGTCACGGCCATCATGAGCACAACGACCAGAATCAGGAACGTTTGGTCAGGCATACACCCACCCCACAGCCCACAAAAGTGGCGATAAATACGTTGAACGGCGAGCTGCCGACCAGGCTCAGCGCGCCCATGCAAGCGACGGCGGCCAGTGCGGCGATGAGTTTGTTACGCGTATTGCACAAAGAAACCAGCACATAGAGCATCATCGCCGTCAGCGCGTAGTCGAGCTGATACTTGATCAAATGCGCCGCGTACTGCGCGCAAATCGCCCCGAGCAAACCGCCGAGCACCCATGAGGTGTGGCAATACAGATTGAAGCCGATCAGGTATCGCACATTGACCGGCGTACCTTTGCCCAGTTTGACGCTGTGGAAAGCGAACGATTCATCGGTCAAGCCACCCGCATAACACCAACGCTCAAAACGACTGAGCCCCATCGCCTGCAACGCCTTGGCCATGTAGACCGACATCAGCATGTGCCGCGCGTTGATCAGAAACGTAGTGAGGACAATGGTGGTCAGCGACGCACCGCTGGAAATCAGCGCCAGGGCGGCAAACTGCGAAGCGCCCGCGTAAACGAACAGGCACATGGCGACCGGCAACCATAAAGGCATCCCGGCATTGACCGCCATCAGGCCGAACACAAACGCCACCGTGAAATAACCTGCCACCACCGGGCTGGCCTCCGCAAAAGTGCGCGAACGCGGTGGCCGGACCATCAGCGGCTGGCTGCTGGACGTCTCATTCATAGATCCCTCTCTAATGTTCTTTCGCCGCGCGGTTCGCAAAAACCCTGGGCACTCCAAAAGCGTTGGCCGGCGAGGTTCGCATCGTCGACAAACAGGAACATGCGCAGCACGCCCACACGTTTCATGTCCGCCGATGCCGCTTCAACCAACCGTTGACCGACACCCTGGCTGCGGTACATCGGGCTCACCGCCAGGTGGTTGATGGTGCCGCGACTGCCCAGCATGCCGCCTAGTACCGCGCCGACGATTTCGCCACTGAGGTCCAGCGCGATGAACGAGGTGGTGGTCTTTTGCACCAACACCCCGCGCAGGCATCTGGCGTCCTGCCATTCGCAGAAAGACACCTCTTCAAATTGCCGAAAAAAGCGTTCCAGACGCGGTGCATCTTTGGCCGTCGTGCGTCGCAACATCACCGGTGCAGGGCACTCGGTGAGGTTCATGGGGTCGAGCTGTTCAGCGAACAATGTCAAAAGCGGTCCCGGGCCGCGAGAAGGAGATCGCCAGAATTTGTCGATAGGCCATGTTGTGGGAGTGGGTATTGCGCGCCGGTGTGACGTAGTGGCGCATGTCCCGATCAAGGAAGTAAGTGGTATCGAGAATGTCCGTGTACGTTGTCGACGCCAAATGCTCTTGTTCATGGGCGCTGTACAAGCGGCTCTCCGCCCCCTCCACATTATTACGCCCCCAAAAATGTACGCCGCTGAACGGGTAGCCGTCGCAGTGAATACCTTCCGGGGTGATTTCCAATTGTTTACCTGGCTTGATCTCGATACGGATCTGGTGAATCTGGCACTGCCAGATTTCGTCGTGCAGTTCCGGTGGCAGGACGTTTTTGTACACGTCGAAATCGGTGTCGATCAGGCTGCGCATCACCGGTGAATGGATGATTTCATCGGAGAAGTCCTGGAAGTGCCGCACCATTCCGCCCACATAGCTGTTGTTGGCCTTGGACTGAACGTAAGCGCGGTGTTCCAGCTGGGTCAGTTCGCGCGTAACAGGGTTGTATTCGAAGTCGCTGTAGCGGCGATACCGATTGCCCGCTTCGGCCTGACCGTAGTAACTGTCGGGCTCCATGTTTTCCCAACTTCGCGTCAATCTGACGAAGTCGGAGAAGTGTCCGAATAAATTGAAATCACTACTTTTGACGTTGACGTATTTATCGCGCCGTAGCGATTCGCCCACTTCTTTATTCAAAACGAGCATTTTTAAAATCTCCGTGCATTTAGCTACCTAATCTAGAGAGCACAGAATTTGCGTCCATGAGAAAGAATTTCAGGCATCTCAAGCACGGCTTGAAACGGCGTTTGAAGCGGCTTTGAGTCGACTTTTACGACTGAAAACAGCCGTTTTCAGTGCTTTTTTACTGTGTCGAAGTAAAAATCAACGAACCCGTCCGGGGATTTTTTGTAGCTCGCAAAGTCATCGCCCATAAAAAAGCGCCGCCATCCCGGCAGCGCTTTATCAATCCTTTGTTTTTTCTTCTTATCCTTCCATCACATCCCACAACGCTTCCAGTTCCGCTTCGCTGAATAAACCAGCGGGGTAACGCTCGATCATCGTCCGGCGCGGATCAGGTGCACTGATCTGACGCATTCCATTGGACTTCAACCAGTGCCCAAGATCCTGGAGCGATTCACCATTAATTGCCAGGGGATGCAACGCCCGCTCGCTCACTACATTTACTTCGGCGTTCATTTCAGCGCTCTCTCCTGGTTCGTGAGCGGCTAACTTATCCAAGGTTTATGACAGAACATCGCAGTTCTCCCCCCCTCCCTGTTTCACGCGCTTACTGATACAAGAGCTGTGCCAATGTTTCCGTGCTGTCGAAAAGCGCAAACAAAAAAGCCCACAGTCCTTCAGGACTGCGGGCTTTTCATGTAGCGCAGGAGGGTTAACCTCTGCACAGCAATTTTTGCAACCATCTCAAGATGTTACAACTGCACTCACTCTTTGTGCGGCGCCGGTTGTTGTTGGGTAAGGCAGTGGATGTTACCGCCTCCCAGTAACAGTTCCCGGCCTGGCACCATCACCACTTCATGTTGCGGGAATAGCGTCTGCAAAATTTCTTTTGCCGGGCCGTCCAGCGGGTCATCGAAGCTCGGTGCGATAATCCCGCCGTTGACGATCAGGAAGTTCACGTAAGAACCGGCCAGACGAACAGTCGGATTGCGCTCCTGAGTGCCGTCCACCGGATCCACACCGGCGCACTCTTCTTCGGTCGCATACAGCGGCCCCGGAATGGGCATCTTGTGCACCGTGAACGGGCGACCCTTGGCGTCGGTGCTGTTTTGCAGCACGTTCATTGCCGCCTGGCAACGCGGGTAGTTCGGGTCTTGCGGGTCATCGGTCCAGGCCAGCAATACTTCACCCGGGCGCACGTAACAGCAGAAGTTATCCACATGGCCGTCGGTTTCGTCGTTGAACAGGCCGTCCGGCAGCCAGATGATTTTATCCACAGCCAGATTGGCGCTGAGTACTGCTTCGATCTCCGCACGATCAAGGTGCGGATTGCGATTGCGGTTGAGCAGGCATTCTTCGGTCGTGATCAGGGTGCCTTCGCCATCGACGTGAATCGAACCGCCTTCGAGCACGAAGCCTTCGGTGCGATAACGCTGGCTGCGCTCAATCTCAAGGATTTTGCCGCCGACCTGCGAATCTCGGTTCCATGGCGAATACAGACCGCCGTCAAAACCGCCCCACGAGTTGAAATCCCAGTTCACACCCCGGACTTCGCCACGGTTATTGATGACAAAGGTCGGGCCGGTGTCGCGAACCCAAGCGTCATCGCTGGACATTTCCACCACACGAATATTCGGCACATCGAGACGGGCGCGAGCGTTTTCGTATTGGCCCGCCGATACCGCGACGGTCACCGGCTCGAAACGCGCGATGGCTTTCGCCACCGCCACGTGTGCGGCTTGTGCCGGTTTGCCACCCAGGCGCCAGTTGTCCGGGCGCTCGGGCCAAATCATCCAGGTCTGGGTCTGTGGTGCCCATTCGGCCGGCATATGGAAGCCGTCGGCGCGAGGCGTGGTGTGCAAAGTGGTCATGACAATCAGGACTCCAGGGAACCGTCGAGAGTTTTCAGTGTGCCGTAAAGGTTCGGGCGGCGATCACGGAACGAACCCCACGCGCTGCGAATGTGCTCCAGCTCGTCGAGGTCAAAAGTGTGCACCAGAATACCTTCTTCGGTTTTGTTGAGCTCCTGAACTTTTTCGCCGAACTGGTTGGCGATGAACGACGAGCCATAGAAAGTAATGTCGTAGCCATCTTGCTCTTCGTTGCCGATGCGGTTGCTGGCGATCAGCGGCATCAGGTTCGCACCGGCATGGCCCTGTTGTACGCGCTGCCAATGTTCACGGGAGGAGATGGTCTTGTCGTGTGGCTCGCTGCCGATGGCGGTCGGGTAGAACAGAATTTCCGCGCCTTGTAACGCCATGCTGCGTGCGCATTCGGGAAACCACTGGTCCCAGCAGATACCCACGCCGATTTTCGCATAACGGGTGTTCCACACTTTGAAACCGGTATCGCCCGGGTTGAAGTAATACTTCTCGTGGTAACCAGGGCCATCCGGGATATGGCTTTTACGATAAATCCCGAGATTGGAGCCGTCGGCATCGATTATCGCGATGCTGTTAAAACGCGCGCGACCGGCCAATTCATAGAAGCTGATCGGTAGCACCACTTGCAGCTCTTTGGCGACTTTCTGGAAGTGCTTGATGGCAACGTTGTCTTCAACGGTCGTGGCCAGTTGCAGGTAATCCGGATTCGGCTTCTGGCAGAAGTACGGGGCCTCGAAAAGCTCCTGAATCAAAATGATCTGCGCCCCCTTGGCCGCCGCTTCACGGACCAGCTTCTCAGCGGTTTCGATATTGGCTTCAAGGTCCCAGGAACAGGCCATCTGGGTAGCGGCGACGGTAACGATACGGCTCATGAATCGGCTCCTGAGCAAAGGCTTGGGGTCGAGTGTGGCATCGACCCATGACAGAAATGGGAAGCACTGACTGTGGATCGACCATAGCGAGGCAGTGACGACTTTATAGCCGATAAATATCGACTTTAGAAGCCAGAAACATGCCATCTGTCATATTTTTTTGCGCAAACGCCGATATCTATCGAGTTATCACCGTACCAATGTGGGAGCGAGCCTGCTCGCGATAGCGGTCGAACATTCAACATTGTTGTCGACTGATCTTGCCCCATCGCGAGCAGGCTCGCTCCCACAGGAGAGATGTGTTTACAGGCCTTCTGCGAGCACCTTCGAGAGCATGTCGACAAAGAAATCCACGCTCCGGCGCGAGGTCACCATCGGCGGTTTGATCTTGAGGACGTTGAGAAAGTCGCCGGTCGGTTGCATGAAGATCCCCAGTTCACGCAAGCGATCACACAGCGCCGTGGTTTCTTCGGTCGCCGGCTCCAGTGTGTCGCGGTTGCGGATCAGTTCGACACCCAGATAGAAACCGGAGCCATGCACCGCACCCACTAGCGGATGAATATCGATCAGCGCTTCGAGGCGCTCCTTGAAATAGCCGCCCACCACCTGAGCGTTTTCCCAGAGCTTTTCTTCTTCCATCACATCCAGCACTGCCATGCCGATCTGGCAACTCACCGGACTGCCGCCCGCTGACGAGAAGAAATAACCTTCGGCCTCCAGCGCTTCGGCAATTTCCCGACGCGTGATCACTGCGCCCAACGGCTGACCGTTGCCCATGCCTTTGGCCATGGTAATGATGTCCGGCACCACGCCCTGCTCTTCAAAACCCCAGAAGAAATGGCCCATGCGCCCGTAACCGACCTGCACTTCGTCGGCGATGCATACGCCACCCTGCGCGCGAACCATTGCGTAGACCTGCTGCAAATAGCCCGGTGGCAAAGAGATCCCGCCAGCATTGCCGTACACCGGTTCGCAGATAAAACCGGCCAACTGACGCTTTTGCTCGGCGATTTTTGCGAGATTGTGTTCGACGCTGCGCACGTAATCCGGCGCGCTGTCCGGGCCACGGAATTCGCCGCGATACGTATTCGGCGCAATGACCGGATGCACCCAATCGGGACGGCTGCTCAAGGCCTTGGGGTTGTCGGCAATCGACGTCGACACCGCATCGGCGCCCACCGTCCAGCCGTGATAGGCCTCCAGCACGCTGAGCATGTCGCGCCCGCCGCTGTAAGCCCATGCCAGACGAATCGCCAGATCGTTGGCCTCGCTGCCGCTGTTTACCAGGAATACGCGGTCCATGGAGTCCGGCGCCAACTTCAGCAAACGCTCGGAAAACTCGGCGACCGCTGCATAGTTGAAGCGCGAATTGGTGTTGAGCAACGACCATTGACGACTGGCGACTGCCGACATGCGCGGATGGCCATGGCCGAGTACCGCGACGTTATTGAGCATGTCGAGGTAGGAACGGCCCTGCATGTCGATGAGGTGGTTGCGCCAGCCGCGTTCGATGCGCGGCGGGTCGACGTAGTAGTGCTTCTGGGTACGGGCAAAACTGGCGCTGCGACGCGCCAGCAACGTCTGCGAATCGAGTTCCTCTTGCGCATCACAAGCCAGTCCCAGCAACGCGGCCGGCGACGGGCACAAGGCTTGCCAGGCCAAGGCGTGAGAAGGTGTGCAAAACAACGGTGCATTGAAAGCAGTGCCTCGGCACATCTGCACGATCAGCGGTCCGCTGACCGAGCCCAACACCTGACCTTTGACCAGCGCCGCGCCAGTGTGCAGCGACGGTGTCACACCCCACAACCGCACGCTCAATTGCGGGCCGTCCAGTTGCAGCACGCCCGCCGACGGTTGATGAACCACACCGGCAAACGGTGATTCGACCGCCGTACCGTGGGGCACTCGCAACTCGACGTGCAACGGGCACGTGTCGGGTTCGGCCGCACTGTCTGGCTGAGTCCGCGACAATCGATACTGCCCATATCGACTGGCTGCCAGACCGTGAGTCTGCGCAGCTTGCGTCAGCAACTGCTGATCAATCCCCTCCTGCTCCCAGTTACCCGCCTCGAAATGCGGGCTGAGGACACCCAGATCAATCAAGGCAAACTCTCGTCCCACCAGGCTCGGCAGCAACGGTGCGAAACCTTCACTGCCAATACTCGGCAGGCTCTGGCCAACCGACGTCAGAATGGCCGCCTCCATCAATTCCAGCGGTACCGACGTGGCCACGCGGAAAATTTCCCACTCATGGGTCAGGTTGTCACGGCTGTACTGGTTGCCCGGATCAATGCTGACCTGCTGCTCGCCGCTGAGCACCAACACCGCCGCACGCGCGACGATCAACGGCCAGAGCGCCTGTAGTTCTGCAGGCTGCAACGGATTGACCGCGTGATAGGCCTCAATCGCCGGCAAAATGTAGAACGGATCGCTGTTGGCGTGATGCAGTAACGCCGCGCACGTCACCGAAAGATCAGTGATGCGCCAGGTGCGGACCAGGTCGCCGAAATCGATCACGCCCTGCAATTGCCATTGGCGTTGCGAATCCCGCTGCCAGACCACGTTGTCGTCGGTGATGTCCATGTGAATGGCCTGCACCGGCAACTTGTCCACCAACGGTTGCAGATGACGCTCGGCGCGTTCGGCGGCATCGGCGATCACCCGGCGTTGCGCGTCGTCCTTGATGACCGGCAGCAAATGGCCGATCAAAGCATTGGCGTGGCGGGCATCCCACTGCAACGTGCGCTCAAGGCCCGGATGTTCAAAAACGGCCAGCGCCAGGTCCATTTCACCGCATAGCTGGCCGAAACCGGCTACTACGGCTCCCGGCAGATGATCCAGGTGGGTGAGCGATTGGCCTTCGATGTAGTCAAGCAGGCGCACGTGCACCGATTGGCCCGCGACGTCCAGCGTGAGCAGATCAGCACCGTTTTTGGCCGGGATCACTCGCGGCACCTTCACCCCGGACTGCTCGCCCAGATGCTTAAGCCCCGCATGCTGGGCGTGCAGTTCCAGCGCCGCATAATCGCCACGGCAGATTTTCAGGACGAATCGCCCCCGGTCGCTGTCGACGCGAAAGTTGAGATCCTGCTGGCTGCCAAGAGCCTGCAACTTCCCGCTCAGCCCGTAATGCCCTTCCAGCAGCTCAAGCGCTTGCTGCGCAGACACTATCGGGCTGGGCAAACTGGCGCGGTGAATCAACGTGGCGAGCGGCATACAACGACCTCTGAAATGTTATTAGGCGCTTATATCGCCACTGCATCGATCGATAATCAACCCCCCGTTGACGCTGTGAATCTCAAATACGACCAACAACCCTCTTGCACCACCCCGCTCCTGCCGACAAGCTATGCTCATCCACTTGTCTTACGAAAAAAGGCTGGCCAACATGCGTATTCTCATCACCGGCGGTGCCGGTTTCATTGGCTCTGCCCTGATTCGTCACCTGATCCGGAACACGGGGCACGAAGTGCTCAACCTGGACAAACTGACCTACGCCGGCAATCTCGAATCGTTGACCAGCATTGCCTCCGACACCCGCTATGAATTCGTGCAAGCCGATATCGTCGATCAGGCGGCCGTGAGCGCAATCCTGGCGCGTTTCCAGCCGCACGCGATCATGCACCTGGCGGCCGAATCCCATGTAGATCGTTCCATCGACGGTCCTTCGGATTTCATTCAAACCAACATCGTCGGCACCTACAGCCTGCTGGAAGCAACCCGCGCCTACTGGCAGACCCTGGCCGAACCTGAAAAAAGCGCCTTCCGTTTCCATCACATCTCCACCGATGAGGTCTATGGCGACCTGCACGGCGTCGACGATCTGTTCACCGAAACCACGCCCTACGCGCCAAGCTCGCCGTATTCCGCCAGCAAAGCGGCGTCCGACCACCTGGTCCGCGCCTGGCAACGCACCTACGGCTTGCCGGTATTGCTGACCAATTGCTCGAACAACTACGGGCCGTTCCACTTCCCCGAGAAACTGATCCCGCTGGTGATCCTCAACGCCCTGGCAGGCAAACCGCTGCCGGTATACGGCAACGGCCTGCAAGTGCGTGACTGGTTGTTCGTCGAGGATCACGCCCGCGCGCTGCTCAAAGTGGTCACCGAAGGGGTGGTCGGCGAGACGTACAACATCGGCGGTCACAACGAACAGAAAAACATCGACGTGGTGCGTGGCATCTGCACCCTGCTCGAAGAACTGGCGCCGCAAAAACCGGAAGGCGTGGCGCATTTCGCCGATTTGATCACCTTCGTCCAGGACCGCCCCGGTCACGACCAGCGCTACGCCATCGACGCCAGCAAGATCCAACGCGAACTCGGATGGGTACCCGAAGAAACCTTCGAAACCGGCCTGCGCAAAACCGTTCAGTGGTATCTGGATAACCTGGAGTGGTGCCACCGTGTTCAGGACGGCAGCTATCAGGGCGAACGACTGGGCGCCATCACTACCAAGGAACTGCTCGCATGATGAAAGGCATAGTATTGGCAGGCGGTTCGGGTACGCGTTTGCACCCGATCACGCTTGGCGTATCGAAACAGCTGTTGCCGGTCTATGACAAGCCGATGATCTACTACCCGATCTCGGTACTGATGCTGGCCGGCATCAAGGACATCCTGCTGATTTCCACACCTCAGGATCTGCCGCAGTACCGCAACCTGTTGGGCGACGGCAGTCAGTTCGGGGTCAATTTCAGCTACGCCGAACAACCGTCGCCGGACGGTCTGGCCCAGGCTTTTTTGATAGGCGAAGAATTTATTGGCGACGATCCGGTGTGCCTGATCCTCGGCGACAACATCTTCCATGGTCAGCACTTCGGTGATCAGTTGAAAAACGCGGCAAAACGCCCTTCTGGCGCGACCGTGTTCGGCTACTGGGTCAACGACCCCGAACGCTTTGGCGTGATTGATTTCGACGGCGAAGGCCGTGCCTTGTCGATCGAAGAGAAGCCGAAAAAACCGAAATCCAGCTACGCCGTCACTGGGCTGTATTTCTACGACAACGACGTGATCGACATCGCCAAGGCCGTGAAACCCTCGCCTCGCGGTGAACTGGAAATCACCGACGTCAATAACGCCTACCTCCAACGCGGCGATTTGCAGGTCGAGCGTTTTGGTCGCGGTTTCGCCTGGCTGGATACCGGCACCCACGACAGCCTGCTCGAAGCCTCTCAGTACGTGCAGACCATCGAGCATCGCCAAGGCCTGAAAGTTGCATGCCTGGAAGAGATTGCCTACGAGAATGGCTGGATCAGCCGCGAGCTTCTGCTCGAGCGCGCCAGTTATTTCGGCAAGACCGGTTACGGCCAATACCTCTTCAAGTTGGTGGGGGAAGAACAATGAAGGTGACTGAAACCGCCTTGCCCGGTGTATTGATCATCGAGCCCAAAGTCTTCGGTGACGAGCGCGGCTTTTTCTACGAAAGCTTCAATGCCAAGGCGTTCGAAGATGCAACGGGGCTGAACACCCAGTTCGTTCAGGACAACCACTCCCGATCCCAGAAGGGCGTGTTGCGTGGTCTGCACTACCAACTGCAAAACACCCAAGGGAAACTGGTGCGCGTGACCGTCGGTGAAGTGCTCGATGTGGCGGTAGACATCCGTCGCAGCTCGGCGCATTTCGGCCAGTGGGTGGCGGTGAGGTTGTCCGCCGAAAATCATCGGCAACTCTGGGTGCCCGAAGGCTTTGCCCATGGGTTTGTAGTACTCAGCGACTTCGCCGAGTTCCTCTACAAGACCACGGATTACTACACACCGTCTGCCGAACGCAGCATTCGTTGGGACGATCCGACCCTCGCCATTGATTGGCAACTGGAAGAAGCCCCACAGTTGTCGGCCAAGGATCAGAACAGTCAGCTCTTTTTAGAGGCTGATCTGTTTCCATGAGAATACTCATCAGTGGTCAAAACGGTCAGGTCTCCCGTGAGTTGCAGCGTCGCCTGGGTGATGTCGGTGAATTGATCGTGCTGGGGCGCGATCAGCTTGATCTGGCTCAACCGGAACAGATTCGTCGGCAGGTCCAGCGTGTTCGTCCCGACCTGATCATCAACGCGGCGGCTCACACGGCTGTCGATCAGGCGGAGAGCGAACCTGCGCAGGCATTTGCCATCAATGCGACCGGCCCGGGTGTATTGGCTGAAGAGGCGCTGGCGCTGGGCATCCCGTTGATTCATTACTCGACCGATTACGTGTTCGACGGCAGCAAGACCGCGCCTTACAACGAAGACGATGTGCCCAATCCGCTCGGCGTGTATGGCAAGAGCAAACGGGCCGGCGAACAGGCGATCACGGCGGTTCAAGGCCTGCACCTGATCTTGCGCACCAGCTGGGTTTACTCGACCCACGGCCGCAACTTCCTGCTGACCATGCAACGTCTGCTGCAAGAAAAACCGGAATTGCGCATTGTCGCTGACCAGATCGGCGCGCCCACCTGGGCTGGCACGATTGCCGAAAGCACCCTCGCCCTGATTGAACGCTGGCAAGCGGGACAGGCCGGTGCCTGGGGCACGTATCACCTCACAGCTCAGGGTGAAACGTCATGGTTCGGCTTCGCCCAGGCCATTGGCGATGCGCTTCGGGAACAGGGTAAGCCGTGCGCCAACCTGCTGCCGATTCCGTCCAGCGACTACCCGACACCCGCAGCCCGGCCACTGAACTCTCGCCTCGATTGCAGTCGTCTGCAGCGCGAATGGGGCGTCTGTCAGCCTGACTGGCAAACTGCGCTGCGCGAGTGTCTTGCCGGGCAAGCCTAGGCATAATGCGCCTGTACCCCCAGGCGCCCGATGCTCATGACTCCAACCCTCCCTCGCAGACCCCGCTGGCGCAGCCTCGCCCTGCTGGCGCTGTGCCTGGCGCCGTTACTGTGGCCGCTGGAGCATTTGGCCGAGCGTTACTATCGCAGCGAACTGGCCGGGCAGAACCGTCAGACCCTCGACCTGTACGTCGCCAACCTGTTGGGCACGCTGCACCGTTATGAGGTCTTGCCGCAAATCCTCGGCGACCTGCCGGCCCTGCGTGCGGTACTCGGCGCGCCCGATGATGGCGTCACCCAAGGCAATGCCAATCGCTTACTGAAAAACATCAGCACCCAAACCGGTGCCGAAGTCATGTACTTGATGGACACAAGCGGCAAGACGCTGGCGGCATCCAACTGGGACAAGCACGACAGTTTCGTCGGGCGTAATTTTTCTTTCCGGCCCTATTTCAGCGAAGCCATGGCCGGGCGACTCGGACGGTTTTTCGGCTTGGGCACAACCTCGGCCAAACGCGGCTATTTCTTTGCCGCCGCAGTTCGCAATGGCGAAAAGGTCATCGGCGTGCTGGTGGTCAAAGTCGACTTGGACCACACCGAAAGCCTGTGGGGAAAAACCCCGGAGCAGCTGCTGCTGACCGACCAAAACGGTGTGGTCATTCTCACGTCGCGGCCGGAGTGGCGCTTTCGCTCAACCCGCCCGTTGACCGAAGAAGAAAACAAAGCCATTACCGCGATTCAACCGTACCCGACCCGCGATCCAAAACCGTTGAAGCTCAATCCCAATGCCTGGCTGACACAAACGCGGCAGATCGCCGAAACCGGCTGGAACGTCAGCATCCTCGCCCCGCGCACCTTGATCAACCGCCCTGTCCGCACGGTGGTCGCCATCGGTGGCGCAACGCTATTGGTGTTGATGCTGTTGCTCGGGCTGATGATGCAGCGCCGCCGTCATTACCTCGAGCGCATCGCCTTCGAAGCCAAGGCCAGGCGCGAACTGGAAGGCCGGGTCGCCGAGCGCACCAGCGACCTCGAAGGCCTGAACCGGCGCCTGAAACAGGAAGTGCTGGAGCGCGAACACGCCCAGCAGGAGTTGGTTCGCGCGCAGGATGATCTGGTCCAGGCCGGTAAATTATCAGCGTTGGGAACCATGTCGGCGAGCATCAGCCATGAGCTCAACCAGCCCCTGGCGGCGATTCGCAGCTACGCGGAAAACGCTGAAGTGCTGCTCGATCATCAACGCACCGACGATGCTCGCGGCAACCTCAAACTGATCAGCGAACTGACCGGGCGCATGGCCTCGATCATCGCTCACCTGCGCGCCTTCGCCCGGCGTGATCGTCACGCGCCGGAAAGCGTTGCGCTGCAACCGGCGCTGGATGACGCGCTGGCATTGCTGGCCAAGCGCCGACGCAGCATGGAAGTCGAGCTGATCCGCGACTTGCCCGCCGCGACGCTGTGGGTCGAGGCCGGGGAAACGCGGCTGCGTCAGGTACTCGGCAATCTGTTGGCCAACGCCCTCGATGCGCTGACTGAAAAAGGCCCGCCGCGTAAACTCTGGTTGAGTGCCCAATCCACCGCCGACGGCGTCAATCTGTACATTCGCGATAACGGCCCCGGCTTTTGCATGGAAGCCCTGGGGCGCGCCAGCGAACCTTTCTACACCACCAAGACCCGCACTCAAGGGCTCGGGCTGGGGTTGGCGATTTGCGAAACCCTGATGCGTGCCTTCGGTGGTGAACTGTCGTTCGCCAACCACAAGGAAGGCGGCGCCCTGATTACCCTGAAATTGCGCGCAGGCGCACCGGGCGTGAGCCTGCAACCGTCCGAGGACCGAAGTGCATGACCATCGACAGCCGCATTCAGGTCGTGTTGATCGACGATGATCCCCATCTGCGTCAGGCCCTGAGCCAGACCCTGGACCTCGCCGGCCTGAAAATCCTGCCGCTGGCGCAAGCCAAAGGCCTGGCCGCGCAACTGGAGCGTGACTGGCCGGGCGTGGTGGTCAGCGACATTCGCATGCCGGGCATGGACGGCCTCGAACTGCTGACCGAACTGCATGCCCAGGACCCGGAGCTGCCGGTGCTGTTGATCACCGGTCACGGCGATGTACCGCTGGCGGTACAAGCCATGCGCGCCGGGGCCTATGACTTCCTGGAAAAACCCTTCGCCAGCGACGCCCTGCTCGACAGCGTGCGCCGCGCGCTGGACTTGCGCCGGTTGGTGCTGGATAACCGCAGCCTGCGTCTGGCCCTGAGTGATCGCAATGAATTGAGCACTCGACTGGTCGGGCAATCGGCGCCGATGCTGCGTCTGCGCGAGCAGATTGGCGCACTGGCCGCGACCAAGGCCGATGTGTTGATTTTGGGTGAAACCGGCGCGGGCAAAGAAGTCGTGGCCCGGGCGTTGCACGATTTGTCGAACCGTCGTAATGGTCCGTTCGTGGCGATCAATGCCGGCGCACTGGCCGAGTCTGTGGTGGAAAGCGAGCTGTTCGGTCACGAGCCCGGGGCCTTCACCGGGGCGCAAAAGCGCCGCATCGGCAAGTTCGAATTCGCCAACGGCGGCACACTGTTCCTCGACGAAATCGAGAGCATGAGCCTGGACGTGCAGGTGAAATTGCTGCGCTTGTTGCAGGAGCGCGTCGTCGAGCGTTTGGGCGGCAATCAGTTGATCCCCCTGGACATCCGCATCATCGCCGCGACCAAGGAAGACTTGCGCCAGTCCGCCGATCAAGGGCGTTTCCGTGCTGACTTGTATTACCGCCTGAACGTCGCGCCGCTGCGTATTCCGCCACTGCGCGAGCGCGGCGAAGATGCGTTGGTGATGTTCCAGCACTTCGCCGATGAAGCCAGCGCACGCCACGGTTTGCCGCCCCATGAGCTGCAACCGGGACAACGCGCCCTGCTGCTGCGCCACACCTGGCCCGGCAACGTACGAGAACTGCAAAACGCCGCCGAACGCTTCGCCCTGGGCCTGGAACTGGCGCTGGACAATACTATGCCGGAGGGCGGTACCAGTATGCCGGTTCAGGGGTTCAACGGCGGCTTGAGCGAACAAGTGGAAAACTTCGAAAAAAACCTGATTGCCGCCGAACTGGCACGCCCTCACACCTCCGTGCGCAGCCTCGCTGAAGCGCTGGGCATCCCGCGCAAGACCTTGCACGACAAGCTGCGCAAACACGGGCTGAATTTCGCCGGCGGCGCCAGCAGCCCTGCTGACGATCTCGATTGAGCGACCGTTAAATCATCATTTTCAACCAAGAGGCCCGCGCATGAACCGCGACAGTCGTCACCTGGAATCCATTCTCCATCGCGACATCCCCCTGACGCAGGCCATGGGCATCAAAGTGCTCGACTGGCACGACCAGCAACTGCGCCTGTACTTGCCACTGGAGGCCAACGTCAATCACAAAAGCACCATGTTCGGTGGCAGTTTGTATTGCGGCGCGGTGCTGGCGGGTTGGGGCTGGCTGCATTTGCGCTTGCGTGAGGAAGGGATCGAAGACGGGCATATCGTGATTCAGGAAGGGCAGATCAGCTATCCGCTACCGGTGACCCAGGACGCGACGGCGATTTGCCAGGCGCCGAGTGCGGCAGTGTGGAAGAAGTTTTTGGCGATGTATCAGCGCTATGGGCGAGCGCGGTTGACGCTGCATTCACGGATTGTGAATGTCGGCAGTGATGAGGATGCAGTGAGGTTTACCGGGCAGTACGTCCTTCACCGGTAACTGATCGTTCCCACGCTCCGCGTGGGAATACAGCCCGTGACGCTCCGCGTCACTGGACGCGGAGCGTCCCTAGAGGCGTTACCACGCAGAGCGTGGGAACGATCTTATTCGCAGCCTCGTTTCACTCGACAGCTCCTACAGAAAATCGCATCCCTCCTGTAGGAGCTGTCGAGTGAAACGAGGCTGCGATCCTTGATCTTTACGCCCGTGCCAACGCCAACAATTTTTCGCGCCACGCAGCCTTCGCCGGCAGCGCCAAAAAGAACTCATTCAACAGCGATTCCCGTGCAGGATAGCAAAACGGCGCACCGCTCAAGTCCAGCACCTCGCCGCCCGCTCCTTCCAGCACGCCTTGCGCCGCTGCCGTGTCCCACTGCGAAGTCGGTGCCAGGCGCGGATAACAATCCGCCGCCCCTTCCGCCAACAGGCAGAACTTCAGCGAACTGCCGATATTGGCCAGTTGCAACTCACCCAGACTGTCGCTCAACCCAGCCAGCAAGCGCTCTTGTTCCGGGCTCGAATGTCGACGACTGGCGACCACGGTAAACGCCTCTCCCACTGCAGGCACTTCGCGAACCTGGATCGGCAATGGCTGGCTGCCCTTGTCGCCGCGCCAGGCGCCCAAACCCGCACCACCGACATAGAAACGCCCGTTGGTCGGCATCGACACCACACCAAACACCACTCGCCCCTGCTCGATCAGCGCGATGTTGACGGTGAACTCTTCGCTGCCGGTAATGAATTCCTTGGTCCCGTCCAACGGGTCCACCAGCCACCACCGCTGCCATCCGGCACGCACGCTTTGTGGGATGTTGGCGTCTTCTTCAGACAGCACCGGGATGCTTGGGTCCAGCGCGGTCAGGCCGGCCAGAATCAAATGGTGAGCCGCCAGGTCTGCGGCGGTGACCGGAGAATCATCAGACTTGGACGTCACGGCAGTATCGATGCGCCAGAACGGCAGAATCGCTTCGCCAGCCGTCAATGCCAGTTCGATCACCGGCGCCATCAACGGATGGGGAAAATTCAACTTCATGGCAAAAACACCCCACGCTGGGTCAGTAGGTCACGGGCCAGATACAGTGCCGCCAAGGCACGGCCCTCGGTGAAGCGCGGGTTCTGCGCCAGGGCGGATAACTCACGCAGATTGATCTTGTCTACGCCCATCGGCTCGGGCTCGTCGCCTTCAAGGCTTTCTTCATACAGATCGGTGGCCAGCACCACCTGGATCTTCTGGCTCATGTAACCGGGCGACAACGACAACTCGGTCAGATGCTCCAGCTGTCGTGCGCCATACCCGGCTTCTTCCTTGAGCTCACGCACAGCAGCCGCCAGCACGTCTTCACCCGGCTCGATCAGGCCTTTGGGCAAAGACAGCTCATATTCATCCGTGCCGCCGCAGTATTCCTCGACCAACACCGCATGATCCGAATCGAGCATGGCCACGATCATCACCGCGCCATACCCCGCGCCTTTGCCGACCAGACGCTCGTACGTGCGCTCCACGCCATTGGAAAAGCGCAGTTTCAGCTCTTCGACACAAAACAAACGGCTGGTGGCGACGATCTCGCGGGCAAGTACGGTGGGTTTCTGGCGCATGAAAAGCTCCTTGGCGTGAACGCGCTACTATACCCGGCCTATCCTGTTTGTTGACTCTGGATATCTCTTTTACCGCTGGAGAAGTTTTTTATGTCCCTGCTGCCCTGGCGCGACATCGACACCGTTCTGCTGGACATGGACGGCACGCTGCTGGACCTGCATTACGACAATCATTTCTGGATGGAGCACTTGCCTCAGCGTTACGCCGAGCTGCATGGGGTGAGCCGGACCATGGCCGAGCTGGAATTGCAGCCGCTGTTCGAACGTAATGCCGGCCAGTTGCAGTGGTACTGCCTGGATTTCTGGAGCGCCGAATTGAAACTGCCGGTGCGCGAACTGAAACTGGAAACCGCGCACCTGATCGCCTTGCGCCCGGATGCTGATACCTTTCTGGCGGCAGTCAGACAGGCGGGCAAGCGTGTGGTGATGATTACCAATGCGCACCGGGATTCGCTGTCATTGAAGCTGGAAAGGATTGAACTGGCGCCCTACTTCGAGCGTTTGATCAGCTCGCATGATTACGGTTTCCCCAAAGAGAATGCGCAGTTCTGGGAGGCGTTGCAGGCGGACATCGGCTTTGATCCGGCGCGTAGCCTGTTTATCGATGACACGTTGCCGATCCTGCGCAGTGCCCGCCGTTTTGGCGTGGCGCATCTGTTGGCGGTGAGCGAGCCGGACAGTCGCAAAGGGCCCAAGGACACGGCGGAGTTTGCGGCGGTGGGGGATTATCGGGATTTGATTGCAGGGCTTTAGACCGAGTCGTCTGCATCGCGGGCAAGCCACGCTCCCACAGGTTTTATGTCGTCTGTAGGAGCGTGACTTGCCCGCGAAGGCCATCACACGGTCTTGAGGGTTACTCGGGAATCCGCAACGACTGCCCTGGATAGATCTTGTTCACGTCCTTGAGCATCGGCTTGTTGGCATCGAAAATCTTTTGATACTTGTTGGCATCACCATACACGCGCAAGGAAATCGCGCTGAGGGTGTCACCCTTCACCACCGTGACAAACACCGCAGCCTTCGCCACCGGCCCGGTCACGGTGATCTGGTCATCAACATTGCCCACACCGGCAATATTGCCCACCGCCAGCAGAATTTTTTCCTTCTCTTCCTGACTGCCGACTTCCCCGGTCACGGTCACTGTGTCGCCATCCACCGTGGCCTGTACATTCGGGTTACCCAAGCCGACCTTGCTGATGTGTTCCTTCAACTGCTCGCTGGCATTGGCGTTGCCGGGGGTCAGCAGATCGAGCAGTTTTTCGCCGGCTTCCTTCACAAAGCTAAAAATACTCATGGTGCACTCTCCTTGGGTTTAGGTTTCCAGACGCAAAAGCGTAGACCAAGCGGGTAACCCCCGGCTCCAACCCGACCAATGACGTTGATCGGGTGCAAGCGCTAGAATCCACTCCTTCACCGCGCCCTGGAGCGAAGATGGACATCAAGCAACTGAAATTCCTCATCGCCCTCGACGAAACCCGGCACTTTGGCCAGGCCGCCGCCCGCTGCCACATCACCCAGCCGACCCTGTCCATGCGCTTGCGCAGCCTCGAAGAAGAACTCGAGTTGCCGCTGGTCAATCGTGGTCAACGCTTTGAAGGGTTTACCGCACCGGGTGAGCGTGTGCTGGCCTGGGCGCGCACCGTGCTGGCGGCTTATGACGGCTTGCAGGCTGAAGCCGCGGCCTGTCGCGGCAACCTGGTCGGTACGTTGCGCCTGGGTGTGGTGCCGCTGTCGAGTTTCGATCCGTTGCCGCTGATGCAACGCTTGCACGCTGAACACCCGAACTTGCGCTTCGAACTCTCGGCACTGAGTTCCGAGCAAATTCTCGAGCAGCTGTCGAACAATCGTCTGGACCTCGGCGTGTCTTATTTGGAGCGCCTGGACAACGAGCGCTTCGATTCGCTGGCGTTCAGTGAAACCCACATGGGCCTGCTCTACGATCAGCGCTTTTTCAGTTTCGGCGAAGCGCCTTTGAGCTGGGAGTCGCTGATCGCAATGCCGCTGGGAATGCTCACCAGTGGCATGCACTTTCGCCAGTCCATCGACCACAACTTCCACAGCCGCGGCCTGTCACCCCAACCACTGCTGCAAACCGACGCGGTGCACCAATTGTTACAAGCGGTTCATGGCGGCATGTGCTGCGCGGTGATGCCGCTGGACGGCGGTCTGGAAAACCTCACCGATCACTTGCGCCTGCACCCCATCGAAAACGCGCAAACCCTCGCACGGCTGGGGTTGATCATGCGTCGCAGCGCCCCACGCTCGGCCTTGGCGGAAGCCTGTTTTGCGATCTATCAGAAATCGTTGACAGCCTCTTGATCGACGTCATCTATCGGTAGATCAGTAATAGCGATTAGACGCGACCAATTGACGCGCCTAGGCTTAAACCTGACTAATCCCGTCGGTGATGCCTCATGAACACCAAGCGCCCCGGCTGCGCGGCGCCCGCACTCGAAACGCCCGCGCCAGACGCAAGCCAGACCTACAGTTTCTGTGACCTTCAATACACCGAATCGGCCAGCACCGCGCTGGCCGAAGAAGTGGCGTTGGCGATCGCCTTCAACGGCATCAGCCAGGCCGTCATGCTAGTGACGCCGACGGACCTTGAAGACTTCATCGTCGGCTTCAGTCTCGGCAGCGGCATTATCGAAGACGTGACTGACATCTATGACCTGCAATTGACCGGTGAAGGATCGGCACAGTACGCGCAAGTGACCATCGCCAATCGCGCCTTCTGGAACCTCAAGCTGCAGCGGCGGCAACTGGCCGGCACGAGCGGTTGCGGGCTCTGTGGCGTGGAAGCGGTTGAGCAGGCATTGCCCGACCTCAAGGTGTTGCCCGGCGCGCCGCTGCCGCCCGCCGAATGGCTCGATGGCCTGCGCGAACGCATCGGCGCATTCCAACCGCTGGGTCAACATTGCGGCGCGGTGCACGCAGCGGTATTCATGAACGGTCAGGGTGAATTGCTGCTGGGCCGTGAAGACATCGGCCGGCACAACGCCCTCGACAAGCTGATTGGCGGGCTGATCCGCCAGAAGATCCCGACGACTGGCGGCCTGGCGATTGTCACCAGCCGTTGCAGCCTCGAATTGATTCAGAAAGTCTTGCGTGCCGGCATCCAGACCCTGGTCAGCCTGTCGTCGCCCACGGGCCTTGCCGTGCAATGGGCCCGTCGCCACAACCTCAATCTCATCCATCTACCCCAGAAGAATGCGCCGCGGGTCTACAGCCCAGCGTTGGAGACTCAAGCGTGAGCCAACATCAACAAGCCGACCAGACACCCGTCCCCCGCTACAAGCCCTATAAAGGCGCGGCCGGTGGTTGGGGCGCACTGGCCAGCGTTGCCCGGGCCTGGTTGACCAGCGACAACGCGCTGAAAAACCTGCGCATGATGCTCAAGACCAACAAGAACGGCGGGTTCGACTGCCCTGGTTGCGCCTGGGGCGATTCCAAGGAAGCCGGCATGGTGGCGTTCTGCGAGAATGGTGCCAAAGCGGTGAACTGGGAAGCGACCAAACGCCGTGTCGATGGCGCGTTTTTCGCCAAACACAGCGTCAGTTCGTTGCTGGAACAAAGCGATTACTGGCTCGAGTACCAGGGTCGTTTGACCGAGCCAATGTGCTACGACATCGAAACCGATCGCTACAAGCCGATCAGCTGGGAAGCGGCGTTCGCCTTGATCGCCAGGCATCTGCGGGGCCTGTCGAACCCGAACCAGGCTGAGTTCTACACCTCGGGCCGCGCCAGCAACGAAGCGGCATACCTCTATCAACTGTTCGTGCGTACTTACGGCACCAACAACTTCCCCGACTGCTCGAACATGTGCCACGAGGCCAGTGGTGTGGCGTTGGCGCAAAGTGTCGGCGTCGGCAAAGGCACCGTGACGTTCGATGATTTTGAACACGCCGATGCGATTTTCGTCTGGGGCCAGAACCCCGGCACCAATCATCCCCGGATGCTCGAACCGTTGCGTGAAGCGGTGAAGCGCGGCGCCCAGGTTATCTGCATCAACCCGCTCAAAGAGCGGGGCCTGGAGCGCTTTCAGCACCCGCAGCACGCGATAGAAATGCTCACCAACGGTGACAAGCCCACCAACACCGCGTTCTTCCGTCCAGCCCTCGGTGGCGACATGGCGATTGTGCGCGGTATGGCGAAATTCCTGCTGCAATGGGAGCGCGACGCACAGAAGGCCGGTGAGGCTGCCGTGTTCGACCACGACTTCCTCAACGAACACAGCGCCAACGTGCTGGAATACCTGGCCGCCGTCGACGATACGCCGTGGGAGCAAATCGTCGCACAGTCTGGCCTGCCCCTGGTGGAGGTCGAGCAAGCAGCGCGCATGTATGCCAAGAGCAGGAGCGTGATCATGTGCTGGGCCATGGGCATCACCCAGCATCGCCACTCGGTTGCGACCATCCAGGAAATCGCCAACCTGATGCTGCTGCGCGGCAACATCGGCCGGCCGGGCGCCGGTCTGTGTCCGGTGCGTGGCCACAGTAACGTGCAGGGCGACCGGACCATGGGCATCAACGAGCGTCCACCGGTAGCGTTCCTCGATTCGCTGGAGCGTCGCTTCCAGTTCAAGGTACCGCGTGACAATGGCCACAACGTGATCGAGGCGATCCATGCCATGGCCGAAGGTCGCGCCAAAGTCTTTATCGGTCTGGGCGGCAACTTCGCCCAAGCCACTCCAGACAGTTCGCGCACCTTCCAGGCGTTGAGCAATTGCGACCTGACGGTGCAGATCAGCACCAAGCTCAACCGCAGCCATTTGGCACATGGTAAAGATGCATTGATCCTGCCGTGCCTGGGCCGCACTGACATCGATATACAAACCGAAGGCCCGCAAGCGGTGACCGTGGAAGACTCGTTCAGCATGGTCCATGCCTCCAACGGCCAATTGCAGCCATTGTCGAACCGGATGCGCTCGGAGCCGTCGATCATTGCCGGTATCGCCGCCGCGACCCTGGGCAGTAAACCGGTGGACTGGAACTGGCTGGTGGCCGATTACGGCCGTATCCGCGATCTGATCGCCGACACAATTCCAGGCTTTCGGGACTTCAACGAAAAGATCAAAAATCCGGGCGGTTTTTATCTCGGCAACAGTGCCGGTGCGCGTAAATGGAACACACCGTCAGGCCGGGCCAATTTCCGTCCCAATGCCCTGCCTCAAGACTTGGTTCACGAGCGCACCCGCGCTACTGGCGTACTGCCGGATTTGATCATGCAATCGATGCGTTCCCACGATCAGTACAACACCACGATTTATGGTCTCGACGACCGTTACCGAGGAGTAAAAGGCCAGCGCGACGTGTTGTTTGTGAACGAAGCCGACATCATTCGCCTGGGTTTCAAACCGGGACAGAAAGCCGACATTGTTTCGATCTGGGATGACGGGCGTGAGCGTCGGGTGAAAGGCTTCACACTGCTGGCGTTTGATATTCCCGCGGGGCAAGCGGCGGCTTACTACCCGGAAGTGAATCCGCTGGTGCCGCTGGAAAGCATCGGGGATGGCAGCCATACACCAACGTCGAAATTCGTGTCGATACGCTTGGAAATGGCGAGTGAGACCGGGCTGATTTTGGCAAGGTCGGCTTAACGCGGCGTGTTCGTTCCCACTCTGAGCGTGGGAATGATCATATTCCGGACACTTTCCAATCGCCCACAAAAAAGGCCGTTCCTGTATAGAAACGGCCTTTGCGAAGTAACTAAGACCGGCGAAAAACAGTTAAGTTCCGTCTAAAAAACAGTAACTTATAGAATTGTGCACAAGTCGTGTTACTCGTCGGATTTCGATTGTCACGCCTCTGACACGGCCTCAGGATCGCGTCGTCATCCCCTTGAGGTTCCTACATGAAGTTCTCCTCGATTCTCTTGTTGTCCCTTGGCTTGTTCAGTGGCATTGCTTCTGCTGGCGGCAACACCGAAGCCGGTGTGGGCGGCGCATTGGGCGGGGTTCTTGGCTCGGTCGTCGGTCAGTCGTTAGGCGGCAGTACAGGTTCCACAATCGGCGCGGCCCTGGGCGGCGCGGGTGGTAGCGCAGTCGGCGCAGACAAACACAGCCGTGGCGAAGCCGCCATCGGTGGTGCGCTGGGCGCGGCAGGCGGTAACGTGGTCGGTCGCAACATGGGCGGCACCACAGGCAGCCTGATCGGCGCGGCAGCAGGCGGTGGCGCCGGTGGCGCGCTGGGTAACTACATGGGCAATAAATACGATGATGATGACGGTGACAATGATCGTCGCTCCTATCGTGGCCATGGTGATCGTCGTTACTACCGTGACGGCCATCCAGGTCGTGGCCATGCCTATGGCCATCGCAAGCACAAACACAAATACTATCGCCACTGAGGCTTCCATCGCCTCGTTAATCGGTAGTTAAAAAAATCGCAGCCCTGGGGCTGCGATTTTTTTTGCCCCGTCTAAACCACCAGGCGTTCCAGCGCTCCACGTAATCCGGCCGGAATCGATACCGGCTGATTTGAAGCACGATCTACAAAGACATGCACGAAGCGCCCGGCCGCACAAGCTTCGTTTTCCCCTTGCTTGAACACAGCCAATTCGTATTGCACCGAGCTGTTGCCCAGCTTGCCAACCCGCAAGCCGATCTCGATCCGGTCCGGAAAGGCGATGGAGGCAAAGTAATCGCACGCCGAACTCACGACAAAACCCACGACCTCGCCGTCATGGATATCCAGGCCACCGACTTCGATCAGGTAAGTGTTCACCGCCGTGTCGAAGAAGCTGTAGTAGGTGACATTGTTGACGTGACCGTAGGCGTCGTTGTCGTGCCAGCGGGTGGTGATGGGCTGGAAGTGTGGGTAGTCGGTGCGTTGATTCATGCGCAGCTCTCGTCTTGAAGTGGCTGAAGTTTATCGATCCGCAAACCCTTTACCCACCTCTGCCAATTCCCCGATCAAGCGTGCCGGACGCCAGTGATCACCCTGTCGGGTTTCCAGTGCCATCAAGCGCTGATGAATGTCCGCCAAGCCTTGTTGATCCGCCCACGCCATAGGCCCACCCTTCGCCGCCGGGAACCCATAACCATTGAGGTACACCAGATCGATGTCGTGCGCAGACGCCGCAATGCCTTCCTGAAGGATCTTCGCGCCTTCGTTGACCAGTGCCAGCAGGCAACGCTCAAGAATCTCCTCAGCGCTTATCTCGCGACGCTGGAAGCCCAGTCCTTCGCTGACCTGCAACACCAGCGCATCCACTTCCACATCGTGCTCGGCCTGACGACTGCCCGGCTCGTAGTGGTAATAACCATTGCCACTCTTCTGACCGAAACGCCCGAGTTCACACAATCGGTTGTCCACCTGGACTTCCGGCGCATCCTGCCCCGTGCCCGCCAGTTCCCGAGCCCGCCAGCCCAGGTCGACGCCCACCACGTCGTACATGCGGAACGGCCCCATGGCGAAACCGAAACCTTGCAGCGCCGCATCCACTTGATAAGGATAAGCACCCTCCAGCAGCATTTTGCGCGCTTCGAGCACGTAGGTATTGAGCATGCGGTTGCCGATGAAACCGTCGCAATTGCCCGCCACCACACTGACCTTGCCCATGCGCTTGCCCAGAGCCAGCGCTGCGTCCAGGACTGCCGGTGCAGTCTGGGCGCCACGGACGACTTCCAGCAGTTTCATGATGTGTGCAGGGCTGAAAAAATGCAGGCCCAGCACTTGCTGCGGACGGCGAGTTGCCGCAGCGATAGCATCGATATCCAGCGCCGACGTGTTGCTAGCCAGAATCGCTTCGGGTTTGAGCAGCCCATCCAGTTCGCGAAATATTTTCTGTTTCAGCTCGAGGTTTTCGTAGACCGCTTCGATGACCAGATCGACTTCACGGATTGATGCGTAGTCCGCCGCTGCGGTCACTCGCGCAATGCGCGCGTCAGCTTCGGCCTGATCAATGCGCCCTTGGCGCACATTGTGAGCGTTGGTTTCGGCTACCGTGGCCAACGCCTGTTCAAGCATCTGCGGATTGTTATCCACCCACTGCACCGGCACCCCGGCGTTCGCCAGACACATGACAATGCCACGGCCCATGGTGCCTGCACCGATGACGGCGGCGCGCTGAATGTTGAATGGCGTCTGGCTCATGATTTGCTCTCTTGTTGGCGATCCAAAGACAGCCACCACCATAGTCAGGCGTCGTGCGTTTTTGAAATTTATTCCTGTGATGAGCGACATTCAGCGGATGGATGAGATACCCATTGCAGCCCCATTCTCACAGCAGAAGTCCGAGTCCTTTGGGATACAGAACTCTGGAAGTACTCAATAGGAGTGAAATGAGCGCTAGCCAACAGCTTGAATCAGGTTAAAATTTTCTTGCCAGCTTCGCCGATTTTAAAAAAAAACTTGGCGTGGTAAAAAAAATCTATCCGGACGGGGGAACTGCCGATGGGAAACCGAGTGGGCTACACCCATTTGATTGATGCGCTGGATCTGAAAGCTATCGAGGTGAAGCGGCCAGCGATCATCCAGCCGGTTACCCGCCTGGAGAAAATCGGCGGTGCATTGTCAGTACCGCAGAGCGTTGCGCCAGCGGAAGATGACTATCTGGCTCACATCATATTTGCCCTAAAACATGAGGGCGTCAATCTCGCCATTCTGGCTCAGGCACTCCCTCATATTGATGGCCAAATACTGGTCGAAGCCATTACCAAGGCTCCCAGTAGCGCCTACCTACGTAAAATCTGTTTCCTCTGGGAGTTTTTCACCGGTCAGCACCTGGACTATCCCGATAATCCTCGCGGTACCGCTACTTTTCTATTTGCCCCGGACAACTACGTCACCGGGCCATCGGTACGAAACTCGCGTTGGCGAGTCGACTTCAATGGACTTGGCACACTTCGATATTGCGCGACAGTCGAACGCACAACAGAGATTCAGACCTTGCTCGACTATGACATTCTGGGTCGATCAAGAGCCTTTATTGGCGCCCTTCCAAAAGAGATGATGGATCGGGCGATCAATTGGGCGTACCTGAGCGAAACCGAAAACTCGTTTGCCATCGAGAAGGAAGCTCCCAGCGAGCAGAAAGCACAGCGATTCGTACAACTGCTCCGCCAGGCACATGAGCGTCAGCCGCTTACCGAAGATTATCTTGTCGCGTTACAAAATAGTGCGATCTCTAATCCCTTTGATCGTGCAGCCGCATTCCGTCACGAACAGAATCACCTGAGCAATTCGTTTCGCGGCGCAGCTGGCGTGACCTACGTGCCGCCGGCCCCAGGGCTCTGTCGTGAATTGATGGAAGAGTTGATGACGTTCGCCAACAGAGCGCCAGAGCAACTCGATCCTCTTGTGGCCGCAGGCATCGCCTCTTTTGGCTTCGTCTTTCTGCACCCGTTCATGGACGGCAATGGCCGTCTTTCACGCTTCCTCATCCACTTGGCTCTGTGCCGAAGCGGCGCTCTCGAAAACGGTCTCTTGCTACCTGTTTCGGTCGCTATGAAGCGCGAAGAACAACATTATCTGGAAGCGCTGCAATCTTTCTCAAAGCCCGTTCGTGAATTCTGGGATGTTCGCTGGATTGATGCGGAAACAATGAGCTTCAACTTCATTGGTGACGCCAGCATCTATCGCTACTGGGATGCCACCGATTGCGTAGCCTTCACAATGGAAATGGCTAAACGGGCCCTCGAGGTAGAGCTGAGAGAGGAAACCGACTTTCTTCAGCGGTTCGATACACTCGTGAAGGTTGTGAACGAAAACTACGACGTTCGAGGCAATCTTTTGTCCAGGTTAGTCATGCAGTGCCTGGATCAAAACGGCATTGTTTCCAAAGGCCGCCGCAAGCAATACCAAGGATCGATTCAGGAGGAGGTCTTCGACTTTCTCGAGCAACAAGCTCAGTCGCTATTGGCCGATGTCTACGGCGAACTTAATAACGATGCTTGAACGACCGCTGAGGAAGCGGTCGTACATCAACTTCACAGATGTGCCTCGGCCCAACCGCGTACCTCGCCGTACGGATAATCCTCCATCGCCGCAAACCCGGAAATAGTCCGCGCCTTCATCTTGGTAAACAACGGCACACTAATCCCGCACAGGAAACGCGTCACACGCTCAGCCGAAGGAACGCTGCCGGTGTGCTGTTCATGCCTGTGGATAAAGTCGCCGCACAGCGCTTCAAAGTTTTTATCCACAAGCGCTGGCAAATCCGGTGGTGCCGGCAGTCGCGCAACCTGCCCGTGGCATACCGAACAATGCCCGCATTGCCGAGGTGCGTTTTCGTCACCGAAGTATTCGGCCAGGCGAAAGCCCAGGCAGTGGTCGGTGGCGAACAAATCCAGCATCGCGTGAATCCGCGCAATTTCCGTACGTTCGTGTTGGGTGAAATAAGCGTGCAGCTCGGCACTCAACGCCTGACTGTCAAAGCCCGTTTGCAGCAGGCTGTAGACCTCGGTCATCTGCTTGCTTTCAAGCTCGACCCAACCCTTTTCCTGGAAATAATCCAGAGCCTTGACCACCCGATTTCGCTCCGCCTGATGCTGCTCATACAGTGCATCGAAATTCACCGTGGCCCAGGTTCGCGCACGACTGGAGGTCTGGATGATCGCGGCCACGAAGTCCTTGCGCTCACCCTCGAAGCGCGCGAGCAAGGCGTCCGGCTCCTGCAAATACTTGAACCGGTATTCGGCGTAGTAGGCGTAACGCGGGGCGATTAAACCGCGCAGCTCCAGCTGCACCAGCAAGGTCTTGAGCGGCAATTGGCGAATGTTGCTTTGATCGGCCAACGGCCCCAATAGAAACTCCCATTGCCCCTCAGGCGCGGCGGCGAGCATTTCATCAAGCACGCAGCGGATACCGTCCAGTTCAGGAGTGTCGCCGTAAACGAAATTTTCCAGCACGTTGAGGCCGTCGCGGTTAGCCAATACCAGGCAGTCGGATGGCTTCCCGTCACGTCCGGCACGGCCGATTTCCTGGCTGTAGTTTTCGATGGATTTGGGCAGGTCGAAATGCACCACATTGCGGATGTCGCTCTTGTCGATACCCATGCCAAACGCGATGGTGGCGACGATGCAATTGGACTGTCCGCCCATGAATCGTTTCTGGATGGCTTCGCGTTGATCGTGGGGCAAACCGGCGTGATACGCCTCGGCTTGAATGCCGTTGTGCCCCAGGTGTTCAGCGATGTGCTCAGCGGTTTTTTGCAGGGTAACGTAGACGATGCTCGGCTGACCGGAGCGTTCGCTCATCCACTCGACCAGACGTAGGCGTTTGTCCTGACCGCGTACCGGCTCGACCAACAGGTTGAGATTTGGCCGGTAGAAACCGGTGGTCACTACATCTTCCGGGGCGATGGCGAACTTGGCTTCCATGTCCGCGATGACCTTGGGCGTCGCGGTGGCGGTCAGCAGCAGCGCCTGCGGAATATTGAACTGGCGCTGGTAGTCAGGCAGCTTGAGGTAATCGGGGCGGAAGTTGTGGCCCCACTCCGAGATGCAGTGCGCCTCGTCCACCACCAGTAGCGAGATGGGGACTTGCTGCAGGAAATTACGGAAACGCTCGTTTTTCAGACGCTCCACCGAGATCATCAAAATCTTCAACTCACCGGACTTGGCCCGAGCCATCACATCACTGGCGTCGTCGCGGCTCTGCGCCGAATCGATACTGCCCGCCGCGATGCCGTGGCGTTGCAGGAACGCCAGTTGATCCTGCATCAGCGCGAGCAACGGCGAGACCACCAGCGTCAGGTGCGGCAGCAACAAGGCCGGTAATTGATAGCAAAGGGACTTACCGGAACCGGTGGGGAAAATCGCCGCCGCCGAGCGCCCGGCCAGCACTGCACTGACCGCTGCCTCCTGACCCGGTCGAAACTGTGGGTAACCGAAAACCTGTTCCAAGGTGTTGTGCATAAGCTGTCACTCCGTTGACCGCTGCGAAGCCCAAAGCCTAGCTGGCAAACGCCGCGAGTCGAGAAAAGGTCGGGGACCAAAACGATACGGGATGATACCGCGTCGCTCTATGGGGCTTTGCCACAGGATGAAACAAACGAAACACTTTGTTCCTCGCAGGACCGCTCAATCTGACGGTAAGGTCTTTCTCGCAAACAACCGTCTGCGCATTTCACATCACGGCAGGACGCCTGATGGGCGCGGCATTTGAACAAGGAATGACCATGCTTCAAAAATCAATTTTGGCCGTTGCGCTTATCCTGACTTCCCTGCTGCTGAGTGCCTGCGATGGACCACCCGCGGAGCCACCGTTGCTCGCGACGTGTGACTCCCTGGAGTGTTCCGCCCAACAGGCCTGGCGAACGTCCTGACAACTGCGGGTCAAGTGGCTACGGCATCAACACGGCCCCCCGCAGTTGCTCGTTCAACCACCGCTCCTGAAACACCCGGCTCTTGCTCGTCCATGCAGCATGAGCCGGGCTGACTTCACTGGTGAAAATCCTGCACAACCAAGCGTTGTTCCAGACTCGGTTCATCCAGCGCTTCGCCGTTTTCGAAACGCCCTACAAATTCTGGCGCGCACGTTACTGAGGTTTGAAGCGTTGCGCCTGACAAACTCGTAGGAAATTCGCCCCCCAAGGGTATTGCTGGAAAAAACTCGGGGTACATGTAGGCAAAAGGCGAAATTGACGGTAAACCCCCTACAAAACCCGTCCATTTGCGCGGTATTGCGACGCCTGGATGCGCGCCCCTATAGTTTGCCGCGCCGCTGAAAACAGGACGGACCCCATGCAAGACCGCTATCGCCCACTCAAAACCAGTTACAGCGAAACACCCGTGCTGGTCATCGACACTGACGCAGATCCTCACGAAATACTCGATGCCGCGCAACAACGCATCCGCGCCGCCAGTGACCTGCTCGAAACCCTCTATTGCCTGTGTTTCAAACAGGCTGATAGAGGCGACATCCCCAACATCGTCAATGCGTTGTACCTACTGACCCAGGACGGCAACGAACTGCTCGAAATAGCCCGGCAACGACTGCCGAAAATTACCGCTGGCTAATGCCCGGATGAAAATCCCTGTGGGGATCAGGCTTGCCCGCGATGAACGATAACGCGGTAGGCCTGAATGCCACCAAACGATAGATATTTCGGCTGGGAATAAGTCTGTAGGCAACGCCCTATCAAAGCTTCATCCCGGTCCTACAGCTTCAGATCCCTTGTCGTCTATCGCTGCTCGGCGGCTCACACCTATAGTCGTGATCGTCGCTGACACATTCAGCGACTCGGGCTTGGTCACCCGACAAAGAGAGCTCACATTTCCAACTAATACAGGTGTTCCTCAGTGACAACGTTAAATCCTCTTTTTGATCGCTACCGCCCACTGCAAACCAACCTCACCGATTCCCCGCCCCTGATCATCGACACAGAGGCCAACCCCCAGGCCATCCTCGAAGCTGCCATGCAGCGCATCCGAGCCTCCAGCGATCTCCTTAAAACCCTGCACTGCATCTGCTTCAAACACGGCGATGTCGAAGACATCCCCCACATCACCCACGCACTTTACCTGCTGACTCAGGACGGCTTCGACCTGATGCAAGTCGCCCAACAACGCATGATGGGCTGGAAAGCGCCTGCCTGACGCTGCGTGAACAGATCGTTCTCCCGCTCAACGTGAGAACGATCAACCACTAGTCGTGGCTGATCACATGAAAGGCATTTCAAGTCAGATCAGCGTTGCCCTAAAGTAAGCCAGTGGCGTACATTACCGATGATTTTCGTTGAAACCCCGATCTTCACCCGTCGAGCCAAAGAGCTGATGGATGACGATGCCTATAGCGCCTTACAGAAGGTATTAGTGGTGAACCCTTCGGTTGGCGACATCATCGAAGGAACAGGCGGAATTCGCAAAATGCGGGTCGCGGCCAAGGGCCATGGCAAACGAGGCGGAGCCCGAGTGATTTACTACCATTTCGTCTCAGCGTCGCAGATCGCGCTGTTGATGATCTACCCTAAAAATGAACAACACGACCTGACCGCCGATGAACGCAAAGCATTGAAAGCAGTAATCGAACACTGGAGATAACCGTGAGCAAGTTTTTTGATGAGCTAATGGAAAGCGTGCAACAGATGGACGAGATCGTACGGGGTGAGCGTCTGCCTTCCCGCGAATTCCATGTGGATGCGTTGCAAGTCAAAGAGATTCGCAAGGCTACTGGACTGACTCAGGCAAAATTCGCAGCGTTGATCGACGTCCAACTCGGCACTCTGCGCAACTGGGAACAGGGCCGCCGCGAACCGACAGGGCCAGCCAAAGCCCTGCTGAAAGCCATACATAATGACCCGGTCCATGTGTTGAATGCGTTAGCCGGCTGAACAGTGCAGCACTGTTGAATTCCCCCTGTCCCAGCATTCAAGCATTCGTAGCCCGAGGTAATTATGATGACTGAATTAACGTTCAAACATAAACAAGCTCACTACGAAAAGGTCCGTCGCTCAAATTACTTGGCCAGTCTGCATCTCTCAGGATTCGACACCTCACCGGCTGACCTCGATAGGCCGCTTCTGACACGAGAAGAAGCGCTCGCCAAATACCGACAAGACACTCCGCCACAATCTGCTCCCGCTCTTCCCCCCAAGCTTGGTGAATTATAAGATCCATCCAAGCCCAAACTGACACCCCTGCAATGAACCTCGCCCCCAACTTCCCCGACGACCACACAATGCACCTGCTCATGCAGTTGCTGCATGAAGAGCTCGGCCTGCCCGAACGCAAAACCATCAGCCTCACCACCTCGATCAACTTCGACCTGGGTTGTGACGGTGCCGATGCACAGCATTTGATGGAAGCACTGGAAGAGCAGTTCGGGATCGACTTCGTGGACTACGACGCCTATCGCTACTTTCATCCTGAGGGCTTTGACGTATCCCTCAAGCGCCGTGCCAAAGGTCGCGGCGACAAAGTCCCGCTGACCATCGACATGCTCTACCAAGCGATCAAGATGCAACGATGGGACACACAGAAACTGGAAGGCATCTAGCCAACCCCATAAGTGCCATTATTCTGGTCGTTTAGCGCGTTTTCAGCTGGAATATTGGCAGTTGTGCACGTGGCGTGTGTAAATCGAACGCCCACAAAAAAGCCGCCTCTTCGGGCGGCTTTTTCATTACATCAAACCAACGCTTACAACTTCGGCCCAGCAGCCTTGATCGCGTCGCTCACTTCGAACTTCTTGAAGTTCTCAACGAACAAACCGGCCAGCGCCTTGGCAGATTCATCATAAGCAGCCTTGTCAGCCCAGGTGTTACGTGGGTTCAACAGGCCAGTTTCAACGCCCGGCACAGCCAATGGCACGTCGAGGTTGATGGTGTCGAGGTGTTCGGTTTCAGCACCGATCAAGGCGCCGCTCTGGATCGCTGCGATCACCGCACGGGTAGTCGGGATGTTGAAGCGCTTGCCAACGCCGTAGCCACCACCGGTCCAGCCGGTGTTGACCAGGTAGACCTTGGAGCCGAAGCCGCGGATGCGTTTGATCAGCAGCTCTGCGTATTCGCCAGCCGGACGCGGGAAGAACGGTGCGCCGAAGCAGGTGGAGAAGGTCGACTTGATGCCGCTGCCGGAACCCATTTCGGTCGAACCCACCAGTGCGGTGTAGCCGGACAGGAAGTGGTAGGCCGCTTGTTCTTCGCTGAGGATCGACACAGGCGGCAGTACGCCGGTCAGGTCGCAGGTCAGGAAGATCACAGCGTTTGGCTCGCCACCGAGGTTCTTCTCGGAACGCTTGGCAACGTGCTCAAGCGGATAGGCTGCGCGGCTGTTCTGGGTCAGGCTGACGTCGTCGTAGTCGGCGTGCTTGGCGTCATCGATAACGACGTTTTCCAGGACTGCGCCGTGCTTGATGGCTTTCCAGATAACCGGCTCGTTCTTCTCGGACAAGTCGATGCACTTGGCATAGCAACCTCCTTCGATGTTGAACACCACGCCCTCACCCCAACCGTGCTCGTCGTCACCGATCAGGTAACGGCTTTCGTCGGCGGACAGGGTGGTTTTACCGGTGCCGGACAGACCGAAGAACAGGGTCACGTCGCCCGCTTCACCGATGTTGGCAGCGCAGTGCATTGGCAGCACGTCAGCGGCCGGCAGCAGGAAGTTTTGCACCGAGAACATGGCTTTCTTCATTTCACCGGCGTAGCGCATGCCAGCGATCAGCACTTTCTTCTGTGCGAAGTTGAGGATCACGCAACCATCGGAGTTGGTGCCGTCACGCTCTGGAACGCATTCGAAGTTGGCAACGTTGAGCACCTGCCACTCATCACGGCCAGCCGGGTTGTACTGGGCCGGGTTGATGAACAGGCAACGACCGAACAGGTTCTGCCAGGCAGTCTGCGTGGTCATTTTTACGGCCAGGTAGTGGTCGGCGGACGCACCTACATGAACGTGGGAAACGAAATGCTCTTGCGCATTGTTGAACGCCTCAACGCGGTCCCACAGGGCATCGAACTTGTCGGCCGGGAACTTGCGGTTGATCGGGCCCCAGGCGATAGCGGCCTGAGTGGTCGGCTCTTCAACGATGAAACGGTCGACTGGCGAACGGCCGGTACGGTGACCGGTACGAACAACCAGCGCGCCGGTATCGGCAAGCTCGCCTTCACCGCGATTCAGGGCTTCTTTAACCAGATCATCAACACTCAGATCGGTGTACACGGCGTTATTGGCTTGCGTCATGAGGTTCCCCATCGGCCAGTGGCCGAGTGCTCCAAACGTTTTGTAGTAGAAAGTCGTGCACTACTACCGCGAGAAAAAGTGGGCCGGATTATGCCAGAAACGCCCAAAAAAAGTAGGGCCCTCCCGTCGTTACGGCGTAATTCCGGCACTAACCAGTGAATTTACCTGCGCTGAACCGTTTTAGTGACGGGTATCTGACGGCGTCTCGACGCCCGCACCGGCGAATAATTGGGCGATATCGGCAGCATCGAACAGGTAACGCTGGTTGCAGAACTGGCAATCGATCTCGATGTTGCCACCGTGCTCGACCACCAGATTTTGTGCATCTTCTTTACCCAGACTGACCAGAGCATTGGCCGAACGTTCGCGCGAACAGCTGCAACGGAAACGCAGTTTCTGCACATCGAACAGACGCACCTGCTCTTCATGGTAGAGGCGATGGAGTACGGTTTCGTTGTCCAGGCTCAGCAGTTCATCGGCGGTCAGGGTACTGCCCAGCGCGGTGATGTGCTGCCAGCTGGCGGCGCGTTCTTCTTCGTCTTTCAAGCGGTCGGCGGGCAGTTGCTGAAGCAGCAGGCCACGGGCGCGACGGCCATCGGCGTACAGCCAGAAGCGGGTGCCGACCTGTTGGGACATGACGAAGTAATTAGTGAAGCACTCGGACAGGGTTTCGCCGTCGAGGTCGACGATGCCCTGATAACGCTGACCATGGGTCGGGTCGACCGTCAGCGCCAGAACGCCGTTGGGCATCAGGTCGGCGAGCGTCGCGTCGGGGGCGATCTGGTCGGCCTCGTAACGGGCCAGGCCGCGGATGTCGCGCTCGCTGGAGCACTCGATCATCAGCAGCGGGATCGGGCCGTCGGAACGGGCCTGCAGAATCAGCAAACCATCGAATTTCAGCGCGCCAACCAGCAGCGAGGCGGCGGCCATCAGTTCGCCGAGCAGTTGTGCGACCGGTTCCGGGTAGGCGTGTTTGGCCAGGACTTCGGCGTAGCTGAGCTCCAACGAGACCAGCTCGCCACGGGTGTCGCTGTCATCGAAGATGAAGCGTTGGGTGAAGTCGTTATCCGGTAGGTCGGTCATAGGTCTGGTATCTGAATTGATCAAAATTGGGGTTCAAAGCCTCTGACGCCATTGGCCCTCTTTATGGCCCAAGGAGTCGGATGTTGTAGTGATTTTCGACGAGTGGCTATTTATCAGCACGTTGTACCGTCGGGGAATGTCCCGATATGGTTACTCATCCAGCCAATTGCAAGTCCGCCGCAGTCAAAGGCCCTGATCAGGCTAGTCGCCACTACTATTGCCGCGAAACTTGAACAAATCCCGTCGCTGTTTCTTGCTCGGTTTGCCATCGGTGGTCATCCCCAGCGCACCCGCCTTGCGCTGGGCAGCGGCGTTTTCGCGCTTGGCGATGCTGGCCTCGGTTTCGGCATACAGCGTCTGAGCCTCCGGCGCGCCACGGCGAACAATGGACAACGCTTGAACCACGACCGTACGTTCTTCGAAACCGGTGCGGATCACGAATTCGTCACCTACTCGTGGTTCCTTACCTGGCTTACAACGTTCGCCCCGGCAATGCACCTTGCCGCTTTCAATCGCCGCCTTGGCCAAGGCACGGGTTTTGTAAAAACGCGCGGCCCATAACCATTTATCGAGACGGACTTTGTCGTCCTCTTCATTTTTTTGTGCCATGGAATTTCCTCGCTCTGAAATATTGCTGAACTGTACTACCGTTTCAGTCGTACCAAGAATTGCACCGGCTCGGATTACAATGCACGCATTCCAGAACCTCCCTTGGGGGCTGGAAATCCGGGCCGTAGATATCTGTCGCCTTTTAACCATTATTCTGCGTGAATACCGCGAACTCGGTCGCTTGCGGGCCGAGCGGTTTCTACCGGTTGAGCAACTTTGAAGACATTTGACCATTTGACCGTTGTCGGTCTGCGCGAGTGGGTGGCGCTCCCTGATTTGGGAGTCGCGGGCCTGCGGGCAAAAATCGACACCGGTGCCAGCACCTCCAGCCTGCATGCCACCGACATCGAGCCGTTCGAGCGCGATGGTGAGCAGTGGGTGCGCTTCACCGCACACTTGGGCACGGTGGTGCAATTACGTCATCGACGCTGTGAAGCACCGCTGGTGACGATGAAAACCATTAAAAGCTCCAACGGTCACGCGCAGAAGCGATACGTGGTCAGCACCACCCTGGCCCTCGGTGATCGGGTCTGGCGAGTCGAGTTCACGCTCGCCTGCCGCAAATCCATGCGTTATCGCCTGTTACTCGGTTCAAAAGCCCTGATTCACGGCCAATTGGTGGTCAACCCGGGCATCAAGTACGTACAAGACAAGCCGGTGTTCCCGGTATCTACCTCCTCAACAGGTGTTGCATGAAGATCGCTGTGCTGTCGCGGAACCCGCGTCTGTATTCCACTCGTCGTCTGGTTGAAGCCGGTACCGAGCGTGGCCATGAAATGGTGGTGATCGACACACTGCGCGCCTATATGAACATTGCCAGCCACAAGCCGCAGATCCACTACCGCGGCAAGCCGCTGGAAGGTTTCGATGCGGTAATCCCCCGGATCGGGGCATCGGTAACGTTTTATGGCTGCGCGGTATTGCGTCAGTTTGAAATGATGGGCGTGTTTCCGCTCAATGAATCCGTGGCCATTGCCCGTTCGCGGGACAAACTGCGCTCGTTGCAATTGCTGTCACGCCGCGGGATCGGTTTGCCGGTGACCGGGTTTGCTCACTCTCCGGACGACATCCCCGACCTGATCGACATGGTCAACGGTGCTCCGCTGGTGATCAAGGTATTGGAAGGCACCCAAGGCATTGGCGTGGTGCTGTGTGAAACGGCAACGGCGGCAGAGTCGGTGATCGAAGCGTTCATGGGCTTGAAGCAAAACATCATGGTTCAGGAGTACATCAAGGAAGCTGGCGGTGCCGACATTCGCTGCTTCGTGGTCGGCGACAAGGTGATCGCCGCGATGAAGCGCCAGGCCAAACCTGGAGAGTTCCGCTCCAACCTGCATCGGGGCGGCAGCGCCAGCCTGATCAAGATCACCCCCGAAGAACGCATGACCGCATTGCGTGCGGCGAAGGTAATGGGGCTGGCGGTGGCGGGTGTGGATATCCTGCGCTCCAATCACGGGCCGCTGGTGATGGAAGTGAACTCGTCACCGGGTCTGGAAGGGATTGAAACCACCACTGGGAAGAACGTGGCAGGGATCATCATCGAGCATCTGGAGAAGAATGGCGGGCCGAATATGACGCGGACCAAAGGGAAGGGGTAGAAAAGCAGCTTTAAGCGGCAAGCTTCAAGCTGCAAGTGAAAAGCACCCGGCAGTCCCACGCAGGACTTGCTTTTCGCTTGCAGCTTGAAGCTGCTTCTATACCGCATCCCGAGGCAACATCAACCCCAGTGGCAACCGCACCCGCGCTTCCAGTCCGCCACCGGACCGATTGCGCAGCTCGACATTCCCGCCATGCATCGAAGCAATCCGCTTCACGATCGCCAGCCCTAAACCAGTCCCCTTGCCACCCCGGGCACGATCCCCGCGGGTGAATGGATTGAAGATCGCTTCCAGCTCGGAAGGATCAATCCCCGCCCCACGGTCCATGACACTCAGCACCACATACGGTGCGCTGGTATCGCCGGAGACATAAGCCGCCACCTCAACGCCACTGCCCGCGTGATGCAAGGCATTGCCGATCAAGTTGTTCAACAGGCGTTTCATCGACACCCGACGCAACGGAAACGGCTGGATCGGCTCCAGGCGCAGACGTACCTTTTCTTCGTTCTGGTTATACGGTGCAGCAACTTCGCGAACCAAGTCGCTGAGGTCAACCTCTTCCACCGATTCGTCACGGCCATCGCGGATGAACGCCAGGAACTGATCGAGGATCGCGTCCATGTCTTCGATGTCGCGCACCATGTCGTCGGTAAGATCGGTGCGATCCCCCATCAACTCCAAAGACAGGCGCAATCGGGTCAATGGAGTCCGCAAGTCGTGGGACACACCGGCCAGCATCAGCTCACGTTCGCGACCGGCCTGCTCGACGTCCTCGGCCATCTGGTTGAAGGCGCGATACACCTCGGTCATTTCGCTGGGCGTATCGCTGATAGGTAGACGCACGCTGCGCCCCTGGCCGAGTTGCCTTGCGGCATACACCAGACGTTTCAACGGTTGATTGAGCTGGCTGACGAAGATCCATGCCGACGCGGTGGACAGCAAGCCGATGGCGAGGAACCAGCCGAGCACGTTCCAGATTTTCTGCCCACGCAAGGGATGCGGGTACAGCGGCACTTTCAGCCATCCATCACCCAGGCTTGGCGCACGGACCCACAGCGCTGGCGGTGAGTGCATGCGTAACCGGACCTCGGTGTCGGCCCCCAGCTCGGCCTGCATCTGCCGCTGGTAGATTTCGCTGTACGGCCAATGGTGTTCACCTTCCGGCACACCAGCCCCCACCACCCGGATCAGCGTGGCCGCATCGGCGATCTTCGTGCGGTTTTCTTCATCGGCGGCCCAATAGGCGCGCAGCGTCAGGGCGACGCCGTGACTGTATTGACGGTCCACCAGCACGTCTTCGTTCATCAACAGATAAACCAGGGTCAGCGCCTTGGAAAACAGGACGACGATCAACACCAGCCAAAGGGTGCGGGAGAAAAAGCTCTGGGGGAACCAAACGGGGGTTTTCATGGATAGCCGCTACACACTGGCAGGAACGAGCGATGCTCGCATATTGCAGATCGCGAGTCTGCGGACAATATCGCCCGCAAGACCCGCTCCTGCAAATCACCGATCACTTGGTGGCGGCGCCATCCGGAACGAACACATAGCCCACGCCCCAGACTGTCTGGATGTAACGCGGCTTGGACGGGTCGGGTTCAATCATCCGGCGCAGACGGGATATCTGTACATCGATGGAACGCTCCAGGGCATCCCACTCGCGACCACGGGCCAGGTTCATCAGTTTGTCACGGGTCAGAGGCTGACGCGCGTTCATGACCAATGCCTTGAGGACCGCAAACTCACCGGTGGTGAGCATGTGCACTTCGTCACCGCGCTTGAGTTCGCGGGTCGCCAGCGACAGTACGTAATCACCAAAGGTCACGCTTTCGTCTTCGCTACCCGGCGCACCCGGTACAGGTGTCGACTGACGACGCAGGACCGCTTTGACGCGGGCCATCAGTTCGTCCGGGTTGAACGGCTTGGCCAGGTAATCGTCGGCGCCCAGTTCCAGGCCCTTGATGCGGCTCAGCTCATCGCCCTTGGCAGTCAGCATGATGATGGGAATCTGATTGTTCGCCGTGCGCAAGCGACGACAAGCGGTCAAGCCGTCTTCGCCGGGCAACATCAGGTCGAGGACAACCAGGTTGAACACTTCGCGCGCCAGCAGGCGATCCATTTGCTCGGTGTTCGGAACGGCGCGGGCGCGGTAGCCCTTGCTGACGAAAAAGCGTTCCAGCAGGCTGCTGAGCCCCGGATCGTCGTCAACAATAAGAATTTTTTCGCCTTCAGCAGTGTTTGCAGTGCTGCTCATTAGATGCTCCTTTGATCTCGGCGCGCATTATGGCGTAGCTGTCGTTATACGCACCGAGTGCATTGTTAGCAGATTTTTCCTCCACCGCCAGCAAACCGGTCATTACCACTCCAGCCTGCGATGCCCCCGAACGGCCGAACGCTGGTTATAATGCGCGGCCTTTTGTGTCAGGCAACATCAGACAGGTACTACAGGCAGGCGCTATTTATTTCCCTGCCGCCCGCAGTAAATGTTCGATTTCACGGGTCAATGGGGTGCCCTTTGATCCAGGCAGCGGCGCAGGCCAGGCCGCTCAACCAGACTCGCAGAGCCTTTAATTCTGCGCCTGCGAGCCTGCTTTCACAATTTGTCAGGTGGTTTTATGGACAGCATCAACAGCCGCATCGCCGAGGAACTCGGTGTACGCCCACAACAGGTCGAAGCGGCCGTCGCGCTACTCGATGAAGGCTCTACCGTTCCCTTCATCGCCCGTTACCGGAAAGAAGTGACCGGCAGCCTCGATGACATCCAGCTGCGTCATCTGGAAGAGCGTCTGCGCTACCTGCGAGAACTCGACGAACGGCGCATCAGCATCCTCGCCAGCATCGAAGAGCAAGGCAAGCTGACCCCACAACTCGAGCGCGACATCAAGCTCGCCGACACCAAGACCCGCCTCGAAGACTTGTACCTGCCCTACAAGCAAAAGCGCCGCACCAAGGGCCAGATCGCCCTGGAAGCCGGCCTCGGCGAACTGGCCGACGGCCTGTTCAACGACCCGTCCCTGACGCCAGACACCGAAGCCGCACGTTTCATCAACGCCGAAAAAGGCGTGGCCGATGTGAAGGCAGCCCTCGAAGGCGCCAAGTACATCCTCATGGAGCGCTTCGCCGAAGACGCTGGCCTTCTGGACAAACTGCGCAGCTATTTGAAGCAGGAAGCCACCCTCAGTGCCCGCGTTATCGCCGGCAAGGAAGAGGAAGGCGCCAAGTTCCGCGACTATTTCGAACACGACGAACCGCTGAAAAGCATGCCGTCGCACCGCGCGCTGGCGATTTTCCGTGGCCGCAACGAAGGCATTCTCAGCTCTGCGCTGAAAGTCGGCGACGAACTGCCGGGCACCATGCACCCGTGCGAAGGCATGATCGGCCAGCAATTCGGCATCCAGAACCAGAACCGCGCCGCCGACAAATGGCTGGGCGAAGTGGTGCGCTGGACCTGGAAGGTCAAGCTCTACACCCACCTCGAAACCGACCTGCTGGGCGAGTTGCGCGATGGCGCGGAAACCGAAGCGATCAACGTGTTCGCGCACAACCTGCACGACTTGCTGCTGTCCGCTCCGGCCGGCCCGCGCGCGACGCTGGGCCTCGACCCGGGCCTGCGCACTGGTTGCAAAGTTGCCGTGGTCGACGCCACCGGCAAGCTGCTGGATCACGCCACGGTCTACCCGCACGTGCCCCACAACAAATGGGATCAGACCCTCGCGATTCTTGCTGCCCTGTGCGCCAAGCATTCAGTCGACCTGATCGCCATCGGCAACGGCACCGCCAGCCGCGAAACCGACAAGCTGGCCGCTGAGCTGATCAAAAAATATCCGGCAATGAAGATGACCAAAGTGATGGTCTCCGAGGCCGGCGCATCGGTTTACTCGGCATCTGAACTGGCGTCGAAGGAATTCCCGGACCTGGACGTGTCGATCCGCGGCGCCGTGTCGATCGCCCGTCGCTTGCAGGATCCATTGGCTGAACTGGTGAAGATCGATCCGAAATCCATCGGTGTCGGCCAGTACCAGCACGACGTGTCGCAGCTGAAACTGGCGCGCGGTCTGGACGCGGTGGTCGAGGACTGCGTGAACGCCGTGGGCGTCGACGTCAACACCGCCTCCGTAGCGCTGCTGGCGCGCATCTCCGGTCTCAACGCGACCCTGGCACAGAATATCGTCAGCCATCGCGATGAGCACGGCGCGTTCAAAACCCGCGCAGCGTTGAAGAAAGTCGCGCGTCTGGGCGAAAAAACTTTCGAACAGGCCGCCGGCTTCCTGCGCGTGATGAATGGCGACAACCCGCTGGATTCGTCGGCCGTTCACCCGGAAGCTTATCCGCTGGTGCAGCGCATTGCCGCTGAAACCGACCGTGACATCCGTTCGCTGATTGGCGACGCGAGCTTCCTCAAGCGCCTCGATCCGAAGAAGTACACCGACGAATCCTTCGGTCTTCCAACGGTTACCGACATCCTGCAAGAGCTGGAAAAACCTGGCCGCGATCCACGTCCCGAGTTCAAGACCGCCGAGTTCCAGGAAGGCGTCGAAGACCTCAAGGACCTCGAACTGGGCATGATCCTCGAAGGCGTCGTCACCAACGTGACCAACTTCGGCGCGTTCGTCGACATCGGCGTGCATCAGGACGGTTTGGTGCACATCTCCGCGCTTTCAGAGAAGTTCATCAAGGATCCGCGCGAAGCTGTGAAGGCCGGTGATGTGGTGAAAGTGAAGGTCATGGAAGTCGACATCCCGCGCAAACGCGTAGGCCTGTCGATGCGCATGAGCGACACCCCGGGCGAGAAAGTCGACGGCGCTCGCGGTGCACGTCCGGGGTCGGCGCCACGTCAATCCCAGAACACCGCACCGCGCAAGGAAACCACCGCGCCAGCCCCGAGCAACAACGCGATGGCGTCGCTGTTCGCCAACGCCAAGCAGTTGAAGAAACGCTGATGGAGATCCCTGCCGGGCTGACCGAAAGCGCGTTTTTCAAGCTGTTGGGGTGTCGCTTGCACAGCCTGGAAACCGGGGTGGCGCAAGTTGCCCTCGGGCTTGCGCCAGAGTTGCGCAATCGCGGCGGCAAGCTGCATGGCGGGGCTTTGTTCAGCCTGGTGGACATTGCCATGGGGCTGGCCTGTTCCAGCACCCACGGCTTTGACCAGCAGAGCGCGACCATCGAATGCAAGATCAACTACATTCGCGCCGTTTCAGACGGTGAAGTGATGTGCACGGCGCGGGTGATCCACCCGGGCCGCCGCACGCTGGTGGTTGAAGCTGATGTGGTGCAGGGCGACAAACTGGTCGCAAAAGCACAAGGCACGTTCGCAGTCCTGTAGCTAGTTGTCATCGATTTGAGTTAATTTCGCCAGTACGCAACCTGTGGGAGCGGGCTTGCTCGCGAAGGCGGTGTGTCAGGCGACATTTGTGCTGACTGACACGCCCTCTTCGCGAGCAAGCCCGCTCATACATTGATTACGGAGAGTTTCAAAACCAGGCGAAAACGCCAGTTTTAACTTCACCCTTGTAGACCGTCTTGCCCACCCCCATATTGGGGCGACTGACGCGTGAAGGAATCCAACTTGAGCGAACTTCTCAACCGCCGCCTGGCCCTGCTTGGCGAGCGCGCTAACCTCTCTCTGCTCGAACAGTGCCTTCACGGCATCGAACGTGAATGCCTGCGCGTGACAGGTGAAGGTCGCCTGGCGCAAACGCCGCACCCGGAAGAATTGGGTTCCGCGCTGACCAACGAACAAATCACCACCGACTATTCCGAGTCGCTGCTGGAATTCATCACGCCCGCCCTGCCCGACCCGGCAGATACCTTGGCGAGCCTGGACAAGATTCATCGCTTTGCCTACAGCAAGCTCGGCAACGAGTATCTGTGGAGCCCCTCGATGCCGTGCCCGTTGCCGGCCGAGGCAGACATCCCGATTGCCTATTACGGCACGTCCAACATCGGTCAGCTCAAGTACGTCTATCGCAAGGGCCTGGCCCTGCGGTACGGCAAGACCATGCAGTGCATCGCCGGGATTCACTACAACTTTTCCCTGCCGGAAAAGCTTTGGCCGCTGCTCAAAGAAGCAGAAGGCTTCGTCGGCACCGATCGCGACTACCAGTCCTCGGCCTACATCGCGCTGATCCGCAACTTCCGGCGCTACAGCTGGCTGCTGATGTACCTGTTCGGCGCCTCGCCTGCGCTGGACGCCGGCTTCCTGCGCGGGCGCTCGCACCAGCTCGAACAACTTGACCCGGACACCTTGTACCTGCCGTACGCCACCAGCCTGCGCATGAGCGACCTCGGCTACCAGAGCAACGCTCAGGCCGGTTTGACGCCGTGCTACAACGACCTGTCGAGCTACACCGACAGCCTGCGCAAAGCGGTCGCCACGCCGTATGCGCCGTATGTCGAGATCGGTACGCATCAGGACGGTGAGTGGGTTCAGCTCAACACCAACATCCTGCAGATCGAAAACGAGTACTACTCCAACATCCGCCCCAAACGCGTGACCTACACCGGCGAACGGCCGATCCAGGCGCTGGTGGCCCGTGGCATTCAGTACGTCGAAGTACGCTGCCTGGACATCAACCCGTTCCTGCCGATGGGCATCGACCTGCCGGAATCGCGATTCCTCGACGCCTTCCTGCTGTACTGCGCGCTGAACGACAGCCCGTTGTTAACCAATAATTCTTGTGGCAACGCCACCTCGAACTTCCTTAGCGTGGTCAAGGAAGGTCGCCGTCCGGGCCTGCAATTGAAACGCGGCAGTGAATCGGTGGACCTCAAAGAGTGGGCCAGCGAGTTGCTGGAGCAGATCGCTCCGTTGGCGGCGATGCTGGATCAGAGTCATGGCGGCGATGCGCACAGCAAGGCGCTGGATGCGCAGTTGGCCAAGGTCAAGGATTCCTCGCTGACACCTTCGGCCCAAGTGCTGGCGGCGATGGCGGAACACAAGGAAAGCTTCGCTCAGTTCTCCCTGCGTCAAAGCCGGGCACATGCGGCGTTTTTCCGTAGCGAGCCCTTGAGTGGCGAGGATCAGGCGAAATTTGAAGAACGGGCGCGTTCTTCGCTGGCGGCGCAAGTGGAGCTGGAGCAGAACGAAGTCGGCGATTTCGATGTGTTTGTCGGATCGTATCAGGCGAGCATTCTGGCAATCAGCAACTGAAGTCTCCGCCCAATGATCGTTCCCACGCTCTGCGTGGGATTGCCTCAAGCCACGCTCCGCGTCCAGGTGACGCAGCGCGTCACGAGCTGCATTCCCACGCTGGAGCGTGGGAACGATCAGCTCCCACTAAAATCTTCCACTCATAAGCTAATTCTAAAAAGTTATTTATTTTAGAATTCTTAGATCATTTAGTCTCCTTTGACGCCGACACTCGGTCGCCTGACAAGGAGCTTCCCAATGAAACTGCATTTCCCACTTCGCCTCCTGGCGGCCGCCTCTTTGGCTGCAGCAAGTTTTTTTGCCCAGGCGGCTGACGTCACCGTCGCCTACCAGACCACCGTAGACCCGGCGAAAGTCGCCCAGGCCGACGGCGCGTACGAAAAAGCCACAAACGCCAAAATCGACTGGCGCAAATTCGACAACGGTGCCGACATCATCGCTGCCATCGCATCCGGCGACGTGCAGATCGGCTACCTCGGTTCCAGCCCGCTGACCGCTGCGATCACTCGCAAAGTTCCGGTAGAAACCTTCCTCATCGCCACCCAGATCGGCGCCGCCGAAGCCCTGGTCGCTCGTGACGGATCCGGGATCAAGACGCCACAGGATTTGATCGGCAAGAAAATCGCCGTACCTTTCGTTTCCACTGGCCACTACAGCCTGCTGGCGGCGCTGAAGCACTGGAACATTGATCCATCGAAAGTCACCGTCCTCAACCTCGCCCCGCCCGCAATCATCGCCGCATGGAAACGCGGTGACATCGACGCGACCTACGTATGGGACCCAGCCCTCGGTGTTGCCAAGGAGAATGGCAAAGTGCTGATCACCTCGGGTGAGCTGGCCAAGTTCGGTGCCCCGACCTTCGATGCCTGGATCGTGCGCAAAGACTTCGCCGAGAAGCACCCTGAAATCGTCACCGCGTTCGCCAAGGTCACCCTCGACGCCTACGCCGATTACCGCAAAGACCCGAAAGCCTGGCTCGCCAACCAGTCCAACGTCGACAAACTGGTGAAGCTCTCCGGCGCCAAGGCCAGCGATATTCCGCTGCTGCTGCAAGGCAACGTCTACCCGCTGGCAGCTGATCAGGTGCTCACCCTCGGCGCACCGACCACCAAGGCCATCACCGACACTGCTGTGTTCCTCAAGGAACAAGGCAAGGTCGAGGCCGTGCTGCCGGACTACGCGCCGTACGTCAGCGCCAAGTTCATCACCAACTGATCGGGAGTTAAGTGCGATGGCCTTGCTACAGCTGGAGCGCATCAGCGCACAGTACCCCGGCAGCCCGGACCCGGTACTGGCGGATATTTCCCTGAGCCTTGGGCCCCGGCAATTGCTGGTCGCCCTTGGCCCGTCCGGCAGTGGCAAGACTTCGCTGTTGAACCTGATTGCCGGATTTGTCGAGCCGAGCGCCGGGCGCATCACCCTTGACGGCGTGCCGGTCAAAGGCCCGAGCGCCGAACGCGGCGTGGTGTTTCAGGACGACGCCTTACTGCCCTGGCAGGACGTGTTGGCCAACGTTGGATTCGGCCTTGAGCTCGCCGGTGTTTCCCGGGAAAAACGCGAAATCCGCGCAAGGGAAATGCTCGCACTGGTAGACCTTTGCGGTTTCGAAAATCGTCGCATCTGGCAGCTCTCGGGCGGCCAGAAGCAACGTGTCGGCCTGGCCCGCGCATTAGCCGCCGATCCTCGTGTCTTGCTCATGGACGAGCCCTTTGGCGCCCTCGACGCGTTCACCCGCGAACAGATGCAAGAGTTGCTGTTGCAAGTCTGGCAGCGCACCTCCAAACCCGTATTCCTGATTACCCACGACATTGAAGAAGCGGTATTCCTCGCCACGGATCTGATTCTGTTGGCGCCCAATCCTGGGCAAATCGTCGAGCGTCTGAGCCTGGATTTCGGTCAGCGTTATGCCGCTGGCGAGTCGGCCCGAGCGATCAAATCCGACCCGCGCTTTATTGAAACCCGCGAACACGTGCTTGCCAAAGTCTTCTCCCAACGCAGCGCCGCCACGCGGCAGGAGCGCGCATGAGCAGCTATGAAATTCCGGCCATAGCAGTGAAACCCGGTTCAACAGTGATCCCTGTTCGTCGCAGTTTGAGCACACGCTGGATCAGCGTACTGACGCTGGTCGCCCTCGTTGCCACTTGGTGGGCCGTGACCAGCACGGGAATGATCGAACCGCTGTTCCTGCCGCCACCGTCTGCCGTACTGCAAAAAGGCTGGCTGCTGGTGACCACGGGATACATGGATTCGACGTTGTGGCAGCACTTGGGCGCGAGCCTCAGCCGCATCGGCCTGGGCCTGGGCTTTGCCGTGCTCACCGCCGTGCCGGTTGGCATCGCCATCGGCCACAACCGCATCGCTCGCGGCATTCTCGATCCGCTGATCGAGTTCTACCGTCCGATTCCGCCTTTGGCTTATTTGCCGCTGATCGTGATCTGGTGTGGCATCGGTGAGTTGTCGAAAGTGTTGCTGATCTACCTGGCGATTTTCGCCCCGATTGCCATCGCCACCGCGACCGGTGTGCGCACCGTTGACCCGGCCAAATTGCGTGCTGCGCAGTCGCTGGGTGCGACCCGGACGCAGTTGATTCGTCATGTGATTCTGCCAAGTGCCTTGCCGGATATTTTAACCGGTGTGCGCATTGGACTGGGTGTGGGTTGGTCGACCCTGGTCGCCGCCGAATTGATTGCCGCCACCAGCGGGCTGGGCTTCATGGTGCAATCGGCCGCGCAGTTCCTGGTGACCGATGTAGTGGTGCTGGGGATTCTGGTGATCGCGCTGATTGCCTTCGCCATGGAAATGGGACTGCGCGCCCTGCAACGCAAACTGGTGCCGTGGCACGGCCAGGCACACTGAAAAAACATCATGTGAAAACCCTACAAAAGCTCTACACCCCGAATTTGAAGAGAATCACCATGAGTGACCTGAACATTGTCCCTTTAAGCTCGGCTCTCGGCGCACAGATCAGTGGCCTCGACATCAGCCAGCCGCTGAATCTGGAGCAACGCGACGCCATCGAGCAGGCGCTGCTCAAGCATCAAGTACTGTTCTTCCGAGACCAGCCGATCACCCCGCAGCAGCAAGCGCGATTCGCCGCGAATTTCGGCGACCTGCACATCCACCCTATCTACCCGAATGTGCCGGAACAGCCTGAAGTGCTGATCCTCGACACCGCCGTCACCGACGTGCGCGACAACGCGATCTGGCATACCGACGTGACCTTCCTGCCGACCCCGGCGATGGGCGCGGTGCTCAGCGCCAAGTTGCTACCGGAGTTTGGTGGCGACACGTTGTGGGCCAGCGGGATTGCGGCGTATGAAGCGTTGTCGGCACCGATGAAATCCTTGCTCGAAGGGCTGACGGCGACTCACGATTTCACCCGGTCGTTTCCGCTTGAGCGTTACGGCAATACGCCCGAAGCACTGGCTCAGTGGGAGGAAGCTCGGCGCAAGAATCCGCCACTTTCACATCCGGTCATTCGCACACACCCGGTCAGCGGACGGCGCTCGTTGTTCGTCAGCGAAGGCTTCACGTCGAAGATCAATGAGCTGTCGGAAACCGAGAGCGAAGTGATTCTGAAGTTTTTGTTCGCTCATTCAACGCGACCGGAATTTACCATCCGCTGGCGTTGGCAGAAGGATGATGTGGCGTTTTGGGATAACCGCGTGACCCAGCATTACGCGGTGGATGACTACCGGCCGGCGCGGCGGGTGATGCAGCGGGCGACGGTGTTGGGGGATGTTCCGTATTTCCGCTAATTCCGGAATCCGATCGTTCCCACGCTCCGCGTGGGAATGCAGCTCGGGACGCTCCGCGTCCCATCCAAAGCCGAACGCGGAGCGTCCGCTGAGACGTTCCTACGCAGAGCGTGGGAACGATCAGTGCTCGGTTACTCAGCCGTCGAAGGCTTCTCCCAAAGATTGATCCCGCCTTCCTGGGCAAACCGGTCAATCTCCGCCAACTCCTCAGCGCTAAAGCTCAAGTTCTTCAACGCCCCGACGTTTTCGATAATCTGCTCCGGCCGACTCGCACCGATCAGCGCCGACGTCACCCGCGGATCGCGCAGCGTCCACGCCAACGCCAACTGAGCCAAACTCTGCCCGCGCCCCTTGGCGATTTCGTTAAGCCCCCGAACATGGGCAATATTGGCCTCAGACAAGTGTGAGGACTGCAACGAAGCACCGCCCGGGCGATTGACCCGCGCATCCTTCGGAATGCCATTGAGGTATTTGTCGGTCAGCAGGCCCTGCGCCAATGGCGTGAAGGCAATCACGCCGGTGCCGAGTTCGTCAGTAACGTCCAGCAGGTCTTTTTCAACCCAGCGATTGAGCAGGTTGTACGCGGGCTGATGAATCAACAGCGGCACTTTCCATCCTTCCAACAGCGCCGCCATTTCACGGGTTTTCACCCCGGAATACGACGAGATGCCGATGTACAACGCCTTGCCCTGCTGCACCGCTGTGGCCAGTGCACTGGCGGTTTCTTCCAGCGGGGTGTCCGGGTCGAAACGATGTGAATAAAAAATATCCACGTAGTCCAGGCCCAGTCGCTGCAGGCTCTGATCCAGGCTGGCCAGCACGTATTTACGTGAACCGCCGCCCTGCCCGTAAGGACCTGGCCACATGTCCCAACCGGCCTTGCTGGAGATGATCAGTTCATCGCGGTACTGCTTGAAGTCTTCGCGCAACAGACGGCCAAAGTTGATCTCGGCGCTGCCGTACGGAGGGCCATAGTTGTTGGCCAGGTCAAAGTGATTGATCCCCAGATCGAATGCCGTGCGCAGCAACGAGCGCTGGGTATCAATCGGCGTGCTGTCACCGAAGTTATGCCACAGCCCCAGGGACAACGCCGGCAGCACCAGACCGCTGCGGCCTACGCGGCGGTAAGGAATGGAATCGTAGCGGTTTTCGGCAGCGGTGTAGGTCATCGAATCCTCTCTTGTCGGTCTTGAATGCGGTATCGACTGCGTCGCAAGTTGCCCAGCATACGCCCGGACAAACGCCGATAAACCTCGGACTCGAGAAAATGCTGAAACGTTTCACAGATTTTTAACTGACCCACCTTATGCCGACAACTCACGCAGCGCTGCGGCCGCTAAAAACCCGGATCTTGAGCTGTACCGCTGATCTCGCCTGACTGTCTGGTCGATACGTTCAAGAAGCTGCTCGGGAAGCGTGGCATTGAAACGCACTGACTTGCCGAAGTAAGGCGTGATATCGAACTCGACCACACCCCACACACCGCCCGCGTAATCGGGGTTATCCAGATGAGCATCAATCTCTCGCACCTTAGGCAATGAATCACCATCGGCGACCAGGCCTTCATAGTGCAACGCCAACGCTTCCTTCACGTTTTCAAATGCCTGCGCCACCGTAGCGCCCGCGGAGAAACAACCCGGCACATCCGGGATAATCACTCCGTATTCTGAGTCGGCATCCTTGCGCAGAACGACCGGAAATTTCATTTCGGTGAGTCCTATTAACTAGGTTCATGCGGCGCACTATAGGTAAAAAACCATCATCAAAACCCACAATACACATCCTGAAACTGATCGCCTCCAACTCCTGTATGACTACCTCGCCCCCGCAAACACCTCCCCCAACCAATCCACAAACACCCGAACCCGTGGCGACATGTGGCGGTTGTGCGGATACAACACCGAAACCGGCATCGGCGGTGGCGGCATATCGGTGAGGACTTCTCGCACCAGCCCTTGGGCAATCTGCGTTTCCATTCGGTAATGCGGGCACTGGATCAACCCGAGCCCGGCGATGGCGGAAGCGGCGTAGATTTGCGCGCCGAACACTGAAAGCGCGCCGTCGATGGCCACTTCCTTCAGCTCGCCCTTCACCATGAATTCGAAGGGAAACAGCTTGGCGGTGGTGCGCGAGACGTAGTTCACCGCGCGGTGATGTTTCAGGTCCTGGAGGGTTTTCGGTTCGCCGTATTTGCGCAAGTAGGCGGGGCTGGCGCAGGTGATCTGGCGAAGATTGGCGATGCGTTTTCCGATCAGTGCCGAATCGCTCAGAGTGCCGGCGCGCAGCACACAATCAACGCCTTCGGCGATCAAATCGACAAAACGGTCCGACTCGCTGATGGACAGTTCGATCTGCGGGTAGCGCTCCATGAATTGCGGCAATGCGGGGATCACAAAGCTTTTCGCCAGCGTCCCGTGCAGGTCGACGCGTAACCGGCCTTTCGGGGCGCCGCCGCGAAAGGCCAGCTCGGCCTCTTCCAGCTCCGCCAGCAGTTGCACGCAGCGCAGGTAGTACGCCTCGCCGTCCAGGGTTGGACGTACCTTGCGCGTACTGCGCTCCAGCAACCGTGTGCCGAGCCAGGCTTCGAACTGGTTCAGGGTGTGGGTCAACGTGGCGCGGGGCAGGTTCAGGTCTTCGGCCGCCAGGGTGAAGCTGCTGCGCTCGTAGATCCGCACGAAGACTTTCATCGCTTTGACTTGATCCACGTTGGCTTCCGATTGTTGGCGATTATTGAACAGTCAAGGCAACTCTCGTGCATTTATCGGCCTGAGTAAACATGTGAATCTGGCTTCACATCCCGCCCACAACTTCATCAGGAATCAACACCATGACTACTCAGAAAGTTGCCATCGTTACTGGCGCCTCCCGTGGCATCGGCGCCGTGATTGCCAAACAGCTGGCCAGCGACGGTTTCGCCGTCGCCATCAATTACGCCAGCAGCGCCACTGAAGCCTCGGCCCTGGTGGTGGAATTGCGTCAGGCCGGCCATCAAGCCATAGCGATCAAGGCTGACGTGGCCAAGGCGGATGACGTGCGCCGGATGTTCGACGAGACCGAAACACAACTGGGCAAGGTCGACGTGCTGGTCAACAACGCTGGCATCCTCAAGGCGCTGCCGCTGGCGCAGCACACCGATGAACTGTTCGAGCAGAACTTCAACATTCACGCACGCGGCACGTTCAACACCTTGCGGGAAGCGGCGACGCGTTTGAACAGCGGCGGGCGGATCGTCAACTTTTCCAGCAGCACTGTCGGCCTGAACTTGCCGGGTTACGCGGTGTACATCGCCAGCAAAGCGGCGGTGGAATCGTTGACTCAGGTGTTTGCCAAGGAAATGCGCGGGCGCAATATCACCGTGAATGCCGTGGCGCCGGGGCCAGTTGCCACCGAGTTGTTTTTACACGGCAAGAGTGAAGAACAGATCCAGAACTTTGCCAAGATGCCTCCGCTGGAGCGCCTGGGTCAGCCGGAGGATATTGCTCGCGTGGTGTCGTTTTTGGTGGGGCCGGATTCGGCTTGGGTCAATGGGCAGATTTTGCGCGCTAATGGTGGGTTGGTTTAACTAAGCTCATACAAAGACCGAAGCGCTCCCTTCGCGAGCAAGCCCGCCCCCACATTAGACCGAGTTGCTGGCATGTACGCAGTCAAATGTGGGAGCGGGCTTGCTCGCGAAGGCGGTTTAGCAGGCAACAAAAATTTGAAGGATGGACTCCACTATGCACACAGCCATCATCATCACCTTCGGCCTGGCCCTCCTTGCCATGATGCTGTTCATCGGCGAAAAAATCGGCTTCAGTCGCCAGACGCTGACCTACAGCTTTGTGGTCCTGTGGCTGGCGCTGACGGTGATCAACGGCGCCATCGGCGTGGTCACTGCCGGCCAGTCCTTGAGTACAGAGCTGGGGATCGGCACGGTGGTGTTCAGTGTGCCGGTGGCAGCGCTGGTGCTGTTTATGGTGATGAGCGCCGAGGCCTGAAACAGGCCCGGCGCCAACAGTTTTCGATCAACGCACCAAATGCAAAAACTGCAGATGCCGTTCGTATTGGTCAAGGATGTCGTTGATGATCTGATCCTTGGTGTACCCCACCAGATCGTAGTCCTGACTGCCCTCGCTCAAATGCACTTCTGCCCGGTAGTAACGACGGTTGTTGAGTTGCTTGGAGCCCATACCGCCACGGGCAAAGGATGGAGTGAAATAGCCGCGCATCTGCACCTGATAAATAAACGGATGCTGTTCACCGTGACCGATTTCCAGGCTGACGCTGTCGTTGGCCGGGTCCGGTTGCGTGATCACGTTCAAACCCTTTTCGACGAACACTGCCGACACTTCCTCAATCGCCGGTCGCACCGTCGTATCGAGAAAACGGTACACCTCATCCCGGGACGGGAAGTGCACCGCCTGACTCAAGCGCTGACGCCAGCCACCGCGTCGTGAGCCGGCCACCGGCGCCAGTGAATGCAGTTGCGCGATCTGCTTCTGGGATTCCAGGTAGAACGCCTTGTGCAGCCCCCACATCATCAACAGCAGGATCAGCGAGAACGGCAGCGAGGTCAGCACCACCGCCGACTTCAACGCATCGATGCTGCCGGAGAACAACAATGCACTGGTCACCAGCGCCGTCATTGCGCCCCAGAACACCCGCAGCCATTTCGGCCCGTCTTCATCCGGGTTGCCACCCTTGGCGGACAACGTCGACAGCACCACCGTGCCGGAGTCGGCCGAGGTGACGAAGAACACGAAGCTGATGAACACCGTCACGGCGATCACCGTTTTGCTCCACGGGTAAGTTTCCAGCAGCAGATAGAGGGTCATCGACGGGTTGTCGATGGCCGACATGCCGAGCGCACTCATGCCATGGTTGAGCACTTGATCAATGGCGCTGTTGCCGAAGATCGACATCCACGCCAGGGTAAAACCGAGCGGGATCAGCAGTACGCCGAAAACGAATTCGCGGATGGTGCGGCCACGGGAAATCCGCGCGATGAACAGGCCCACGAACGGCGACCATGCGATCCACCAGGCCCAATAGAACACGGTCCAGCCACCGAGCCAGTCGCTGGGTTTGTCATACGCGTACAGGTCGAAACTCTTCATCGGCAACGCGCCGAGGTAGTCGCCGAGGTTCTGGATCAGGGTGTTGAGCAGGTGCTGGGTGGGACCGGCAAACAACACAAATAGCAGCAGCGCGCAGGCCAGCAGCATGTTGATGTCGGACATCACCCGCACGCCTTTATCGACGCCGGACACGGCGACGATGATCGCCGCACCCATCATCAGCGTGATCAGGCCGACCTGAATCCACTGGGTATGGGCGATGCCAAACAGGTAATCCAGCCCGGAGTTGAGGTGCAGCACACCGAAGCCCATGTCGGCACCGAGACCGAACACCGTGGCGATGATGCCGAAGCCGTCCACCGCATAACCGATGGGGCCGTTGATGCGCTTGCCGATCAGTGGATACAGCGCCGAACGCAGAGCCAGTGGCAAGTTGTGTCGGTAAGCGAAGTAGGCCAGCGCCATGCCGACAAAAGCGAACACACCCCAGCCATGCAGTCCCCAGTGCAGAAACAGAATCTGCATCGCCTGTCGTGCCGCGTCCGCGGTACCGGCCTCGCCTTGGGGCGGTTGCGCCAAGTGGGTCAGCGGTTCGGATACGCAAAAGAAAAACAGCGTGATGCTGATCCCGGCGGCGAACAGCATGCCGGCCCAGGACAGGTAACTGAATTCGGGTTCGTCGTGGTCGGCACCGAGCTTGATCTTGCCGTAGCCGGACAAGGCGGTGACCACCACGAAGACCAGATACAGGGTCATCGCGAGCATGTAGTACCAGCCGACCGTATTGGCCGCCCAGTTTTGCGCTTGCAGCAGCCAGGCACCGGCCTGCTCTGGCATGGCGATAACGACAATGCCGAAGAGCAGAATGAAACTCGCCGAGAAGTAGAACACCGGCGGATTCATGCGGACCAGACCGCTGGGAGGAAGGGACGATGCACTCATGAAACGTGCACCTCGACGGGGTAAAACGTGGCTGTAAAAATCGGACTCAGCAAAGGCAAGCCTCCTGTTGTGAGCGGGCAGCAAACTGCCGGTTTAACTTGAATGAACGTTCAAGTTAAACATGGATAGGGGGCTAAGGACTAATCCCGAGGCTCGACGGTCGTGCTTGTACGCTAGCTCAAGGATGGAAATGACGCGGGGTTGACGATCGTTCCTACGCTCCGCGTGGGAATGTCTCAAGGGACGCTCCGCGTTCCAGTTCGTAAAAGTGACGCGGAGCGTCACGGGCTGCATTCCCACGCAGAGCGTGGGAACGATCCGTTGTAGGCTTACTTCTGCGTCCCATCATCATGCTGCAAATTCGCCTGCGTCAGGTTGCAGCCCGCCGGCACGCTGCGGGTCAGCCAGACATTGCCGCCAATCGTCGAACCCTTGCCAATCGTGATCCGCCCCAGAATCGTCGCACCGGCATAGATCACCACGTCATCCTCAACAATTGGATGGCGCGGATGGCCTTTCTGCAACTGACCATCCTCATCGGACGGGAAACGCTTGGCGCCCAACGTGACCGCCTGATAAATCCGCACCCGCTCGCCAATAATCGCCGTCTCGCCGATCACGACGCCCGTCCCGTGATCAATGAAGAAACTGCGACCGATCTGCGCGCCAGGGTGAATGTCGATACCGGTGGCCGAGTGGGCGATTTCCGAGCTGATCCGCGCCAGCAACGGCAACCCGGCGCGATACAAATGATGGGCCAGGCGATGGTGAATCACCGCCAGAATGCCCGGGTAGCAGAGCAACACTTCATCGACACTGCGCGCTGCCGGGTCGCCGTGATAGGCCGCCAACACATCGCTATCCAGCAAACTGCGCAGTCCCGGCAAAGCGAGCGCGAAGCCCTGAATGATCTGAATGGTTTTGGCCTCTATGTCAGCCTCCGCCTGCTGACTGTGGCGAGCGGCGTAGTGCAACTCCAGCCGTGCCTGCGCCAGCAGCGCATTCAACGCCACATCCAGAGTGTGGCCGACATAGAAGTCTTCACTCTCCTCGCGCAAATCCACCGGCCCCAGGCGCATGGGGAACAACGCGCCGCACAGTGCTTCAAGAATCTCCGCCATGGCCGCTCGCGACGGCAATTCGCGCCCGCCCTGTTCGGTGCTGGCACGGCCATTTTGTGCGCGCCACTCAGCGCGCGCCGTGCGCAGTTGGCTGACGATGGTCTGCAGTTGCCAATGACTGGAACGCTCGCTCACGGTAAAAACTCCTCACGGGCGGCCGGACTGTCTGGCCGCACTGACGGCGATTACTTTACGGCAAGGTCCTGAAGCCGAATTAAGAACCAATTGTGCTGGGCTAAGCATCTTTGGCTATAAGCGATTGGCGGTTGCCCAGGCAAATCGGCGTGCCTATAGTCCTGACATCTTTCCCCGCCAGTACGGACCCATGATCAAACAACAGCTCGCTCGCTTTAACCGTCTCGATTTACTTGGCCACCCTACCGCCCTGGAAAAACTTGAACGCTTGTCGACCTGGCTGGGCCGCGATGTGTACGTCAAACGCGATGACCTGACGCCACTGGCCATGGGCGGCAACAAGCTGCGCAAACTCGAATACCTCGCCGCCGATGCTCTGGCACAAGGCGCCGACACGCTCATCACCGCAGGCGCGCTCCAGTCCAACCATGTGCGCCAGACAGCCGCCATTGCAGCCAAACTGGGCCTGGGTTGCATCGCGTTGCTGGAAAACCCTTTGGGCACCGAAGACGCCAACTATGTCGGCAACGGCAATCGCCTGTTGCTGGACCTGTTCGATGCCAAGGTCGAACGGGTGGAAAACCTCGACAACGCCGACGAGCAATTGCAGGCACTCGCCGAGCGCCTGCGCAACAACGGCAAAAAGCCGTACCTGGTGCCGATTGGTGGTTCGAATGCCTTGGGCGCGTTGGGTTATGTACGCGCCGGGCTGGAACTGGCCGAGCAGATCAAGGATACCGGCCTGGACTTTTCCGCCGTGGTCCTCGCATCGGGCAGCGCCGGTACCCACAGTGGTCTGGCGCTGGCACTGAGTGAAGCCCTGCCGGATCTGCCAGTGATCGGCGTCACGGTTTCCCGTAGCGATGAAGATCAGCGACCGAAAGTCCAGGGCCTCGCCGAGCGTACGGCCGAACTGCTGGGCGTGCAGTTGCCCGCGAGTTTCAAAATTGAACTGTGGGACGAATATTTCGGCCCTCGCTATGGCGAGCCGAATGCCGGAACACTGGCGGCGGTGAAACTGCTGGCGAGTCAGGAGGGCTTGCTCCTGGACCCGGTTTACACCGGCAAGGCCATGGCCGGGTTGCTTGATGGTATTGGACGCGGGCGCTTCGATGAGGGGCCGATTATCTTCCTGCACACCGGTGGGGCGCCGGCGTTGTTTGCCTACAAAGACTTTTTGTAACTGATCGTTCCCTCGCTCCTGCGTGGGAATGCAGCTTGTGACGCTCTGCGTCACTGGACGCGGAGCGTCCCCAGAGGCATTCCCACGCGGAGCGTGGGAACGATCTGAATATGCGTATAAAGAATATACAGATTGATATTAAGTATTTTCCAATCTAAAGACGTCATCTTATAGTCGCGCCGCAGGCGAATTTGCAGCGAGACGCATAAGCTGCTTTAGGGCAGGATATTGCAGTCGTCCAAATCCCGAATTTGCCAACCTTCCCAAAGCGTCTTCCATAAGAAAACACAGGGGCTTTTCATGAATTTTTCCGCACTACGTCGAAACCTGCTGGTCGGTTCACTGGGCCTGGCGCTGAGCGCCGGTTTGCTGGGCCAGGCGGTTGCCGGTGAGCAACTGCAAAAAATCAAAGACGCTGGCGTGATCAACGTCGGCCTGGAAGGCACTTATCCACCGTTCAGCTTCGTCGACGCCGACGGCAAACTGTCCGGCTTCGAAGTCGAGTTCTCCGAAGCCCTGGCCAAAGAGCTGGGTGTGAAGGCAAAACTGCAACCGACCAAATGGGATGGCATCCTCGCAGCGCTGGAATCCAAGCGTCTGGACGTGGTGATCAACCAGGTGACCATCTCGGAAGAGCGCAAGAAGAAGTATGACTTCTCCGTGCCGTATACCGTTTCCGGGATTCAGGCGCTGACCCTTACCAAGAACAAAGACACCGTCAAGACCTCCGCCGACCTGGCCGGCAAGAAAGTCGGCGTAGGCCTGGGTACCAACTACGAGCAGTGGGTCAAGGAAAACGTCCCAAAAGCCGACATCAAAACCTATGACGATGATCCGACCAAGTTCCAGGACCTGCGCGTCGGCCGTATCGACGTGATTCTGATCGACCGCCTCGCCGCACTGGAATACGCCAAAAAGGCCAAAGATACTTCCGCCGCCGGCGAAGCGTTCTCCCGCCAGGAAGCCGGTATTGCCCTGCGCAAAGGCGAGCCTGAGTTGCTTGCAGCAATCGACAAGGCGATCGACAAGCTGCGCGCCGACGGTACGCTGAAAAAGCTTTCGGAAAAATACTTCAGCGCTGACGTCACCAAATAATGGAAGAAGCTTTCCAACTCGCACTGGATTCCGCGCCCTTTCTACTCAAGGGCGCGTATTACACAGTGATCCTCAGCCTGGGCGGGATGTTCTTCGGCCTGGTGATGGGTTTCGGCCTGGCGCTGATGCGCCTGTCGCGCTTCAAGCTGGTGAGCTGGATCGCCCGCATCTACGTGTCGTTCTTTCGCGGCACGCCGTTGCTGGTGCAACTGTTCGTGATCTATTACGGCTTGCCGCAACTGGGCATCGAACTTGATCCGCTGCCGGCGGCCCTGATTGGCTTCTCGCTGAACATGGCCGCCTACGCCTGCGAAATCCTGCGTGCCGCGATCAGCTCCATCGAGCGCGGCCAGTGGGAAGCTGCCGCGAGTATCGGCATGACCCGTGCGCAAACCCTGCGCCGGGCCATCCTGCCGCAAGCGATGCGCACGGCGTTGCCGCCGCTGGGCAACAGTTTCATTTCGCTGGTCAAGGACACTGCGCTAGCCGCCACTATTCAGGTGCCGGAACTGTTCCGTCAGGCGCAACTGATTACCGCCCGCACCTTTGAAATTTTCACCATGTATCTTGCCGCCGCGCTGATCTACTGGATTCTGGCCACGGTGCTGTCGCACTTGCAGAACAAGTTGGAAGAGCGGGTCAATCGGCACGACCAGGAGTCCTGACCCCATGATTGTCGTGGAAAAACTGACAAAGCAGTTCAAGGGTCAAGTCGTGCTCAACGGCATCGATCTGCAAGTGAAGGAAGGTGAAGTCGTGGCGATCATCGGCCCTAGCGGCTCGGGTAAAACCACGTTTCTGCGTTGCCTGAATTTTCTCGAAGAACCCACCAGCGGACGGATCAAGGTCGGTGACATCGAGATCGATGGCAGCCGCCCGCTGAACCAGCAGCAAGGACTGGTACGGCGCTTGCGCCAACACGTCGGTTTCGTGTTCCAGAATTTCAACCTGTTCCCGCACCGCACGGCTCTGGAAAACGTCATCGAAGGCCCGATCGTCGTGAAGAAAATCCCGCGCGCCGAAGCCGTGGCCCTGGGCAAAAAGCTCATGGCCAAGGTCGGTCTGGCGGGCAAGGAAGATGCTTACCCGCGACGCCTGTCCGGCGGTCAGCAACAACGGGTGGCGATCGCCCGTGCGCTGGCGATGGAGCCGGAAGTGATCCTGTTCGATGAGCCTACCTCGGCGCTCGATCCGGAACTGGTGGGTGAAGTGTTGGCGACCATCCGCGGCCTGGCCGAGGAGAAACGCACCATGGTCATCGTCACCCACGAAATGGGCTTCGCCCGGGACGTGGCCAATCGCGTGGTGTTTTTCGACAAGGGTGTAATCGTCGAGCAAGGCGAATCAAAAGCGTTGTTTGCCAATCCGAAAGAAGAACGAACGAAACAGTTTTTGAGCAAGTTCCTAAACAACTCTCACTCCTGAGCAACATCATCACTTGTTCACTTCCATGGACGGAAGTGACAACTACCAGACTGACAAAACACCTACACCCTACTTCCCACACCCACACTTTAAACAATTCAACTGATGACTTGTGCGGTACATATATATGTCCTGCAACAGATCCATCCCGCCTAATATCCGTCAAATCCAGCGATCATCAAGGAGCCAGCCCTCGCTATGACCCTCGCTCCAATACCGTAAAAAAGTGGCTTTGTTCGACTGCGCGCTGAGGCATATTAACTTGAACATGTAGGAATGTTCTGAATAACAAGTGATCCAACACTTAACTAGCCCGCTCTATTGACACCTATTCAAGCGCACTCTTATCTAGTTGCCAACAGGCGTAAACCTTTGCACTTCAGCATTATTCAGCGTTCAAATAACAAGCCGATTTGTTGCTGGGCAATGCACGCCTTTTGATCTTTCAGAAACGGAACTTCGCTGCAAGGCTTCAAGGAGAAACCCCATGACAAGCACATCGAATACCCCCGAACTTGCGGCCCCGACCCTGGCGCAATCGCAGAAGGCCGGCGTCAACCTGATCTCGGCGGCTCATCTCATGATCGACGTGGCGCCCTACCCCAGGATGGACGCAGGCGACCTGATCGAACTGTTCTGGAACAACTGCTACGTGGCTTCCCGCGTGCTGGCCGCCGACGATGTCGGTGAGATGATCAGCCTGCGAGTGCCGGAAAGCTTCATTGCCAACGGTTGCGCACGCATCCACTACAAGGTCATGCAGGTTGGGCAAGGACCCGCGTTGTCACCGGCGGCGCGGGTCCAGATCAAACTGGATTGCCCTGGAGGCCCGCCATCGGCCCAGTGCGGCGACGAAAACCAAAGACTGGCGCCCGTGAGTCTCCCCGAGACCATCCGCCGCCAAGGGGTCAACCCAAACCAGATCAAGCGCGGCGTGCCGTTGACCATCGAGCCTTACCTGAACATGGCCACCGACGACGAAATCACCTTGCGCTGGGGTGATGTGCGCATGGACCTGCCCCGGCTCAAGGCAGACGAGGTGGGCCAGCCCATTCAGGTCTGGGTGCCGCCGGCGATCATCCTCGAAGCCGGCGAAGACCTGCGGCTGGAAGTGACCTATTGCATCCTTGATCGCGTGGGTAACAACTCACGCTGGGCACCGCCGCGCAGACTGAAGATTGGCTGCGCCAATCCCTACCTGAAGGCCCAGCCGAAGGAGTTGCTGATGGCCGCCGAGCCCCGCAAACGCTGAGATTCCTGTGGCATTGAATGGACTCGATCCCGTAGCAGCTGGCGAAGCCTGCGTCCGGCTGCGAAGCAGTCGCTAAATCAAGCAACGCGGTCATTAAGATTGATCGCGGACTTAGCATTTACGGCTGCTGCGCAGCCGGACGCAGGCTTCGCCAGCTGCTACGGGTATGCGTCACCTCATCAAATGGGTGTGTGACACCCCTTCTATGTATATTCCTAAAAGTTAGTTTATTAATTTTTTATACGCGCTTAGGGTATATGCACCGGACCACCGGACATTCTTGTTTTTATTCGTCGCAACCCACGCGACGATCCCATGAAATGTGAGGTAGGTATGGTCCGGAACACAATCACCCCAGTGCAGATCGCCAGGGCATTGCGTGCAGCCAAGGAGCGGCACTGATGTCCAGTCTGGCAGATGCAATCGTCCACAGTGATCTGGACGTCGCCCCGTTGTTGTTGCCCGCACAGGTTTTGCGCAACGACGCTCAAGCCATTGAAGCCGCCCATGAACTGGCGCACGTCGCCCGTCTTCACGCGGCCAAACGTGACCGGCAGCGCAAGTTGCCCTGGTCGGAAATCGAACAGTTCACCCGCAGCGGGTTAGGCAGCATTGCCATCCCGCGTGAATACGGCGGCCCACAGGTTTCGTTCGTCACACTCGCCGAGGTGTTCGCGATCATTTCCGCGGCAGACCCGGCATTGGGGCAGATCCCGCAGAACCAGTTCGGCATTCTCAACCTGGTGCTGGGCAGCGCCACGGAAGCGCAGAAAAAGCAGCTGTTCAAAAGCGTGCTCGACGGCTGGCGCATCGGCAATGCGGGCCCCGAACGCGGTACAAAAAACACCCTGGAACTCAAGGCGCGCATCACCGCCGATGGCGACGGTTTTGTCCTCAATGGCCAGAAGTTTTACTCCACCGGCGCGCTGTTCGCCCACTGGGTCGCAGTCAAAGCGTTGAACGATGACGGCAAGCAAGTACTGGCCTTCGTTCGTCGCGGTACGCCGGGGCTGCGCATCGTTGATGACTGGTCGGGTTTCGGTCAGCGCACCACCGCCAGCGGCACCATTTTGCTCAACAACGTGCGGGTCGACGCCGAGCTGGTGGTGGATAACTGGAAGATCAACGAGAAGCCGAATCTCCAGGGCGCCGTGTCACAACTGATTCAAGCGGCCATCGACGCGGGAATCGCCCGGGGCGCGATCGACGACGCCATCGAGTTCGTGAAAACCCGCGCGCGTCCGTGGATCGACGCCAAGGTCGAACGCGCCAGCGATGACCTCTACGTGATCGCAGATATCGGCAAGTTGAAAATCGAACTGCACGCCGCCGAAGCGCTGTTGCGCAAAGCCGGGAAAGTACTTGATCAAGTCAACGCCGCGCCCCTAACGGCCGAGTCGGCGGCCCGCGCATCGATTGCCGTGGCCGAAGCCAAAGTGCTGACCACCGAGATCTCGCTGCTGGCCAGCGAAAAACTCTTCGAACTGGCCGGCAGCCGCGCCACCCTCGCCGAATTCAACCTCGACCGCCACTGGCGCAACGCCCGCGTGCACACGCTGCACGACCCGGTGCGCTGGAAATATCACGCGGTCGGCACCTACCACCTCAATGGCACGCTACCGGCGCGGCATTCCTGGATCTGACGACCAGTACCCTTTTGACCAGATCTCTGGAGAAACACATGACTTATTCCCACCACGTCGCGGTCATAACCAGCGACGAGCAAGCCCTGGTCGTCGCCAGTGATCTGGCCGACGACTTCAAACGCGACAGCGCACTGCGCGACCGCGAACGCCGTTTGCCGCACCCGGAACTGGAAGTGTTTTCCCGCTCGGGCTTGTGGGGTATCAGCGTACCCAAGGAGTACGGCGGCGCCGGTGTGTCCAACGTGACACTGTCCAAGGTAATCGCCTTGATTGCCCAGGCTGACGGCTCGCTCGGGCAAATCCCGCAGAACCATTTTTATGCCCTTGAAGTGCTGCGTGTAAACGCCAGCCATGAGCAGAAACAACGCCTGTACGCCGAAGTGTTGGCCGGCCAGCGCTTCGGCAATGCGCTCGCCGAACTCGGGACCAAAACCGCTCATGACCGCGTCACCAGTCTCAAGCGCGACGGTGATGGCTATCGCATCAACGGTCGCAAGTTTTACTCGACCGGCGCGATTTACGCACAACGCATCCCCACCTCGGTGGTGGATGAAAACGGTGTGCAGCAACTAGCATTCGTGCCGCACGACAGCAAGGGCCTGACAGTCATCGACGACTGGAGCGGCTTTGGCCAGCGCACCACCGGCAGCGGCTCGGTGGTGTTCGATGACGTGTATGTGGCAGCCGAGGACGTGATCCCGTTCCAAAGCGCTTTCGAACGCCCGACCACCGTCGGCCCGCTGGCGCAGATCCTCCACGCCGCCATCGACACCGGCATCGCCCGTGCGGCTTATGAAGATGCGCTGCATTTCGTGCGCACCAAAACCCGGCCATGGATCGATGCCACCCATGCAAAAGCCACTGAAGACCCGCTGACCATCAAGAGTTTCGGTCACTTGAGCATTCGCCTGCACGCCGCCGAAGCCCTGCTGGAACGCTCCGGCGAACGCCTCGACAAGGCTCAAGCCGACACCAACGCCGAAACCGTCGCCGCTGCCTCGATTGCCGTCGCCGAAGCCCGAGCCATCAGCACCGAAATCTCCCTCGCCGCCGGCAGTACGTTGTTCGAACTGGCCGGCAGCCAAGCCACCCTGATCGAGCATGGTCTGGATCGTCACTGGCGCAACGCGCGCGTGCACACCTTGCACGACCCGGTACGCTGGAAATATCACGCGGTGGGCAACTATTACCTGAACGATGAAAACCCTCCGTTACGAGGGACCATCTGATGGCCAACGGCAAAAAGAAGATCCTGCTCAACGCCTTCAACATGAACTGCATCGGGCACATCAACCATGGCCTGTGGACCCATCCACGGGACAACTCCACGCAGTACAAGACCATCGAATACTGGACCGAACTGGCGCAATTGCTGGAGCGCGGGCTGTTCGACGGACTGTTCATCGCCGACATCGTTGGTGTGTACGACGTCTACCAGAACTCGGTGGACGTACCGCTGAAAGAGTCGATCCAGCTCCCGGTCAACGACCCGTTGCTGCTGGTGTCGGCCATGGCCGCCGTGACCAGGAATCTCGGTTTCGGCCTGACCGCCAACCTCACTTACGAACCGCCGTACTTGTTCGCCCGGCGCATGTCGACGCTCGATCACCTGAGCCGAGGCCGGGTCGGCTGGAACATCGTCACCGGCTACCTCGACAGCGCCGCCAAGGCCATGGGCCTGAGCGAGCAGGTCGAGCACGACCGTCGTTACGACCAGGCCGATGAATACCTGGAGGTGCTCTACAAACTCTGGGAAGGCAGCTGGGAAAACGGCGCGGTGCTCAACGACCGCGAGCAGCGTATCTACGCGCAACCGGAAAAAGTGCACAAGGTCGAGCACAAGGGCGAGTTCTATCAGGTCGAGGGTTATCACCTGTGCGAACCGTCACCGCAACGTACACCGGTGTTGTTCCAGGCGGGTACTTCGGATCGCGGTTTGCTGTTCGCCGGGCGTCATGCCGAGTGCGTGTTCATCAGCGGCCAGAACAAACCGTCGACCAAAATCCAGGTGGACAAGGTTCGCGCCAGTGCCGTCGAGGCCGGGCGCAACCCGGAGGACATCAAGGTGTTCATGGGGCTGAACGTGATTGTCGGCGCCACCGAAGAGCTGGCCTGGGCCAAACACGCCGAATACCTGAGCTATGCCAGTGCCGAGGCCGGCGTGGCGCATTTTTCGGCGTCGACCGGGATCGATTTTTCCGAATACGCCATCGACGAGCCGATTCAGTACGTGAAGAGCAATGCGATCCAGTCGGCAACCAAAAACCTGCAAAACAACGACTGGACCCGCCGCAAATTGCTCGAACAACACGCCCTCGGTGGCCGCTACATCACCGTGGTCGGCTCGCCCGGGCAAGTGGCGGATGAACTGGAATCGTGGATCGCCGAAACCGGCCTGGACGGCTTCAACCTGACAAGGATTGTCACCCCGGAAAGCTATGTGGACTTCATTGACCTGGTGATCCCGGAGTTGCAGCGCCGAGGGTCGTACAAGAATGCTTATGACAACGGCAGCTTGCGGGAAAAGCTTTTTCACGGCGAGGCGCATTTGCCTCAACAACACACCGGCTCTAACTACCGCCATTGAACCCTGTGGGAGCTGGCCTGCCGGCGATAGCGGTGTGTCAGCCACCACAACTTCAACTGACCCACCGCTATCGCCGGCAGGCCAGCTCCCACAGTTGATCTCTGTTGTTCCAAAAAAACTTATGACTGGAAACCTCATCATGACCAAGACCTACCTCACTCAACCAGTCAAAGCACTGGCCCTGGCCCTCGGCCTGTTCAGTTCGGCGGTATTCGCCGCCGACGCACCATTGAAAATCGGCACCACCGCCGCTTTCGCCATTCCCCTGGAAGCCGCCGTCGAAGAAGCCAAAAAACAAGGCCTGCAGGTCGATCTGGTGGAGTTCAGCGACTGGATCGCCCCCAACGTCAGCCTCGCTGCCGGCGACATCGACGTGAACTATTTCCAGCATGTGCCGTTCCTGGAAAACGCCAAGGCCGCTTCCGGTTTTGACCTGGTGCCGTTCGCGCCGGGGATCATCAACAACGTTGGCCTTTACTCGAAAAAATACAAAAGCTTCGACGAGCTCCCGCAAGGCGCCAGCGTGGCCATCGCCAATGACCCGATCAACAGCGGACGCGGTCTGCAACTGCTGGCCAAGGCCGGCCTGATCACGCTGAAACCGGGCGTCGGCTACAAGGCAACTGAAGACGACATCATCGCCAACCCGAAGAACATAAAGATCCTGCAAGTTGAAGCCGTACAACTGGTGCGCGCCTACGACGATGCGGATCTGGTTCAGGGCTACCCGGCCTACATCCGTCTGTCGAAGACCTTCGATGCGAACTCGGCGCTGCTGTTCGACGGTCTCGATCACAAGGAATACGTGATCCAGTTCGTGATCCAGCCGAAGAGTAAAACCGACCCGCGCCTGATCAAATTCGTCGACATTTACCAGCATTCGCCAGCCGTTCGCGCCGCTTTGGACAAAGCCCACGGCAAGCTCTACCAAGCCGGTTGGGAAAGCTGAGAATGACGGCCGCCACCCAACTGCGACTGGAGATTCCAGAGCTCAAAAACGCCCGACACACCGAACTGCACCCGGAGCTCAATCGGGCTCATGTGCGCTTCATCGGCCTGGGCAAAACCTACAACGGCCAGCAAGGGCCGGTGGCGGCACTGCAGGGCATCGACCTGGCGATCCAGCACGGTGAAGTGTTCGGCATCATCGGTCGCAGCGGTGCCGGCAAATCGTCGTTGATCCGCACCATCAACCGCCTGGAGCAACCAAGTACCGGGCGCGTGCTGATCGATCAGGTGGACATCGGCGAGTTCGATGAAGACCGCCTGGTGGCGCTGCGTCGACGGATCGGCATGATCTTCCAGCACTTCAACCTGATGTCGGCCAAAACGGTGTGGCAGAACGTCGAACTGCCGCTGAAAGTGGCCGGAGTTCCCAAGGAGCAGCGCGAGCAAAAAGTTCGCGAACTGCTCGAACTGGTGGGCCTGCAAGGCAAGCACGCGGCGTATCCGGCGCAGTTGTCCGGCGGGCAGAAACAGCGCGTCGGCATCGCCCGCGCGTTGGTGCATGACCCGGCGATTTTGCTCTGCGACGAAGCCACTTCGGCGCTGGACCCGGAGACCACCCAGTCGATCCTCGGCCTGCTGCGCGAGATCAACCAGCGCCTGGGGCTGACCATCGTTTTGATCACCCACGAGATGGCGGTGATCCGCGATATCTGTGACCGCGTCGTGGTGCTCGAACACGGGAAAATCGTCGAGCAAGGGCCGGTGTGGGAAGTCTTCGGCAACCCGCAGCATGAAGTAAGCAAGACCTTGCTCGCCCCGCTGCAACACGCCCTGCCGGCAGAACTGCAAAGCCGTTTGCAGCCACACCCGTACTCTGTGGACGCCGCTGTGGTGTTGCGCTTGCAGTTCACCGGCAGTGCCACCGACGAGCCGGACCTGGCCGCGTTGTTCAGCGCCCTCGGGGGTCGCGTGCGTTTGCTGCAAGGGGGCGTGGAACGGATTCAGGGCCATGCGCTGGGGCAGTTGTTGTTAGCGGTCACCGGCTCGCGACTCGATGCCGAAGAGTTATGCCAGCGCGCCAGCCATTGGGCGCAACAGGTGGAGGTGCTGGGTTATGTGGTTTGATCGCTTGCTGCAAGGCTTCATCGACACCTTCCTGATGGTCGGCGTGTCGTCATTGATTGCACTGTTGGCGGGTATTCCGCTGGCGGTGTTTCTGGTCACCAGTTCCAAGGGTGGCATCTACGAAGCACCGACCCTGAACCGCGCCTTGGGCGCGTTTGTGAACCTGTTCCGCTCCATTCCGTTTTTGATTTTGATGGTGGCGCTGATTCCGTTTACCCGACTCATTGTCGGCACCACGTATGGCGTCTGGGCGGCCGTCGTGCCGCTGACCATCGCTGCAACGCCGTTCTTTGCGCGGATTGCCGAAGTCAGTTTGCGCGAGGTGGATTTCGGCTTGATCGAAGCCGCACAAGCAATGGGCTGCCGGCGTTGGCACATTGTCTGGCATGTGCTGCTGCCGGAAGCGCTGCCAGGGATTGTCGGCGGGTTCACGATTACGCTGGTAACGATGATCAACTCCTCGGCCATGGCCGGGGCGATTGGCGCCGGTGGGTTGGGCGACATTGCGTATCGGTACGGGTATCAGCGTTTTGACAGCCAGATCATGTTGACGGTGATTGTGTTGCTGGTGGTGTTGGTGGCGGTGATTCAGCTGGGCGGGGATCGGTTGGCTCGTGGATTGAATAAGCGTTAATCGAGTTGGCAGCCGCGACACACATCTTGTAGCAGCTGGCGAAGCCTGCGTCCGGCTGCGAAGCAGTCGTAAACCCTGCTTGCGAGGTTTACCTGAAACACCGCGAACTCTGATTTCACGACTGCTTCGCAGCCGGACGCAGGCTTCGCCAGCTGCTACAGGTGTGCGGCTTGACTGACTGGCATTAAGACAATCTCCGTGCGAAAGGGTAAGTTTTCGTACAGGAAAATCAGAGCTTCCGAAGGTCCGTTCCCTTTCATTTGCAGGACATTTCCTAGATCATTCCGCTCGCTTGCGCCTGTCAATTTCCGTGGCTAGTCTCGGTCCGTCACTGCTCATCAGTGATCGGGTTTAGTCGCCCGGATATCGTTGGGCGCACAGCATCACCTCTTCTCAGGTGTTTTTTATCACCTGAATTTTATGGTGGCTGTGCGCAGGGCACCCTTGGGTGCGCCGGTGTTGCCTGACGGCCGGTCGACTAACCTGTGTGCAGCCGCCACCCTGTTCGTTTAGTCGCGATATCGGTTGGCTCCAACTAACGGTCAGGAGTTTTACCAATGAAGAAATCCGTACCCGATCCACCTCCCGAAACCTCCACCAACGAAACTGCCACTGACGACTCGCTCAGGGATCGATCAGCGCTCTACCGTGCCATTGATTTCTACCTCACTGGCGATCAACCCTCACCGCCCGATGAATTGCGCTTCTACAACGTCAGCGAAGACGTGAGCTTTGAAGACACCCAGCTCTATGTCGCCGATCTGCTGCGCTGTGCTTCGGTGACGGCGTATCAGTGTGGCGATCACCTCAAAGGGGCGGAGCGCGCCATGGTGTTCTCGGTCTGGCATTTGCTGGAGATTGCCAAAGCCATGGTGGATCGTTCCATTGATTGTCTGGGGATGAAGCAGGGCTGAGTTATTGGTTGTCAGTTACACCGCCATCGCGAGCAGGCTCGCTCCTACAATTGATCTTCAGTGGACACAACATTTGAGTCCGACGCGGTTAAATGTGGGATCTAGCCTGCTGGCGATTGGCTGCGCAGCAGCCACCGTCCTCATGGCGTATATTCGGCAAATCCCAATTGCCTGCGCAGCCACCCATGAAACAGTCCCCCGACGACCTCCACCAGATCACCGCCACCACCCTGGGCCATTACAACTCGGTGGCCGAAGATTTTCGCGAAGGCACTCGTGATCACGATGTCAGCCAGAACATCGATGCCCTGTTGCGGCATATTCAAGGCGAGGCACCGTTCGACATTCTCGACTTCGGCTGCGGTCCCGGCCGCGATCTGCAAACCTTCAAGCGCATGGGTCATACCGCTGTCGGCCTCGACGGGTCGGAAAAGCTTGCGCAGATGGCGCGTGAGGACAGCGGTTGCGAGGTCTGGCAGCAGGACTTTTTGAAACTGGATTTGCCGACCGAGCGCTTCGACGGGATTTTTGCCAATGCGGTGTTGTTTCACATTCCGCGCCAGGAGTTGCCACGGGTGTTGAAGCAATTGCGTTGGGCGCTGAAACAGGGTGGGGTGTTGTTCAGTTCCAATCCGCATGGGGAGAATCAGGAGGGCTGGAATGGGCCACGGTATGGGGCGTATCACGACCTTGCGGCGTGGCAGCAACTGCTGACCGAGGCGGGGTTTGTGGAGTTGGAGCATTACTATCGGCCAGCGGGGCTGCCGCGGGAGCAGCAGCCTTGGTTGGCGAGTGTCTGGCGGCGCGCCGATTGATCGTTCCCACGCTCTGCGTGGGAATTCAGCCAGTGACGCACTGCGTCACATCCCAGGGACGCGGAGCGTCCCGAGAGGCATTCCCACGCGGAGCGTGGGAACGATCATTTGTTACTGGGCCTCGTTCTTCGGCTCGCGAATCTTGTACCAAGCCACATACAGCGCCGGCAAAAACAGCAGCGTCAGCAACGTCGCGACGATGATCCCGCCAATCATCGCGTAGGCCATCGGTCCCCAGAATGCTTCCCGGGCAATCGGGATCATCCCCAGGCTCGCGGCCGCCGCCGTCAGCAGGATAGGCCGGCGTCGATGATCGGTGGCCTGTACCACCGCGTCCCACGGCGCATAGCCCTTCTTCTCGTACTCATCGATCTGGGTCACCAGAATCACCGAGTTACGAATGATGATGCCGATCAACGCCAGGATCCCGAGGATCGCCACAAAACCCATCGGCGTGCCTGTCGGCACCAGCGCGAGCACCACGCCGATCAAGCCCAACGGCGCGACGCTGGCCACCAGGAACATCTTCTGCACGCTGTGCAACTGGATCATCAGGAAGGTGGCCATCAAAAACACCATCAACGGCACGACCTGGGCAATCGGCCCCTGGGCCTTGCCGCTCTCCTCCACCGTACCGCCCGTGGCGACCTTGTAGCCCACCGGCAACGTGGCGGCGAAGGCGTCGATGGACGGCTTGAGGATTTTCACCAGGTCAGTCGGCTGGATTTCATCGCGCACAGCGGCCTTGATGGTGATGGTCGGCAGACGATCCCGACGCCACACCAACGGCTGCTCCAGTTCGTAACGCACCGTGGCAAACGCCAACAGCGGAATCGACGTGCCGCTCGGCGTGACGATCTGCAAGTTCTGCAGGGTTTCCGGTGTGCCACGTTCCGAGTCCACCGCCCGGCCGACCACGTTGATCAGGTAGATATCGTCATCGACCTGGGTCACGGGCGCGCCGCTGACGATGCCGTTCATCAAGTTAGCCACGTCCTCGGAAGACAATCCCAGTTGTCGCGCCTTGTCCTGGGCGATGTCGATGCGGAGCACTTTGCCCGGCTCGTTCCAGTCGTAAATGATCTCGCCGATGTGCGGGTTCTTGTCCATTTCGGTGGCCAGGTCGATGGCGTGACGGCGAACCTGATCGATGTCTTTTCCGCTGACCCGGTACTGGATCGGACGGCCCACCGGAGGCCCCATTTCCAGGGCCTGGACATAACCGCCAATGCCGACGAAGTCCTTGCGCAGGATATCGCGGATCCGCTGGCTCAAGGCGTCACGGGATTCCCCTTTACTGACGATCACCAACTGCGCGTAGTAAGGATTCTGCAGTTGCTGGTCCAGTGGCAGGTAGAAACGGATCGCGCCCTGGCCGATGTAGGTGCTCCAGCGCACGATGTCCGGATCATCCTTGAGCTCGGCTTCGAGGCGGTCGACTGCTTTGCGGGTTTCGTCGATCGAGGCGTTTTGTGGCAGGTTCAGGTCCACCAGGATTTCCGGGCGATCCGAAGACGGAAAGAACTGGTTCTGCACAAAGCGCATGCCGAACACCGACAACGCGAATAACAGCACGGTGATGCCGATGGCCCACCAGCGATTGCGCATGCACCACAGCAAGCCGCCGTTGAAAGCCTTGCCGACGCGCCCGGGCTCGCCGGTGTGAGGTTTTACGTTGGTGCTGAGGATGTGCACACCGATCACCGGCGCAAACAACACCGCCACCACCCACGACACCAGCATCGCGCAGGCAATCACCGCAAACAGGGTGAAGGTGTACTCCCCGGCGGAGCTGGCGTTCAGGCCGATCGGCACAAAACCTGCCACCGTCACCAGCGTACCGGTGAGCATGGGGAACGCGGTGGAGGTGTAGGCGAACGTGGCCGCCTGCTCCTTGGTCTCGCCCATCTCAAGGCGCGTGACCATCATCTCCACGGTGATCATCGCGTCGTCCACCAACAGGCCCAGGGCAATAATCAGTGCGCCAAGGGAGATCCGCTGCATGGTGATGCCGCTGTACTCCATGAACACAAAGACCATCGCCAGCACCAGCGGGATGGAGCACGCCACCACCAGCCCGGCGCGCACACCGAGGCTGATGAAGCTGACCACCAGCACGATGATCACCGCCTCGAACAGCGCACTGGTAAAGCCGCCGACGGCCTCCTCCACCACCACCGCCTGATCGGACACGTTGTACACGCCGACCCCCACCGGCAGGTCGGCGGTCAGTTGGTCGATCCGTTCATGCAACGCCTTGCCAAATGCCTGGACGTTGCCGCCCTTCTGCATGGCAATCGCCAGGCCGATGGCCGGTTTGCCGTTGAAGCGAAATTCCGGTGCTGCCGGATCGACATAGCCGCGCCTGATTTCGGCAATGTCGGCCAAACGATAGAATCGGTCGTTGAGCTTGAGGTTGACCTCGGCGAGGTCTTTCTCCGAGGCAAACTGCCCTGAGGTGCGCACCGAAATCCGCTCCGGGCCAGCCTCGATCACCCCCGCCGGAGTCACGGCGTTCTGCGATTGCAGGCTCTGCACCACTTGAAGCTGATCAATGCCCAGCGCCGCGAGTTTGCGCGTGGAGAAATTCAGGTACAGCACTTCGTCCTGCTGGCCGACCATCTCGATCTTGCCCAGCCCTGGCACGCCGCGAATCTCGGCGCGGGCCTGTTCCACGTAGTCACGCAACTGACGCATCGTCAGGCCGTCGGCAGTGAAGGCGTAGATCGAACCGAACACGTCACCGAATTCGTCGTTGAACCCGGGGCCTTGCATGCCTTGGGGGAACTGGCCGCGAATGTCGTTGATCTTCTTGCGCACCTGATACCAGATTTCCGGGATGTCTTTGGCATTGGTGGTGTCACGCAAGTACACGTAGACCGTCGACTCGCCGGGCCGCGTGTAGCTTTTCACGTAGTCGAGAGAGTCGAGCTCTTCGAGTTTTTTCTCGATGCGGTCGGTGATCTGTTTGAGCGTTTCCTCCTGAGTCGCCCCCGGCCATTTGCTCTGGATCACCATGGTCTTGATGGTGAACGAAGGGTCTTCTTCGCGCCCCAGGTTGAAATACGAGAACACCCCCATCAGCAACGCGACGAACATCAGATACCAAACGAACGACTGATGCTTGAGGGCCCATTCGGAGAGGTTGAAAGGCCCTTTCATTGACTGTCCTCGTCAAATTTCACTGATTGCCCCGGTTTGAGGCTGTGTACGCCGGCACTGACCACGCGCTCGCCGTTCTTTACGCCGCCGGCCAGCACCACGGTGCTGTCGGTGCGGCTGATGATCTTGACGTCTCTGGGCGAAACGGTTTTGGTCTGTGGATCAATCACCCAGATGCGTGGTGTGCCGTCGACCTGCTGCAACGCAGTGAGGGGCAGTTCGATGCGTGGCTTGATCGCTGAACTCAGGGTGACGCTGATCGCGGTGCCCAAACGAAAGCCTGGCGGCGTTTCGGCGAGGGTCAGGCGCGCACGTCGGGTGCGCGTGGCACTCTGTGCCTGGGGTTCGATTTCGCGGATGACCGCAGTGGTGTTGGTGTTCGGATCAAGTTGTGCAGCGACCTGAAACACCACATCTGTGGGCAATTGATCGACCAGGGTATCGGGCAGGTCGATCACCGCTTCCTTGATGTCCGGTTGCGCCAGGGTCACCACTTGCTGGCCGGCGGTCACCACTTGGCCGGCCTCGGCATTCCACGCGGTGACCACGGCTTTATGGTCGGAGCGCAATTCGGTGTAGGCGAGTTGATCTTTGCTCTGATTGACCGCCGCCTTGGCCTGATCAAGGGAAGCCTGGGTGGTTTTCAGTTGAGTCAGGGCATCGTCCAGTTGCGCCTGTGCGCCGACCCCGCGATCAAACAACGACTGTTGCCGCTGGGCGTTGGCCTGGGCATTGATCAGTTGCGCCTGGATTTTCGCCAGGTCACCCTGGGCTGAGCGCAATTGGTTTTGCTGGTCGGAAGGATCGAGGGTGGCCAGCAGCGTGCCCTTGTCGACCTCGGCCCCGACATCGACGTTACGGCTGGCGATCCGCCCGGCCACGCGAAAGCCGGTATTGCTTTCATACCGCGCCTGGATGCTGCCGGCAAACCGGCCCAGATCCTCTTCGTTCAAAGCCTGGACCTTGATCGACAGCACCGGACGCACCGGTTCCGGCGGTGGCTCGTTTTTGGAGCAGGCGCTCAGCACCAGCCCGATGGACAATGCCCATAACGGCTTCATGGCTTGGCTCCCCCGCCCAGATCCTTGTAGGTATTTTCAGCAATCTCGACTTCCATACCCGGGTGCAGCAACTGCCCCCCGGCGATCACGACTTTTTCCCCACCTGTTAGTCCTTTGCTGATGATGACCTTGCCTGTCAGGTAGCGGCCAACCGTGACGTTATGCAATTGGGCCTGACCCTTGTCATCGACCAGCCAGACGGCGGGCTCACTGATATTTTTGGTCAGGGCCGACCACGGCAACTCGACCGCCGACTTGCCCGCGCCCTTGGCCGTGGCGCTCACCACCGAACCCAGCTGCATGCCCTGTGGCAGGCTGTCGAGGCCGACCTTGACCTGCACGGTGCCGGACTGGGCGGACACCGCCGGGGTCACTTCGCGCACTTTGCCAGTGGTTTTGATTTCGGGGTTATCGAGCAGGCTGAGGACAATGGTGTCGTCCGTGGGCTTCTCGGCCAGCAGCGCTTCATAGACGTTGAATACAGCGTCCCGATCGCCATCGCGGGCCAGGCTGAACACCGGCATCGTCGCCTGCACCACTTGGCCGACTTCGGCCTGACGTTCAGTAATGATGCCTGGGGCATCGGCAACCAGTGCGGTGTAACTCAGTTGATCCCGGGCATTGGCCAACTGCGCCTGAGCGGCGCTCAAGGCGCTCTGACTGCTGCGCAACGCCGCCTGGGCCGCGTCGTATTCGCTCTGGCTGGTGTAGCCCTTGGGCAGAAGTTTTTGCTGGCGCACGAACGCCGCAGCATTCTGTTTAACCAACGCCTGTTGGGCGGCAACTTGGGCCTGGGCCGAATCGACACTGGTTTGTAGGTCCTTGGGATCGAGCCGGGCCAGCACTTGCTTGGCCGTCACCCGGTCACCGACATCGACCGAACGCTCAATGATCTTGCCGCCCACGCGGAACGACAGCTCGGTCTGTACCCGAGCCTGGATGTCACCGGTGAGGGTTACTGCGGCGGCGTAATCCGCCGGTTGGACGACTTGAATGAACACCCGTGGCAGGTATTCCTGAACGGGTTCTTTTTCATCGCACGCCGTCAGCAGGGTGACGACGCTCAAGGCCAGGATGACTTTCAATCCGGGAACTGCCATGTAAACTCCTTGGCCTTTTTTATGGGCAATACGACAGAGAGCTTAGAGCAGCGTTCCAGCCTTGCACACCCGGCTTATGAAGAAAAATTCGTAACGGCTTCCATCGAAACACTCGCCGTAGACAACTCGCTGGACTTTTCAGCGCCTGAAAAATCGCCATCGCGAGCAGGCTCGCTCCCACATTAGACCTGTGGCGTTCACAGAATCCCTGTGGGAGCGAGCCTGCTCGCGATGGGGGCAGAGCAGTCGCTGCATGAGTCAGTGATTCACCCCTGCCACTTCCCACCCTCAACAATCACGCTCTCGGGCTTAGTATCTTCGCTCAGTTCCTTGCGCACATATTGGTCATACAGCTTGAGCAGATATTTCTCCTCACCCAGCTTCGCCAACTCGGTATTCACCCAGTCACGCAGCTCGATATTGCCCTTCTTCACCGCTGGCGCAATCGGTGCTTCGGCGCCCAGGGTCTGGGTCAGCACACGATAGCCAGGGTTCTGTTTGGCCCAGCTGAACAGCACCAGATTGTCCTGCGCATACGCATCACCGCGTCCATTGGCCAGGGCTTGCAGTGATTCGGAGTTCTTCTCGAATTTCAGCAGTTTCCAGTCCGGATGGTTTTTGGTCAGCCAGATATCTGCAGTTGTACCCGTGGTGACGATGGTCGTGCGCGTGGCCAGGTCATCGAGATTTTTCACCGTGCTGGTCTGTGGTACCAACGCCTGCACCGCGACTTTGAGGTTCGGGTTGGTGAAGTCCACTGCTTCCTTACGCTCGGGGGTGACGGTCATGTTGGCCAGGATCAGATCGACCTTGTCACTTTGCAGGAACGGAATCCGGCTGGCCGGCTCCACCGCGACGAACTCGATTTTGTTTTCATCGCCCAGCAGGTCCTTGGCGAATCGACGGCCAATGTCGGTATCGAAACCCACGTAGCGCCCGGCCTCATTGACGAAACCGAACGGTGGCTTATCGGTGAAGACGCCAACGATCAATTTGTCCCGGGCTTTGATTTTTTCCAGGTAGCTCGCACTGGTCGCGGCAGGCTTGGCGGGCTCTTCGGTTTTGTTGCAGCCGGCCAGCAACGCGAGGCCGAGCAGCGGGAGTAGCAGCAGTGAAGTCTTGGCAGTTTTCATAGCGGTTCCAGTTCCTTTATTTGAGTCGTTTGGGGTAGTGCGGCGACGTAGGAGAACTTCTCCAGGAACTGCTGCGCTCGTGCGGTTTGCGGGTTCGTAAAGAAAATCTCGGGAGGGTTTTGCTCAATGATTCGCCCGCCATCCATGAACACGATGCGGTCCGCCACTGCGCGGGCGAAGGCCATTTCGTGGGTGACAATCAACAGGGTCATGCCTTCGCGGGCCAGGCCCTGTATGACTTCCAGCACCTCCTTGACCATTTCCGGGTCCAGGGCGGCGGTGACTTCATCGAAAAGCATGACCTGCGGATTCATGCACAGCGAACGGACGATGGCGATGCGTTGCTGCTGGCCACCGGAGAGCTGACGCGGGAACGCATCACGTTTGTCCGAAAGGCCCACCCGCGCCAGCAAGGCTTCGGCCTGGTCACGGGCTTCGCGGCGGTCACGCTTCTGCACTTTCAGCGGGCCGAGCAGCAGGTTGTCGAGCACCTTCATGTGCGGAAACAGATGATAACTCTGGAACACCATGCCGATCTGCTGGCGGACTTCGCGCCAGTCGGTGCCCTTGTCCAGCAGTTCGCGGCCAGCAAAATTCAAGCTGCCGCTGTGGGCGACTTCCAGGCCATTCAGGCATCGCAGCAAGGTACTTTTGCCGCAACCGCTGGGGCCGAGAATGACGATCACTTCGCCGGTGTTCACCTGCAAGTCGATGCCGTTCAACACTTGCTGCTCGCCGAAAAACTTGTTGAAACCCTTGAACTCAATCAATGCGCTCATGCGTGTGTCCAGCGCCGCTCCAGCACGCGCGAGGCGGCCGAGAGCGGGTAGCAAATGAAAAAGAAAAACAGGAACAGCGCACCGTAGATCAGCACCGACTCGTAAGTGCGCTCGATGATTTGCTGGCCGACCTTGATCACGTCCACCACACCGATCAGTACCGCCAGGGAGCTGGTTTTGATGATGCGTGTGTAAACGTTGAGGGTCGGCGGAGTCATGCGTTTCAACGCCTGCGGCAACAGCACGTAACCGTAGAGTTGCGGCCCGTTCAGGCCAATCGACAGCCCCGCTTCACGCTGCCCGCGTGGCAACGAATGCAACGCGCCACGCACCACTTCGCCGACTTCGCTGGCGCCCCACAGCGACAACACCAGCACCGCGCACCAGAAACCCGGAAGGCTCAGGCCAAAGAAAATTGGCAGGCCGAAGAACAGCAAATACAGCCAGACCAGCACCGGGATCGCCCGGAACAATTCCAGGTACACCCGCAAAATCGCGTTCAGCCATTTTGAATTCAGCGTGCGCAACACGCCGTACAGCACGCCACCGACGGTGCTGATGGCGATGCTCAGAATAGAGATCGACAAGGTTTGCGCTGCGCCCTTGCCCAACTGCGGCAACGACACCCAGAGCAACTCAAGACCCGAACTGGCCATGCTGGAGCCTCCTTTCCAGACGGCTGAGCAACAGCGAGAGCGGCAAAAACAGCAGCACGCAAATCAGCGTCAACACGGCGAGCATTTCGTAGGTTTTGTAGTACAGCGCGATGTAGCTTTTGGTGGTGTAGAGAATTTCCGGCACCGCCACCGCCGAGACCACGGTGGTTTCCTTGAGCAGGAAAATGAAATTGGCAAACAGCGACGGCAGGCTGAGGATGCCGGCTTGCGGCAAGATCACGTAGCGCAGCAATTGCCCGTGGGACAGGCCGATGGAGCGACCCGATTCAAGTTGTGCCAGGGGCACGGCGTCGACGCCGGCGCGCAGCACCTCTGTGAGGTAGGCGCCACCGAGAAAGGTCATGGTGATGATCGCCGCCGCGAAACCCGAAATCTTGATGCCCAGCGCCGGCAAAGCGAAGTAGACGAAGAACAGTTGAATCAGCAGCGGCGTGTTGCGCGCGAGTTCTACATACAGGCCGACGCAGCGCTGCAGGTAAGGCGTGCGAAACACCAGAATCGTTGCGTTGAGCAGCGCCACCAGCAGCGATGTACCGATGGCGATAAAGCCGACCTGCAGCGTCACGCCCACGGCCTTGAGAAATGCCGGCAGGGTACTGAGGATAAATGCGTAATCGAGAGTCATTGAACATCCTGTACGCCGCTCGGTAAGCGGCGGTGGCGCAGTCCATGGGTCGTGGATAACGGCCCGGCGGACACCGACTTTAAAGGTATAAAAACAAGAATTTAAATACCGTTAAAGCATATTGATATCACGCAAAAAACTATCCGGGGATTTGCTGTCGCAATGGAAGGCGACTACTTTTCTTTGCACTGCAGACGGGATCTTTTTTCCGTAATGCACCTCCAAGGACGCACAGCTTTTGGCCAGACTCCCCCGGCCAAACCATCACAGGGAAGAGAAAATGGCAGACGTAAAAGTACCGCAGCGACTGGATCCGCAGGACATCGTGAAGTTATTGGTGGCGTTGCGCAGGGCGTTGAAGGCCGGGGTGGCCTGAGTGAGTTGATCGTTCCCACCGCTCCGCGTGGGAATGCAGCCCGTGACGCTCCGCGTCACTGGACGCAGAGCGTCCCGAGAGGCATTCCCACGCAGAGCGTGGGAACGATCAAAAACGCCGACGCTTTATCAGCCGTCGGCGTTTGAAACCTTGAAAGGTTTTGCTGCTGTGTCGAATCAGAACGCTGGCAGAACCGCGCCGCTGTACTTCTTCTCGATGAACGCTTTCACTTCAGGACTGGTCAATGCCTTGGCCAGTTTCTGGATGGCAACGCTGTCCTTGTTGTCCGGACGTGCCACCAGGAAGTTCACGTAAGGCGAATCTGCACCTTCGATGATCAGCGCGTCTTTAGCCGGGTTCAGACCCGCTTCCAGCGCGTAGTTGGTGTTGATCATGTCCAGGTCGACTTGATCCAGCACACGCGGGAGCATGGCCGATTCCAGTTCCTTGAACTTGAAGTTGTGCGGGTTCTTGGCGATGTCTTTCGGGGTAGCCAGCGCGTTTTTCGGGTCTTTCAACTCAATCAGGCCTGCCTTCTGCAGCAGGATCAGGGCACGGCCGCTATTGCTGCCTTCGTTCGGGATGGCAATGGTCGCGCCGTCTTTGAGCTCAGCCAGGGTTTTGACTTTCTTCGAGTAGCCGCCGAACGGTTCGACGTGCACGCCAATCACGGTTACCAGGTTGGTGCCTTTGCCTTCGTTGAAGCTTTTCAGGTACGGCAGGGTCTGGAAGTAGTTGGCGTCCAGACGCTTTTGGTCAACCTGTACGTTTGGCTGAACGTAGTCGGTGAACACTTTGATTTCCAGATCCACGCCATCTTTAGCGAGGGCTGGTTTGATCAGTTCGAGAATTTCGGCGTGTGGAATCGGGGTCGCCGCAACCACCAGTTTCTCGCCAGCCTGGGCCAGGCCCGCAGTCAGGGCAGCCGCCAGTGCGGTGAACAACAGTACCTTTTTCATGCAGTGTCCTTATCGAAAATCACGGTCGTCGTCGACGACGGCTTTAAATACAAGTGCCAGTGATGTGCTATCGCTGACGTGACGCGGACAATACCGGGATTTTTTATTCCCGAACAATATCTTTTATTCACTTTAATATTCCATTTTGTTCAATCGGGCGCTGCGATCGATGTAGCAGCTGCCGAAGGCTGCGTTCGACTGCGAAGCGGTCGTCCCCAAACAACACGGTTATTCATCAGAAACGCGTCAACCATTTTGCGACTGCTGCGCAGCCGAACGCAGCCTTCGGCAGCTGCTACAAGGTTTGCGTCAGACTTTCCAACAATTGCTTGAGCGCGGAGCGTTCCGTGGCCGTGCCGTTTTTGATCAGTTGAGCCGCCTGCTGTTCGATCTGCGCCAGCGGCAAGGCCGTGTCAGGCAAATTCAGATGCCCCGGCAGAATTTCGTCGCCAGTACTGACCAACAACGCAAAGTGAATGACGTTTTCCAGCTCGCGGGTGTTTCCCGGCCAACTGTGCCGTTCCAGCACAAGTTGTGCGGCCTCACTGATCAGCGGCACCGGCAGTTCGAGGCGATGGCTGTAGATGCCGAGGAAATACTCGGCCAGCGACAGAATATCGCCCACGCGGTCACGCAATGCCGGCAACTCCAGATGCCCTTCACTGAGGTAGTGATAAAGCCGCTCATGGAATTTCCCGGCGGCCACGGCCTGGGCCAGATCAATGCTGGTGGCGGCAACCAGACGCACGTCCACCGGGCTCGGTTGATGCGCGCCAACACGGGTCACTTCGTGGTTTTCCAGCGCGGCGAGCAGTTTGATCTGAATCGGCAGCGGCAAATCACCGATCTCATCCAGATAGAGCGTGCCGCCATTGGCCGAACCGAACCACCCGGCGCGGCTGCTGGCCGAACCGCTGAAGCTGCCAGCGGCATAACCGAACAACTCCGCATCGGCGTAAGTCGGACTGATCGCCCCGCAATTGACCGAAACAAACAAACCGCCACGATCACTGGCGCGATGGATATGACGCGCCAGCAATTCCTTGCCGCTGCCGGTTTCACCGCGAATCAACACCGAGATCGAACGCGGCGCCAGCTGCTCCAATTCCTGGCGCAACTGGCGCGAGCGCGGATCGACAAACACCAGCGCTTTGGCGCGGATGCTCAGGGGACTTTTTTCTGCATCGGGAAAGGTCAGCAATGGCTGACCAAAGGCTTCAATACTCATGGCAGACTCCCGCCCAAAACCGCCGGGAGACGGGGGGCGAAACAAAAGCAAAAAACAAAAGGTTCAAGCGCGTCGCAAGGCGTGATGTTCCATGCGGTTCTGCAAGCGATAGAGGAAGGCAAAACCCTGCTCCCAGCGCTGGTGGCCGGACTTCACATTGATATGCCCGGCCCCCGACAAAATCCCCGCTTCCGAACCCCAATTGCGCGCCAACTCAAGGGCTCGCGGCGTACTCACGGCGCTGTCGTTATCGGAGCTGACGATCTGGCTCGGGAACGGCAACAGGTCGGTTGGAATCGGTGCGAAGTTACGCAACGCCGGCGCACAGGCCGGGCGCTCGACGTCTGCAGGCGCGACCAGCAAGGCCCCGCGCACCTGACGAAGAAACTGCACGGGTGCAGTGGCGGCCCAATGGGCGACGGTGATGCAACCCAAGCTATGCGCGATCAGGATCACCGGCGTGCTGTCGGCGGCAATCGCTTCGGCCAGCGCCGCGACCCAGTCTTCACGACGAGGTGTCAGCCAGTCCGCCTGCTCCACCCGCGTGCTGTTTGGCAGGCTGTTCTGCCAGTGGCTTTGCCAATGATCGTCAGGCGATCCTTGCCAGCCCGGCACAATCAGGTAGCGAATGGATTCGTTGCGCATGGGGGAGCTCTCCTGCTGCGTGTCTGTTCCTGGTCGAGTATAGGGAGGAGAGTTATATTCGTTAAGGAATAAGAAGCTATTTATTAAGACCCATAAAGAATATGCAAGGATTTCAAGCAGCAGATATTCAACCCGATCACTATCGGGTTGATACGCTAAGGAAAGATCCTGGGTCAACTAGACTCAACACGCTTTTGGAGTGGGCTCGTCTCTTTTAAACAACACGGTCCGGGTGTTGGTTTTGCCGTTCTTGAAGGTCTGCTCACATGTCCCGACAAGCGACATGCGTCTGAAACTAAACATGAGCGACCACTGCTCCTTGACCTCATGAATATCATCCACAGTCATAAATTCAAGGCTGCTGCCACACCGATAACGGACCCTCCCATCACTGATGTCGCGATGGGCATCCTCTAAATCCAGGTGCCCCGAGATCGGCTCATCGTCCTTTATCACCAAATGAGTTACTGGCCCGTCCATCGTGTAGTGGCCTGCAAAATAATTCATACGATTTCTCCCTGAAAACGTTTCTTGACCCGCTCTGATTGCCCAGAAGGGACCCACATTTTCAGTGTAGAGCTACCCCTCCACTCGTCTACTGTCAGAAATAACAGGTCTTAAGAAACATCAGCGATTAGTCCTATGACCGCGCAATGGGAATAAAAAAAGGGACCGCACCCTGCCAAGGAGACGGCCCCGGAAACTCAAAATCTGTGAAGCGATGATTGTTCGAAACGGTTATCTAATAAAGGAATATTTAATTACTTTGTTAGACCCAAATCGCATATAACGCTCAGTGAAACGTTGACCGCCAACCTCCCTGCTCGTGCTCTAACGTATCGCCTCTTTGGGTCAGATTGATGACGAGCGCATTGACCATCGCTTGTTTCGATTTTGAGTGTCCGGTTGCATCCATCACACCTGAGCGGCACGAACCTCCCGAGGTTGCGCAACGTCTTTGCGAACAAACCGGTTAGCCCGGCCAAACGTGCCGAAATCATTGAACCGCACGCCCATTTCACGCATCACCTTATGCGCCACTGGCACGGTCATCTGACGGATGTAAAACGGTTCCTTCACCACAAAGTGATGGATGCCGTGGCTGCTGCCGAAGTTGAAGCAGAACGCCTGCAACGGCCACAGCCACCAGGCGTTAAGCACCTGGCACTGCTGCATCACGTTGCCCGGTTCCACATCGCCGTAGTAATGCATGTTCGAACTGATGAAGTGCAGGCAGAACGTACGCAACACGTTCGGGCCGATGATCACCACCGCCGCGATGTCGATCACCTGCATCACCGACATGGTGGTCGCCGACCACTCGATCGGCGCGCCCGCCAGGGACGCGATGCCGTTGGCCGCATGGAAGCCGAGGAACATGTACCACGCGCCCCAATGCACCAGCGCGAGCGGCGCGTAGACCTTCAATGTGCGCTGGACGATGCTGAACTTGTGAGCCCAGGTTTTGGCCCGCAGCATGCGGATGAATGACGACATCATGTTGTCGCCGACCATCAGCAACCGCGCAACCCCCCAAGGCTCGCCATTGGTAATGGCGCGTTCTTCCATGTCGGTTTCAGTGCCCGAAACCTTGTGGTGATTGAGGTGCAAATGGCGGCGGATCCATGGATTGATCGTGCTCGGACGCGCCAGCCACACCAGCGCCATCATCAGATTGTGCGGCACGCGCTGTTTGCGAAAGTACATGCTGTGAATCAGGTCGTGTTCCAGTTCGTGGGTCAACGAGGCGAAAAAAGCGTTGAGCAACAAGCACACCCACCAGGCCATGTGCCCGGCCATATAGAGCGCCGCCGACCCGATCATCCCGGCCAGGGCGAAGGCCAGAATCCCTGCGCCGAGCGCGTCTTGATGGTTGAAAATCGGGTAGCGCTTACGCAACTCGACGCCCTTGGCCAGCACCACTTCACGAATATGTGCTGATCGCTGCGCTGCATTCAGTCGCTGGGGACTTGCAGAAGTACCATGCATGCTTCCATCCTCTGGTTATTGATGTTCGCATCCTGCCTTGCGACCCTTGGCAAGGTGGTAGCCGAGAACGCCAACCTGTTGACCGGAAGCGCCAATCAGCATGACTGAACCGACCTCCCTCGCCAGCTGGACCCGCGCCCTGCGCAAGCAACTCGATGCCCTGGGCCTCGACAGCAGCGCGCTTTGCCATCAGGCGGGGCTTGATCCGCAATTGATGGACGACCCGAACGCCCGTTACCCGTTGTCCGGCACCACGCGGCTGTGGGAAATCGCCGTGCAGGTCAGTGGCGATCCGGCGATTGGCCTGCGCGTGTCACGTTTTGTCAGCCCTACCACCTTTCATGCGCTCGGTTATGCGCTGGTGGCCAGCGGCAGCTTGCGCGAGGTTTTCGAGCGCATCGTGCGGTATCACCAGGTGGTCAGCGATGCCCTGGAACTGGAGCTGACCCGCGCCGAGGATCGCTACCGCTTTCATCTGAAAATCCCGGCCGGCAACCCGGCGCCAGCGTTCGAAGCCATCGACGCCTTTACCGCGATCTACGTGCGCACTTGCCGCAATCGCCTCGGTCGCGACTATGCACCGCTGGCGGTGTACCTGCGTCGACCGGAACCGGCCGACGCGCACCAATGGCACAAAGTTTTCCGCTCACCGGTGTACTTTTCGGCCAACGAAGACCGCGTGGAGTTTTCTCTGGTGGATTTCGACAGCCACCTGGATGACGCCAATCCGGAACTCGCCGAGCACAATGAAACCGTGCTCAAACGCACCCTGGCGCAACTGAAACCGCTGACCTGGGAGCGCAAAGTCCGTGACGCCATCGAAGAGCAATTGCCTGAAGGCGAACCCAGTGCCGAACTCATCGCCAAGGCCCTGCACCTGAGCTTGCGCAGCCTGCAACGGCACTTGGCGGACGAAGGTTGTCGGTTCGATACGTTGCTCAATGAAAGCCGCGAAAACCTGGCGCTGCTGCACCTGCGGGATCCGCAATGCTCGTTGAGTGAAGTCAGTTACTTGTTGGGATTTGCCGATACCAGCAGCTTCAGCCGCGCGTTCAAACGCTGGACCGGGATGACGCCGGGGCAGTTTCGGGATGGGTTGCGCTGATCAACTTTTCACGAGACTGCGCGCGATGCCTGATGCCCATTGCTCCATCATCGCTTCGCCAACTGCCGTAAAGACGCTGCTGTCTTTTATGTAAGCCGCCATCTCGGTCATTGCCACCTCCATCCCGTGGGCGACCTGCTGCAACAGCTCATTACAACGGCCCTCCGTGAGGTTGCAGGCCGAACGGCCAAATCGCATCAGCACTTTGTGCTTGGGCCATGCTTTTGAACCGCCCAACAGCAACGCCATGCTGTCGGACTTTATGTAAACCGAAGTGGTGACGATGTCATAGGCCGGAGCGAGGCTGATTTGTGCATCCATGCCGCAATGCTCGTACAGCACGCCGAAGTTTTTAAGGTGAGCGTCGCCATTCTTCAAGGCTGACGAGAGCGCAACGATCTTGAAAAAAGACTCAAGCGCCTGATTGAGCAAGGGTGGAGATACGAATGCTTTAATCTGCCTCGCGGCACCTTCGTATGAGCCATCGTATTTGGCCTTTGAGGGCCAGGCATTCAGTACGCAGAAATCCTCGAATCCCAAATAACCTTGCTCATTCAGATCGAAGCGTTCAACCACCAGGAATTTGCCATGCTCGCTGAGCTCGAACTTCGGCACTTCAAGCCCTGAATGCAGGGCTGCTCGCATGCAGAAATACTCGTTGGCTGCGAGTTCAGGGTATTCCTCGGCACGAAAGGATTTGACCAGGTGCGTCGCGCCTCGATGAGTCAGCCGGTCGACGGTTGTCGCGCTGTCACGGACCAACACCTTGGGTTGTACACCGGAAACACCGGAGTACTGGCCATAGGTGTGCAACAGATCCTCAAACAAGCCTTGAGCACCGTCATGAATCAGAAGGTCAGATAGGCTGGTTTCAGGTGGACGATCGTTTGCATCCTGCGCGTTTGCAATGCCCACTCGCCCAAGCTGATGCGGGCCGACAATCGATAACATCGCGAAATCATCAAAGCCCCTGACCGCTTTGCTGAAACGCCGAACCAATTCCTCGCGCAGCACCCCTTCGGGCAGGTTCATTTCGAAAATAGGCGGTACACCTTGCTCCCACGCATAACTTTCGAGGCGAGCCGGCATGGTCAACGAAACCGAGTTTTGTTCCCCTGCATTTTCGACGTAGGTAAAAACTGAATCGCTGCGAGACTGACCACGACCCAAGGTGCCGACTGCGGTTGCGGACACACTGATGTGAAGCCGGTCCTTTTCTTGCGGCTCATTCATGGAAGTTGGCCTTTTTCAGCGAGTCCAGCGTTGGACGCTTCGACCGACGAGGCACGGCGGTGAGCTCGTACCCGAAACCGTTGAGGATCGCCTCAACTTTGCGCAGGCCGATTTCAGCAAGGGTGTTGTTTTCAATTCCTGAAATCGTGGAGCGGCTCATGCCGTACTGTTTTGCCAGCGCCTGCTGGGAAAGCTTTTGCTCTTTTCGGAGCGAGCGGATCAGTTCACCAAGGTTTTCCATTTGCCAACCTGCATCGTATACCGTGCAAAATTCCACAAACTGTGGATATGCATTGTATTTAGTGCAGTTCTAAGTTGAAGTCCAGCTCATTTTTTAACCAAGCTTGCGGCATATCACCGCCCCCGATCCCGCCGCATCAACTTGCGCACCCGCGCCACCAGTTCACTCACGGTAAACGGCTTGAGCAAATAATCATCCTCATGCAGTTCGAGCCCGCGCAACCGATCCTCGATGCCATCCTTGGTGGTGAGGAACAGCACCGGCGTGTTGCCGAGCTTGCGAATCTGCTGCTGCAACTGCCAGCCGTTGAGTCCTGGCAGCATCACATCAAGGATGATCAGCTCGTATTCGCCGGTCTCGATAAAGCGCCGGCCGTCCATGCCGTTGAGCGCTACATCCACCGAATAGCTCGCCTCATTCAGGCCGTTGGCCAGGACTTTGGCGGTCTCCGGTTCGTCTTCTACTAGCAGTACACGCATGGCACACCTCGATTATCGTCGTCACAGGCTAGACGCCTTCGCAGGCAAAACCCACCCATAACGTTGCGTTTCAAAAAATCGTCAATGCGCGCAACCGCTCGGCGTCGACAATTTCGATTTCGCCGTACTTGAGATTCAAAATCCCCTGCCCCTGCAGGTCCTTGAGAATCTGATTGGTCGTCTGGCGTGATAACGACAGCATCGAAGCCAACTGTTCCTGCGGCAGTTGCAGAACCCGGCGCGGGGGTTCGATTTCGCCGTACCCCTCGGCAATCATCAGCAAGCGATGGGCGAGACGCGCCGGGGCGGGCATCAGGCTCAGTTGTTCGAGGTTGATGAAGGTCAGGCGCAGTTTGTGGCTCATCAGCAACGCCAGTTGCCGCCAATACACCGGTTGTTCGTCGAGCAGTTTCAGCAGCGCCAGCTGCGGTACATGCAACAGGACGCACTGGCCTACGGCGAAGGCATCGTGAGTACGTGGCCGGCCGTCGACCAGGCAGATTTCACCGAACCAGTGCGGTGGCTCCACCAGGCTCAGCAGCGCTTCTTTGCCCTGCTCATTGACCGCACCGATGCGTACCGAACCTTCGAGCACCGCATACAAGCCGCACGGCGGATCCCCGCGTTTGAACAGTAATTGCCCCGACGACAAGCGCCGCAGCCTGGCCGCCGCCAGCAGACTATCCTGTAAGGGAACAGGTAGATGACTGAACCACTGCCCCGTCATCAGGCGCGAACGCCAGGCCTGCATATCCATGGAATCTCCTAGAGATTGTCGCCTGCCCGACAGAGCCAAATGTGAACCCGGGGCATGATCAATCACCCTACAGGAGGAATAACAATGAAAAGCCTCGTTGACCATCTCAGTCAATACGCCACCTACCACCGTGATCCGCGCAATATCGCCAGCCACTTTATCGGTATTCCATTGATTATGGTGGCCGTCGCGGTATTGCTGTCGCGGCCGCAATGGGCTGGCGGCTGGCTGTCACCGGCAGTGCTGGTGTCGCTCGCTTCAGCGTGGTTTTACCTGCGCCTGGAGTTGCGGCTCGGGGTGCTGATGAGCGTATTACTTGGCCTGTCCGTTTGGGCGGGGCAGACGCTGGCGCAACAAAGCACGCTGGTCTGGCTGTCGAGCGGTATCGGGATGTTTGTGGCGGGCTGGGTGATTCAGTTTATCGGGCATTACTACGAAGGGCGTAAGCCGGCGTTTGTTGATGATGTGAGCGGGTTGATTGTCGGGCCGTTGTTTGTGGTGGTGGAGTTAATGTTTTTGCTGGGGTTGCGGCATGACCTCAAAGAGCAGATCGAGGCGCGGGCGGGAGGGGTGCGGATCAATCCGAATCGCGCTGCGGCATAAGACGCCATCGCGAGCAGGCTCGCTCCCACCTTAGATCTATGGCGCACATAGAACCCTGTGGGAGAGAGCCTGCTCGCGATGCTTTTGTTTTAAATATTGGCCAGTTTTTGCCAGACCTTGGGCTTGAAGAACAAGGTTTCACCCTTCTCCAGCCCGATCAGGCTGTCGTGATCCTTCACCACTTCCGCCTCGATCAATTCGCTCTGACCTTCAACCTTCAACGTCACCCGAGTCGTTGCACCCAGCGGACGAATGTCGCGCACCTGCGCGGCGTGGTGATCTTCCAGTTCATGGCGCGACAGCGACACCTCGTGCGGACGGAACAGCACGTGATTGTCCTCCCCCAGATGCAGGCGGTTGGAATCCCCGAGGAAGTGATAAACAAAATCGCTGGCAGGGTTTTCATAAACATCGCCGGGTGAGCCGATCTGCTCGATCACACCCTTGTTCATCACCACGATCCGGTCGGCGACTTCCATCGCTTCTTCCTGGTCGTGCGTCACGAATACGGAAGTCAGGTTGATGTCCTCGTGGAGCCGCGCCAGCCAGCGACGCAGCTCTTTACGGACCTTGGCGTCCAAAGCACCGAAGGGTTCGTCGAGCAGCAGGACTTTCGGTTCCACGGCCAAGGCGCGAGCCAGGGCAATACGCTGACGCTGGCCGCCGGAAAGTTGTTCCGGGTAGCGATCCGACAGCCAGTCCAGCTGCACCATGTTCAGCAATTCGTGGACTTTCTCCGCGATACGACTTTCGTTCGGGCGCTGGTTTTTCGGCTTCATGCGCAGGCCGAAGGCGACGTTATCGAACACCGTCATGTGGCGGAACAAGGCGTAGTGCTGGAACACAAAACCAACGTTGCGATCACGCACGTCATGGCCGGAGACGTCTTCGCCATGGAACACGATGTTGCCCTGATCCGGTGTTTCCAGACCGGCGATGATCCGCAACAGGGTGGTTTTACCGCAGCCCGAGGGGCCAAGCAGCGCCACGAGTTCGCCGCTTTGAATGTCCAGGCTGATGTTGTCCAGCGCCTTGAACGCGTTGAAATTCTTGCTGACGTTACGCACTTCGATCGACATGAAATCATTCCTCCGCGGCGCTGGCGCGCAGGCGGTTAATACGGTTTTCGCTCCACTGCTTAAGCAACAGGATGAAGAGCGCCATGATCAGCAACAGGCTCGCTACAGCGAACGCGGCCACGTGGTTGTATTCGTTGTAGAGGATCTCGACGTGCAACGGCAAGGTGTTGGTCACCCCGCGAATGTGCCCGGAAACCACCGACACCGCACCGAACTCTCCCATCGCCCGCGCAGTGCACAGCACCACGCCGTAGATCAGGCCCCATTTGATATTGGGAACGGTGACGTGCCAGAACATTTGCCAACCATTGGCGCCAAGCAGGCGCGCGGCCTCTTCTTCTTGCGTGCCTTGTTCCTGCATCAACGGGATCAGCTCGCGCGCCACAAACGGCACGGTGACGAAAATCGTCGCCAGTACGATGCCAGGCAACGCGAAGATGATCTGGATGTCGTGATCCTGCAACCACGGCCCGAAGAAGCCTTGGGCGCCGAACATCAGCACATAGACCAGACCGGCGATCACTGGCGATACCGAGAACGGCAAGTCGATCAGCGTTACCAGCATGCTCTTTCCGCGGAAAGAGTACTTGCTCACGCACCAAGCGGCGCTGACGCCGAACACCAGGTTCAGCGGCACCGAGATCAGCACGGCGATCACCGTCAGTTTCAGCGCGGACAATGCGTCAGGTTCGAAGATCGCGGTGAAAAACGCCCCCAGGCCATTCTTCAAACCCTGGGACACCACGATAAACAGCGGCAACACCAGGAACAGTACAAAAATCAACCAGCCAAGACCGATCAGGATTCTTCGCGAGGTGGCACTGCCACGACGGGCGGCGTTGGCCGAAGAGGCAGCAGCAATAGACGATTGGGACATGGTTCGCGCCTCCTTATGGGGTTTCGATGCGACGTTGCAGCAAATTGATCAGCAGCAACAGGACGAAGGAAACCACCAGCATCAGTACACCAATGGACGTGGCGCCGGTGTAATCGTACTGGTCGAGCTTGACCATGATCAGCAGCGGCAGGATCTCGGTTTTCATTGGCATGTTGCCGGCGATGAAAATCACCGAACCATACTCGCCGACCCCGCGGGCAAAGGCCAACGCGAAACCGGTGAGCCAGGCTGGCAGCAGTGCCGGCACCAGAATATGGCGGAAAACCTGTAGCGGTTTTGCACCGAGACACGCCGCCGCTTCCTCCACTTCACGCGGGATATCAGCCAATACTGGCTGTACGGTACGTACTACGAATGGAAGTGTCACAAAAGTGAGGGCAAGGGTGATGCCGAGGGGGGTGTACGCAATCTTGAAACCCAGATCCGCTGCAAACTGACCCACCAAACCAGTGGGGGTGTACAACGCAGTCAGCGCAATACCCGCCACCGCAGTGGGCAATGCGAAGGGCAAGTCGATCATTGCATCGATGACTTTGCGTCCCGGGAAGGTGTAGCGCACCAGCACCCAGGCGAGCAGCGTGCCGATGATGCCGTTGATGATTGCGGCATAGAGCGCCGTGCCGAAGCTCAGCTTCATCGCCGCCCACACCCGTGGCGCGGAGATAATTGCCCAGAACTGATCCCAGGTGAGTTGGGCGGCATGGACGAACATCGCCGCCAGTGGAATAAGCACAATCAGGCTGAGGTACACCAAGGTGTAACCCAGCGTCAGCCCGAAGCCGGGTATGACGGGGGAAATACGACGCGACATAAAAGTCCTTGGTTGAGAACGCGCAAAGCCCCGACGGTTAAATCGGGGCCCGTTGATGGCTATTTAAGACTACTGAGCCTGATAAATCTGGTCGAACACGCCACCGTCGTTGAAGAACTTCGGCTGCGCGGTTTTCCAGCCGCCGAAGTTCTTGTCGATGGTCACAAGGTCCAGGGTCGGGAATTGCTTGGCGTACTTCGCGGCGACCTCCTTGTCACGTGGACGATAGAAGTTTTTCGCCGCGATTTCCTGGCCGGCCGGGCTATACAGGTATTTGAGATACGCATCGGCGATCTGCTCGTTACCCTTTTTCTCGGCGTTCTTGTCGACCACGGCCACCGGTGGCTCGGCAAGGATCGACAGCGAAGGCACGACGATTTCGAACTTGTCGGCACCGCCGTCTTCTTTCAGCGCCAGGAAGGCCTCGTTTTCCCAAGCCAGCAACACGTCACCCTGACCGTTGTTGACGAAGGTAATGGTCGAACCGCGAGCGCCGGTGTCCAGCACTGGCACGTGCTTGAAGAGGGTTTGTACGTATTGCTTGGCCTTGGCTTCGTCACCGCCGTTGGCTTTCAGGCCATAGGCCCAGGCCGCGAGGAAGTTCCAGCGTGCGCCGCCGGAGGTCTTCGGGTTCGGGGTAATGACCGCCACATCGTTCTTGATCAGGTCACCCCAATCCTTGATTCCTTTAGGGTTGCCCTTGCGCACCAGAAACACGATGGTCGAGGTATATGGCGTGCTCGCCTCCGGTAGACGTGTCTGCCAGTCGGCCGGCAGGCTCTTGCCGAGCTTGGCGATTTCGTCGATGTCGCCGGCCAGGGCCAGGGTCACGACGTCGGCGCGAAGACCGTCGATCACTGCACGGGCCTGTTTGCCCGAACCACCGTGGGATTGCTGGATTTTTACGTTGTCGCCGGCGTGATCCTTTTGCCAGAGCTTGATGAACTCCGCGTTGTAGTCCTGGTACAGCTCACGCGTCGGGTCGTATGACACATTGAGCAGCTCGTAATCCTTGGCAACCGCGGAACCCGCAAACAGTGCACTGGCCAGGGCGGCCAAAGCGAAATGACGAATTGACGACATGGTGAAAGCTCCTGGAATTCTGATTGTGTTGGCTTTTTTATGAGGTACTGGAAGCGGGTTGCCGGTTACTTAGCTCGGTTTGTTACTCGGATTCTGCAAACGAAATTTTTCTTTGCGTTCGATCTGCACGACCTGGGCGTTATGCACAGTGATCTCCACAGCCCCAAAGCGCAGATCGCGCAATGCGCTCTGGATCTCACGCAAAATGGTTGCTTCGTCTTGGCCATCAACACTACGTAGGGATGCGCTCATGGTGCTGCTCCTTCAACTGAGAGGTTGCCTGGCAGTGACGGCACTGCTTGCGGCGTGAGACCAATAGTAGTGAGGAGTAGATATTCTTAAAAAGACTATTTAAGAATGTTTATATAACTGAAAAATTGATCATTCCCACACGCTGCGTGGGAACGCATCCGATGACGCACTGCGTCATGGTTTTGGGAAGACGCAGAGCGTCCAGGACGGCATTCCCACGCAGAGCGTGGGAATGCTCGGGCACGGCTTAGCGAATAATGGGCATGCACATCCAATCCAACTGCTCGGCCGGCACCGGCCGCCCAAACCAGTAGCCTTGCCCCAGATCGCAGTCATGTTCCAGCAGGAAACCGGCCTGCTCGATGTACTCGATTCCCTCAGCCTGTACCTGCATCCCCATACTCTGCGCCAAGGCCATGATCACCCGCACAATGGCGGCATCATCGTCACCCCCTGGCAGGCCTGCGACAAACCCTTGGTCGATCTTGAGTTTTTGCACAGGCAACCGCTTGAGCCGCAGCAGCGACGAATAACCCGTGCCGAAATCATCAATGGCCAGCCGCACGCCTAACTCGCGCAAGCGATGCATCTGCTCCAGCGCCACTTCCGGATCATCCATCACCGCGCTCTCAGTGACTTCAAGCTCCAGATACGCCGGATCAAGCCCCGTCGCATCAAGCACCCGTGCCACCTGCTGATACAGCTCACGCCGGGCAAACAGCCGCGATGAAATATTCACCGCAACGAACGACAGCACCACGCCAGCGGCGTGCCACTGACACATTTGCTCGCAGGCCTGCTGCATGACCCAGGCATCGATCTCGGCAATCAAACCGGTACGCTCGGCGATGGGGATGAACTCTGCTGGCGACACCAGCCCGCGCTGCGGATGCGCCCAACGCACCAACGCTTCCGCGCCCACCAGGCGACTGGTTTTGAGGTCATGCACAGGTTGGTAATGGACGCGCAGCTCCTGCCGCTCCAGGGCGCGGCGCAATTCGAAAGCAATTTCTACCCGCTGCCGGGCATGGACCGTCAATTCTTCGGTGTAGAGCGCGTAGCCATTCCGGCCTGCATTCTTGGCCTTGGACAATGCCGAACCTGCATTGCGCAACATTTGCTCGGCATTCAAGGCATCGCTGGGGAACTGACTGATACCGACACTGGTGTTGATAAACAGTCGATGCGCGTTGATGTAGAACGGCTCCCGGAGGCTATCGATGATCCGCTGCGCCAGCGTCCCGGCTTGTGCTATTTGCGGACAATTTTCGGCAAGCACCGCAAACTCGTCACCCCCCAGACGCGCCAGGGAGATGCCAGGGCCACACAGGGTTTTCAAGTGCTCGGCCACAGCCTTGAGCAACTGATCACCGACGGTGTGCCCAAGGCTGTCGTTGATCATCTTGAAGTGATCGAGGTCGACCATCAGCAACGCGCAACCTCGCTTGTGGATTTGCGCCGACGCTAGCGCCTGTTCGATGCGATCGGTGAATAACAGTCGATTGGGCAAATCGGTCAGCGGATCGTGGTGAGCCAGGTGTTTGAGTTCGTGCTCGGAGTTTTTGATCGCACTGATGTCGGAAAACACCGCCACGTATTGGCTTCGTCGGCCTTGATCGTCATGAATGATGCGGATGGTTTGCCATTGCGGATAAATTTCGCCGTTTTTGCGGCGATTCCAGATTTCCCCGCTCCATTCGCCGGTGTCGTTGAGTGTCGCAAACATAGCTCGGTAGAACGCCGACGGATGATGGCCGGATTTGAACAGTCTGGGTTGCTGTCCCAGCACCTCATCTCGCCGATAACCGGTGATCGCCATGAAGGCCCGGTTCACATGGACAATCAATCCGTTGCTATCGGTGACCAATACGCCCTCACGGGTGCAATCGAACACCACGGCCGCCTGACGCAGATACTCGCGGTCGGCCTGACGCTCGCGCAGTTTGGCGCCGATCCCCAGGCACTGGAACAATCGGGCCCGGGCAATGAAGATCAAACCGGCGCTGAGCACCATCCAGGAATAGCCGTTGATCAGTTGCCAGCGCAATAGCTCGGCAGAACTATCGAAGAAACTGTTCAATAAATAGCCGCTGAACAGCATCCAGGCGACTGAAATCAACAGATACAGCAGCGCTGCAAGCAAGGCATTGCGATAGGTGGCAGACATTCGGCCGTCCATGTCCCTACAAAAAGGTTGGAATTATAGGTTAATGACACATCCAGCCACTCTTATCCGAAAGGGCGACTGGTTTTATCCGTGGGCTTAGTGATAATGCAACGGCTATTTTTTTCTTTATCGAGGGCCCTACAGCCTATGTGGTACGAAGGTTTACTCGGCTTGTCGCCCTGGTCACTGGTGGCAGTCACCCTGCTGATGACCCATGTCACGATCATTGGCGTCACGGTCTATTTGCATCGTTACTCAGCCCATCGCTCGCTTGAGCTCAATGCTGGCCTGAAACATTTCTTCCGCTTCTGGCTGTGGCTCACCACGGCACAGAACACCCGCGAGTGGACCGCTATCCACCGCAAGCATCACGCCAAATGCGAAACCGTCGATGACCCGCACAGCCCGGTCATCAAGGGGCTGTCCACCGTTCTGCGCAAAGGCGCCGAGTTGTACCGTGCCGAAGCGGAAAACCCGGAAACCCTGCGCATCTACGGCAAGAACTGCCCTGAAGACTGGATCGAACGCAATCTTTACAGCCGATTCCCGCTGTTGGGTATCGCGATCATGGGCGTCATCGACTTGCTGTTGTTCGGCACCATCGGTATCACCATCTGGGCCATCCAGATGATGTGGATCCCGGTGTGGGCCGCTGGCGTGGTCAATGGTCTCGGCCATGCCGTCGGCTACCGCAACTTCGAATGTCGCGATGCCGCGACCAATCTGGTGCCTTGGGGCATCCTGATCGGCGGTGAAGAACTGCATAACAACCATCACACCTACCCTAACTCGGCAAAATTGTCGGTGAAGACGTGGGAATTCGACCTCGGTTGGGCCTGGATCCAGGTCTTCAGTTTTTTCCGTCTGGCCAAGGTCCAGCGGGTTGCACCGATTGCCCACCGGGTTGAAGGCAAAGGCAGCCTGGACATGGACACCGCCATGGCGATCCTCAACAACCGCTTTCAGATCATGGCGCAGTACCGCAAATTGGTAATCGGGCCGCTGGTCAAGCAAGAGCTGGAAAAGGTCGATCACTCGGTCCGCCATCAATTCCACCGTGCCAAGCGCCTGCTCTCGCGGGAAACCAGCCTGCTGGACGAAAAACACCACATTCGCATCCAGGCCATGCTCGAACACAGTCAGGCGCTGAAGGTAATTTACGAGAAACGCCTGGCCTTGCAGCAGATTTGGGTCAAGACCAGCTCAAATGGTCACGACATGCTTGCCGCCATAAAGGACTGGGTACACGAAGCCGAAGCCAGCGGAATTCAATCCCTGCGCGACTTCGCCGACCAGTTGAAAACCTACTCCCTGCGCCCTTCCGCTGTCTGATGCCGTTGATCGGTGCGCCCGCTAGCGGGCGCACCCTTCGGAACTTAGCTCCAGATCCCCTATCTCAAAGACACTTCGCCAACCCCGGTGGGCTTCGTTGGCACCGCTTTCGAACGCGGCATATGCCCTTTGAGATTTGTCCCGATGGCCTCCAAAAACCTGCACGACTCATCCCTTCTTCCGTTACCCGACACCGCTCAGACCTTGATGGCGCTGATGCATGCACAAAGCGAAGTGGCGCGCCTGAGTGAGCGTGAACAGCTGTTCAGTTCGCTGCTGGTAAGCGTCAACGCGGTGCTTTGGGCATTCAATTGGGAAACCCGCCAGGTGCTTTACGTCAGTCCGGCCTATGAGCGGATTTTCGGTCGTACCACCGCCAGCTTACTGTCCGACTACAACGAATGGCGTGACAGCATTTACCCCGACGATCTGGACTATGCCGAACGCAGCCTGGCCGAAGTACTGGTCAAAGGCGCGGTCGAAGATCGCGAATACCGCATCATCAATGCCGATGGCCAAGTACGTTGGATCAGCGACAAATGCTTCATCAACCGTCAGGCCGAGCCCGGCCAACCACTGATCATTGTCGGCATTGCTGAAGACATCACCGAAAAGAAGCGCACGGAAGCCGAGCTGCAACGCCTGGCCACCACCGACGTGCTGACTCAAAGCAGCAATCGCCGGCACTTTTTCGAATGCGCTCAACGCGAATTTGCACAGGCACGCAAGCAAGGTGTGCCACTCGCATTCCTGCTCCTGGACATCGATGATTTCAAGGTGATTAACGACACGTACGGCCACCCGCAAGGTGACACAGTGCTGCAACAGATCGCAGAGAGCGGTCGCCATGCATTACGTCGTGGGGATGTGTTCGGTCGCATCGGCGGTGAAGAGTTCGCGGCGGTATTTCCCGGCTGCGCCCCCGACATGGCCATGCAAGTGGCCGAGCGCCTGCAACGGCAGATACAGCAATTGAGCTTCAACCACGACAACCAGACTTTCGGCATCACCGTCAGCCAAGGCTTGACCAACCTCACCGAGGAAGACGAAAGCCTCGACCGCCTGTTCGCCCGCGCGGATGCGGCGATGTATGAAGCCAAGCGGCAGGGCAAGAACCGGATCATCTGCGCTTAATGGTCCAACACCTAACCCCTGTGGGAGTAAGCCTGCTCCACAGGGGTATTCGGCAGGCCTACTTTTTGCGCAAACGCATCAGTTCCGGCAAGCCGATCTTGAGCAGCCGCGCCGTCCGGCTTCTCGCCAACTCTTCAACGCCCTCATGCTCGCTCAGACGCGCCAAATGTGCCGCCATGTTCATCACCAGCGCTTCGCGGGAGTAAACCCCGCCACCGAGCTGATAGACCGCTGCAATCAGCTCTCGCAGCTCCAGCGGCAGACGCCAACGCGTGCGCAACGCAGAACCGTAGGCAGCACCGAACTCGGCGAGCGCATGCCCCACCTCTTCCCACTCATCCAGCTCCCCCCCGGCCTGCTTCCACTCTTGCAAACACCGCAGCATTGCCAGATCGCCGAGACGATGCAGCATTCCCGCGCAGTAACAGCGCTCTTGTTCAAGATCCAGCAAACGCGCCAACGTGCGGGCGTACTCGGCGGTGTGCAGCGACAGCTGCCAATAGCGCTCGGCATAGTCCGCCAGGAACGGATCTTCAAGCCGGGCACTGCGCTTGAGTGCCAACCCCAGAATCAGGTTCATGCTTTGCCCTGAGCCCAAGCGATGCAAAGCCTGAGACAGGGTCTGCACAGGATCGCCAATGTGATGCCCCGCGCTGTTCGCGGCAGCGATCAGCACAGCAGTTATCTGTGGATCGGTGCGAATTTCGTCTTCCAGCCGCTTCAGATCGAGACCGCCGGGATTGAGGCTACGCTGGACCGCGATCTGCACGTCAGTCATCAACGGTGCACCCTCGGTCAACTCTCGACGACGTTCCAGATACACCGATAACTTCATGCCCGGCGCCAATGTCGGCACCTCGCAGGTCACCTCCTCTCCCGCGTTCAGCAGCAATTCCTGCAGACGTTGGGTCAGGTTTTCCATGTTCAGGGGTTTGGTCAGGTACGCCGTGGGCGCCAGAGGTAAAGCTTCGCGCACGCTGGCACTGTCGTTGCGGCTGCTCATCAGAATGAACGGCAGCGGTGGATTGCGCCTGCGTTGCCGCACGTTGCGCAAAACATTCAAGCCATCGACACCGGGCAACTCCCAGTCAACGATCGCCAGGTCGTAAGGAACCTCCGCAAGCCTGTCGATTGCCTGCTGACCATCGGCGCACAGGTCGAGCCGAGCGTCGCAGCGCACATTCAACAGCACCTGCTTGAGCAAGTCTCGGGACCAAGGGTCGGCCTCGGCAATCAGCACTCTCGGTGCAGCGGGTAAATCAACGACTGTCATGTAGCACGCTCCCTCGCAATGCTTGAACCTTAGTCAACACTGGCAGTTCGATACGGCGTAAATGGCCTCAATGTGTTTCAGGAGACGTAAAAAAACCCGCCGAACAGACTGTGTGAAAACACGCTGAAGGCGATCCAAGCAAACGCCCCGACTTGTTCGGGGCGTTTGCTTTTGTGCAGGTAACAGGCGAAAAAAGGCT